>NZ_JAASRO010000001.1:7014756-7331150 GCF_011761605.1 Kribbella shirazensis | reverse complement strand
TACGCGGTACTCGCGCGATATGGCATTTCCAGTGAGACGAGATCGTTCTCTTATCTCGCGGGCTGGGCGAAGGCGGCCGATCCCGACCAGCCGGCAAACGTCATCAAAGCGACCGGGGTCCGAGTGACGAACACGTCCCGGAGGCTGATCGAATCGGCAGACGAGTACCTGAAGGTTCATGGCGTGATGCTCGGGCCGGTGACGCTCCGGCCGCAGGATCAGCTCTCGCCGTCTCCCGAACTCGACGGCCCCGTGCCGTGAGGGTGGTTCGGAATGGGAGCCAGCGAACGCGTCGTCGCGCTGCGGCGCGCACGTGAACGACAGGCGAGGATCGAAGCTGCCACCACCCGAACGGTGAGGGCGCAGACATCGCTGGATCGCGCCGTCGAGGCAAGAACACTCGCCATCGAGCGGTACGACGAACGTGTCGCGGATGCTGAGGCGGCGTGCGCGGCGGAGATCGCCGAGCTCGCGCGCGTGTGCCGATCGACGGAGGCCGCGGCGGAGATCCTCGGCGTACCGGTAAGCGAGTTGCGACGGATCGTGAAGGTCGACAGGGAGCGGCGTAGGGCGAATCCTTCCGCAGCAGGGGGATCCGATGACGTCTGAAGCCGATCCACTCTGGGACATCGATCAGGTGGCCGCGTACCTGAACGTGCCGAAGCGCACTCTCTATCGATGGCGGACGTTGGGGTATGGGCCGAGGGGCAAGAAGGTTGGCCGGCATCTGCGGTACCGCGCAAATGACGTGATCGCTTGGTTCGCCGACTTGAGTGACCACATTCTGGACGAGAGGTGGGACTGATGCCGACTCCTCACACGCCGGAGGATGGCTCTGCAGAGGCCGCAGGAACCGAGGAGTCGTACTCTCGGGTTGGATCGGTCGCCGGATCGCACGCCTCGAAGCGGATCTTCGAAAGGTTGATCGTCAGGTCGAGCAGCATTTCCGTGCGATCAAAGCTGGCGGCGAGACCTCGGTGACAATGGATCTGTGGGCTATCAGGATGCTCATCCGTCGGATAGACATCGAGGCACGGTTGCGCCACTGGCATGAGGTCGGTGACCGGCTGATCGAGAGGCCGACGAACCACTCATCAGCGATCCAGAAGGGCGATTACGTCCGGATCTCCGGGCACTGGCGAAAGGTTGCCAGAGTCAACCAGAAATCGGTGACCGTCGAGACCGAGTCTACGACCGGCAGAGCGGCGTACTACGACATCACCGATCATCGGCCTGCGGGTGGCGTGGACGGCCCCCTGCCGTAACCACGTCGTCCATCAAGGGTTCGTTCGTCACTCGCAAGCTTGTGAAGCTCCGCCCTATCGCGTCCTCGAACCGCGCTGCGGCTCCACGCGGACCGACGTAATCGATGACCAGGTGCTCGCCGAGCCACGCGCGAACCTGATGTGACGTGCTGTCCGTCATTGACCGTGCGCCTCCTCGGCCTGCGGTGTGAGGCGCGTGAGGTGTCGGTCGATTTCGCCTGACCAGTGGTAGTCGACGTGCTCGGCCGGGTCATCCCAGGTGATCAGCAGCCACAGCGGTCCGGCGCTGTTCACAGTGCCGGCTCCATATTCAAAGTGGTGGACCCTGTCGCCGTGCCTGAGGTCGCTCCACTGCATTCGTGTCCTCCGGGAAGTACTGGGCCCTGCCACCGACAGGGGAGACGGTGGCAGGGCCGCGTCCTCGCCGGGCATGACGAGGGTTGGAAGGGCGCGACCGACGCGGACGTGAGGATCACACGCCGGCCTCGCCGGTCTAGCGGGGATGCAGGCTCGTGGTCGCGTGTCGGCGGCGCTC
Organism: Kribbella shirazensis; assembly: GCF_011761605.1. GTDB lineage: Bacteria > Actinomycetota > Actinomycetes > Propionibacteriales > Kribbellaceae > Kribbella > Kribbella shirazensis. The sequence goes on along the minus strand of NZ_JAASRO010000001.1, from coordinate 7,329,350 downwards.
CAAAGCTGGTCGGTTCCGGCGGTTGAAAAGTGAGCGGTTGTGGGCAGTCTAGGACTCGGTTTCCCCGGTGGTGGTGCGGATGCTGGGCAGGCTGTCGATGCCGCGTCCGCGGAGGCGATAGCTGGCCCCCTTCAACGTGAGAACGTCGGCGTGGTGGACGATCCGGTCGATCATCGCGGCGGCGACGGCTTGGTCTCCGAAGACGCCTCCCCAGCCGGAGAACGGCAGGTTTGAGGTCAGGATCAGCGAGGCGTGTTCGTAGCGGGACGAGACGAGCTGGAAGAACAGGTTCGCGGCGTCTTGTTCGAAGGGCAGGTAGCCGACCTCGTCAACGATGATCAGCCCGTAGCGCCGCAGCCGGGTGAGCTCTTGGGGGAGCTTGCCGGCGCGGTGGGCGTCGGTGAGGCGGGTGACCCAGTCGGTCGCGGTCGCGAACAGCACCCGGTGTCCGTGCCGGGCGGCCGCGACACCCAAGGCGGTGGCCAGGTGGGTCTTTCCGGTGCCGGGCGGCCCGAGGAGCACGACGTTGCGGGCCTCGGTCAAGAACCCACCGGATGCGAGCGCGGCGACTTGCTGCCGGATCGTGGGCTGGGCGTCGAAGTCGAAGTCCTCCAGTGTCTTGACCGCACCGAACCCAGCGGCACGGATTCGTAGTCGGGCGCCGGATGAATTGCGGGCGCTGACTTCGCGTTCGAGGACCGCGGCGAGGTAGTCCTCATGAGTCCAGCCGGCGTCACGGGCTTGGTCGGCCAGCCGGGTGGCGGCCTCGGTGATTCGTGGCGCTTTCAGTGCGGCGGCGAGGTAGGTGATCTGCTTGACCGCCTCCGTGCTCGCAGCGGCCTTCACGGTCGGCTTGGTAGCGGTCATCAGCTGATTCCTTCCTCGGTGGTGAGCCCGAATGCGCGGTCGTAATCGCTCAGGTCCCGGGCCAGGTCGTCTGCGCTGGCAACGGCGCGGGGTTGTTGGAACTGCTTGCGCAACCAGGCGGAGGTCTCGACATGCCCGGGGTCGGTGACGGTGGTTCCTCTGGCCCAGACGCGGGGGTGTTCGGCCACGACGCGGCCCTCGCAGCGGACCCGGACACGGTCGAGATCTGCGGCGACATCGACCATCCGGCCGATCACGGCCGGGTCGACGGAGTAGTCGTTGGTGTCGAGCCGGACGTAGTAGTCACGGCCCAACCGGATCTTGTTGCGCCAGCCCAGGTGCAGCGGGATCGGCGGCAACGCCAGCATCGCCGCCCGATCGGCGTCGATCAGGTCGGCCGGTGCGGCCTTGATGGTGCGCACCACCCGCGCGTTGGCTTTGGTCAGCCAGTCGGTGAACTGGTCGTTGAAGTCCGCCGGCGAGGTGAACCTGCGGCCGGGCATGAACGAGGTCTCGAACCAGCCGTTGCGGCGCTCGACCACCCCCTTGGACTCCGGGTCCTTCGGCGGCAGCAGCACCAACTTGGTGGCCAACGTGCCCATGAACGACGCGACGCCCTCGGCCCTGCGCTGGCCGCGGCCGATGCCAGGCTCGTTGTCCCAGAGCAGCCGGCGCGGGACCCGTCCGAGTTGCTGGATCAGCTCCCACGTGCCCAACAGCAAGTCTTCGGTCTTACGGGTCGGGATCATCCGGCCGGTGCTGAACCGCGAGTGCGCGGAGGTGATCACCAGCACCGGCAACAGCTTCGCGGTGCCGTCCTCGAGCGGGATCTTGCGCGGCGGGAACCACAGATCACACTGCGCGGCATCGCCCGGCAACCAGACCAACCGGTCCGATGGGTCGACCGGACGATGCTCGGGCCGCAGCCGTTTCACGTTCTCGCGGAACCACCGGATCGACCCAGTCCAGCCCACCCGCTCGGCCAGCACCGTCGCCGGCATGTCCGGAACCTCGGCCAGCAGCGCCCGCACCGCCGGCTCGAACGCCGTGAACGACGTCGGCCCAGGCCTGCGCACATACCGCGGCGGGCAATCCGAGTTCACCGCCTTGATCACCGTCGTCCGCGAGATCCCCAAACGCTCAGCGATCCGCGCCTTCGGCACCCCCTCAGCAGCCAACCTCCTGATCAGCGCCCAGTCCTCCAAAGTGATCACTCTCCAATCGTCGAGTGCTCACTTTTCACCGCCGAAAGTGTTCAGTTTTCGAGCGCCGCCGACAGTCGCGAGCGCCGGATCCTCATCGGGGTCGAACGGATCAGGATCCAGCCAGCGGATCTCAGACGCGCCGAGATGCCCATGGACCTCCAGGAAGTCACCGATACCCGACCAGAACGTCATGCACGGGTGCGGGCCGAGCCATTTGACTGCGAGCCACTGCTGTCCGTCCTCGTTGGGCGGAAACTCCACCAGTAAGGCGACCACGCCGGTGCCGCTGACTCCTGATGGATCGCGATACCGGTACAGCTCCCCGCGGCGCATCATTTCCGTCTCCTCGGTCTGCCCTGGCGACGCTCGACCGCTGTGTCGAGCGTGTGCCTCAAGCCTGTCGTTCCGGCCTGGACAGGAGAACCGTGTCTACGGACATTTACGGACATTTCGTGTTACGGTCCGAACAGACATTTACCGACATCTACCCCTCGGTAAGGATGGCGATCCGAGTGAACGACGTGCTCCGGCGCGCGATGTACGACGCGAATCTCACCGACCTGGATGTGTCGGCGGAGCTGACCGTCGACCCGAAGACTGTGCGCCGCTGGATGCGCGGGCAGATGCCGCATCGTCGTACCCGCGCAGCGCTCACGCGGCTGCTCGGCGTCGACGAGGAAGTGATCTGGCCTGAGCTCCGCTCCATGGGATCGGACGACGGGCGGCCGACGGAGATCGCCGGAGTCTATTCACGACGTACGGCGATCAGCTCGCAGAACTGGCTGTCGTTCTTCGAGTCGGCGAAGTCGGAGATCGGGATCCTCGCCTACAGCGCGCTGTTCCTCGCGGAGGACGCCCGGATCGTGCGTCTGCTGGGCGAGAAGAGCGACACCGCCCGAATCAGGATCGCGCTGGGCGCACCGGACGTGCGAACGTCGTTGAGCGCGGCGTCGAGGAGAAGATCGGCGAGGCGATGGGAGCGAAGATCCGCAACTCGCTCAGCTTGTTGGCGCCGCTGCTAAGGAAGGAAGGCGTCGAGCTGCGGCTGCACGACACCGTCCTCTACAACTCGATGTTCCGCTCGGACGGCCAACTCCTCGTCAACCAGCACTCCTATGGGATCCCGGCCGCGCAGTCGCCGGTCTACCACTACCGGCATACGGATGACAGTGAGATGTTCGACTCGTACGTCGCGAGTTTCGAGGCGGTCTGGGCCCGGGGAAGGGTGCGGTCCGCGGCGGACTGAGGTGACTGCGGCGGTCGCGCGTCGTACGCTCAGCCTGATGATGACTGCGCAGGAGGCACGATCGCTGGCGCGTCGGTTGCTGGCCGACGAGCTGCCGCGTCGCTGGGCGCACACCCAAGGGGTTGCTGCTCGCGCCCGCGAACTGGCGTCCATCCTCGGAGACCAAGCCGAGCTGATCGAGGCGGCCGCCTTCCTTCATGACATCGGCTACTCGTCTGCACTGGAATCGACAGGTTTCCATCCGCTCGATGGGGCTCGGCACCTTCGCGACGTAGTCGGCGTGGACCCGGTGATCTGCCGTCTTGTCGCGCATCACACCGGCGCGTTGATCGAGGCAGACGAGCGGGGCATTGACAGGCTCTCGGAAGAGTTCCCCCTGCCCGATGAGTTCCTGCTCGATGCCCTGACGTACTGCGACCTGACCGCCGCGGTCGACGGATGCCAGGTCGACGTCGAGGAACGTCTGAACGAGATCCTGTTCCGCTACCCACCCGGCCACGTTGTACACCGCTCGATTGCCAGATCTGCACATGCGCTCCGGAGAGCGGCCGCGAACATCGAGCGGCGCCTGATCGCCTGAGCGCGTTCGGGTCAGTTCAGAGGAGTGCGGTGCGAGAATCCTGCGCATGAGTAGGCGTATGGCGGCGCGAGGCAAGACGGGTTCGCTGGGCGAATCCATGGCTGAGGTCATCTTCCAGAAGATCGGCTGGGCTCCGCCCACCCGGTTCCGCGAGGACATCGGGAACGACTTCATCACCTTCGCGCGTGACACAGTCTCCGCAGGAGACGTCGAGGCTACCTTCGATCTCGCCGCTCCGGTTCTGCTGCAAGTGAAGTCAAGTCAAGAGAAGTATGTGAAGCCGAAGCACAGGGTCAATGGCCGGCCTGGCTGGTGGTTCGAGGAAACGGACACCGATCATTTCGACCACTGGCTTGAGTTCGAGTGGCCGTACCTGCTCGTCTTCGTGGATACTGCGAACCAGATTGGCTATTGGGCCCATGTTCATGGCCCCGCGATCAAGAAGACTGGCAAGGGCCGCAAGATCTTCGTGCCAGCCGACCAACGGGTTGATCCGGACGCGTTGGATGCGCTGAATCGCATCGCCAACACGACCAGGATGAATGGTCTCGAAGGCGCAGTTTGGGACGGCAAACTGACCGACCTTCCGCCCGCTGACCGCTTGCGGCACGCGTTGCTGATGTCGCGCTTGGTCGCACCTCACCCGAACCGATCGCCGTCTGCGCTCAGCACGGAAGAGGCGGTTGCGATGCTCATGCGCGGCCGATTCAACGAACTCGTCCACTGGTCAAGGGACGGCTTGTGTCCTGATCCCAAATCGTGGGCCACCTCCAAGAATTGGGGCTGGCGCTTCGCGCACGGACTGCGTGTCCTGATGTCGGAGAACGACGATTCAGCGCTTGCTGCGCTCGCGGTGACCGCGCGGGCGACATTCGAGCGCAGCGCGACGATGGTCGTTCGCGCATGCCTCGCGTACATCTCCGGGGAGCCAAGGACCGCGCTCGACCTTCTGAAACCGACGCGGTACACAAAGCCGGCAGACCGCGGCTGGATCCTTGCACAGCGCGCGCATGTGCTCCTTGAACTCGATCAGCCCGAGGAGGCCGCAGCCGCGGCCAAGGAAGCCTTGTTCGCACTGAAGGCCCTCGCCGGAGATCTGACCGTCAGCACCATCCGCGGGGGATGCGCTGCGCTCTTGTTCTCAACATCGGAATTCGGGCGAGGTGACATCGAGGAAACCATCGCTGCGCAGGACAATGCCGGGTCGTGGTGGCGGGCGCAGGACGTGAGTCATGCGCTCGGTCAGGACTTGACCTCTCGATTCAGCGCCTGGAGCGCCAACGGTGACACGCGGTTCACCGCGGCTAACGCCAGAGACGACTTGATGACTACAGCGTGGACGGCGGCGTTCAGCGGAGCATGGGGCGCGTGGCGTCACCTCGCACTGCAGATCGGCGAGGTGACCCTTATCTCGACTTCGGAGTTTGATCACGTCGCGAGCGCGCTCAATCTGATGGCACTCGCCGGAGACAAGACTGAGATCAAGAAGGCTGCAGACCGCATTTGGGTCGCAGGCCCGACATCCGCTCTCTGCACCGTCCTCATCGAGCTCGCGTCCGACCCCTGGCCCAAGCGGACCGAAGGTCCTGCCATGGCTCTGTTCGCCGCTGGCGGTGACCTCCTGGACGCCGAACTTGCCGACCGCGTCATCAACCGCGCCATCGCACTGCTCGAGGACGACGGGCCTGTGCGCCAGCTCGGCGGAGGTTGGGCCAGCCGCTGGAACGAGCTCGGCGGTGCAATCCCTCGAGTCCTCACTGCTGCATCGCCGGCAACTCACCAGGTGATTGCGGACCTGATCGCGGCCTCCTATGACGGTGACGAGGGCGTGGTGCAAGCTCTGAATCGCATCGCACGCAGCCTCGACCTGGCCCACGTCGAGAAGACCACGGTCGAGCACCTGGTCACGGCCGCATCCGAGCGCGATGACCACTACGGCCTCGAGATGCTAGAGATCCTTGGCAGCAGGTTGCCGAAGGCCGTCGCAGAACTGCGCCGCCGCGCAAACGAAGGGTCCAACGCTGCCTTCCGGAGTCTATTAGTCACAGGTTCCACCCAACGCGATGACTACCTGGCACTCGGGCGGAGCGTCGGCAAGACCGTCAAACAGATGCTCGCGGACGCGGCTGGTGTCAACGGCACGTTCAAGTACTCGGGCTACCAGATCGACCAACTGCATGACCTGACATTGAGCGCATATCACACCGGTGACAACCGCCTCTGGAAGGCGGTGACCGACGCAGTGACCGCTGGCATCCTTCCTGGCGCGCAGGTGCAACGGACGCTCGAGATGCTCGCGCGGCACTTCACCAAGCTCCCCGCACATGTACAGCGCCGCCTCAAGAAGGCGGCACCGACACTGAAGAGTGCACCAACGCGGCTGTTCATCGGCGAGAGCGATCGATTCAACTCAGCTGTGACGGCGCTCAGGGTTGCTGCTGGGACGCTCCCCGAGGACGAGATGTGGCCTGTTCTCCTCGAGCTACGCAGAACGGAACCCGTCGGCTTTGTGGAATTGCTCGCACTACGCTCGAGCCCTCATACCCACGCGTTCCTGGCCAGCGCCACTGTAGATCCGGATCCGGAGGTGCGCGCGGCAGCCGGCTACAACCTCGTCAGGTACGCAAGTGAGCACCCGGAGCAGCACGACACTGTTCTAGCGACCCTTATCGCCGCGTTGGAGGTCAACGAGGGCTGCAGGATGGCGCTCGCAATTGCTGTGGCCCTCGTTGAGTACGACCTACCAGCATTTGGGCCCATCGCGGATGTTCTCGCCACGCATCCGTCGGCCATAGTGCGGCGACACCTCATGCAACCTGAGCGACCGGAAGCTAGTCGAAGTACAACGTAGCTTCGGGATTGAGATAGTGGTCGATGCGGCGGCGCATGGTTCGGTTCATCTGCAGGCTGTTGAGCTCTCTGGGTGGGATCCAGCGGACTCGGGTGCTCTCGCTGCTTGGTGTGGGTGTCCCGCCTGTAGCGCGGCCGCGGAGGAGGATGGAGAACTCTTGGCGGGCTTCGCCGTTGCTGGTGTAGAGGATGATGTGTTTCGGGTCGGTGTAGATGCCGAGTACGTCGAGGATTTCGCAGTCGATGCCGGTCTCTTCCTTGGTTTCGCGTACGGCGGCCTGGGACATCGACTCGCCCAGGTCGATCGCTCCGCCGGGGAGTGCCCAGTTGCCGTTGTCGGAGCGCTCGATCATGAGGATCTCGCCGGCGTCGTTCTCGATCACGACGTTCACTGACGGGACCATGCTGTTCGCGGCCGGTGCGTCGGGATCGTCGTAGTAGTCGATTCGCCTGGCCATCACAGCTCCGTCACTGGCGTTGCGTTGTCCCAAACTCGCTCGAAGCTCTCGAGATAGTGGCGGGCCAGTTCGCCGCCGGGGATCTTGCGGAGGTGCCACACCGGCGCCTGCGCCGCCGGAAGACCGTAGATATGCGTGTTCACGAACAACCGGTCGTCAGCACGGAAGATCGAGTTGTACAGCACGGTCCGATGCAGCCGGAACTCGAGGCCAGGGGCGTCCATGAGTCCCCGGTAGAGGACCTGCGCGTTGCGAATCTTCGCGGCGAGTGCCTGGCCGATGCCCTCCTCCTCGCCACGTTCCACGACTCGGGCGTCATCCGGATCGCCCAGGAGGATCCGAACTCGGGTGCCGGACTTCGCCTTCTTCCGCAGGATCCGCTGGAGCCCGTTGTCCTCAGCAAGAAACAGGCCTGCGTATACGAGGATGCCAATTTCAGCGTCGCCCGACTCGAAGAGTTGCCGCCATTCGTCGGGGGGAACGTCCGCGCGATGCGGGTAGACACGTACGAGTTCGCTCTCGGCCAAGGCTGCGGCGCGGTCCCGGGTCAGGGTGTCCGGCCAGAGGTAGGCCTCGTCCCGTCCCAACCGCGTCGCCAGCCGGTGCCGATTGCGCGGGAAGGGGACGATATCGCCGGCAACCCAGCGTTCTACGGACTTGACGTTGACTCCGAGCTCATCTGCAAGTGCATGATGGGTCAGGCCCTGTTCCACCATCGCTGCTCGCAGTCGTTCGTTAGGCACAGGTTTCTCCTATGTCAAGCCGCGGCCGCGAGTCCGGTTGCGGTCGCGGTTGACGGGTTGTTCTTGAGGGTGTTGAACACGACTCGTGCGAGTCGTCGCTTGAGGCAGCGCAGGGCCTCGGTGGTGGAGTCGCCGGCCGCGAGGCGTTTGTCGTAGTAGGCCTTGCCGAGGCCGCCGAGACGGATCTGGGTGACCGCGATTCTGTGGAGAGCGGCGTTGAGTTGGCGGTTGCCGGATCTGTTCACCCGGACCCGGCCGGCGGTGCGGCCGGACCAGACAGGGATGGGAGCGACACCGGCGTGCATGGCGTACTTGGCCTCGTGGGGGAAGCGGGTGATGCCGGCGGTCTCGCCGACGATCTTCGCCGCGGTCAGGGTCCCGCAGCCCTCGAGTTCGAGCAGGGCCGGGGCCTGGACGGCCACCAGCGCGGCGATCTCGGTCTTGAGCGTGTTCACCCGTGCGGTGAGGGTCTCGATATCGGTGAGAAGTTCCCGGGCAAGCCGGGCGTCGATCCCGGACCGGTCTGCGAGCAACTCGGCCATGCATCGCCGGGTCTTGGCCCGGTTCAGCGATGCGGGCGCCGGATCGACGGTGGGGTCGATGCGGTGCAGGTGCCAGCGGAACCGGTTGACCACCTGGGTCCGCTGTGCGACCAGGTCGTCGCGGTGATCGACCAGCAGTTTCAGCTCCCGCGACGCCTCGTCATGCGCCGCGACCGGCAGATCCGGTTCGCGCAGCACTGCCCGCGCGACCGCGAGCGCGTCGATCGGGTCCGACTTTCCCCGGGTCCTGGCCGTGCGTCGCTGTTCAGCCATCAGCTTCGGCGGCACCCGCACCACATGCTGCCCGGCTTCGAGCAGATCGATCTCCAGCCGCGCCGAGAGATGCCGGCAGTCCTCGATTCCCCACCTGATCCCGGCCCCGCAACCATCCCCGCAACCATCCCCGCAACCATCACCGGAATCCCCGGCGGCACCGAACTGGGCCTGGGCCCACCGCACCGCCTTGTCGTGCCCTGTGCTGTCGGCCCGCACCGTGAGCTGACCCAGCTTCTTGCCGGTCTCGTCGACCGCGACAAACGTGTGGCTGTGCTTGTGCACGTCGGCCCCAACAACCACCTGCGACGCCTGTGACAGCTGTGACAGCTGTGACACCATGGTGGTTGCCTCCTTTCACCCTGATCAGTGACTGGACGGTCGGACCGGCCGGCGGACACATCTCAGTGGGGGCGATGCCACGCTCCTATCAAGTCACGCCGGTCGGTCCCTTCACACCCGGCGCCGGCAAAACCCGTGGACGCCAACCCGCAGGCGGCAGCCAACCTAAGAGCCAGACACGGATGCTCAGGATCCAACCACCGCGTGAGCGGCAGCATCACCCTGACACTGAGATCTAACCTAAGACATTTGAGGACATTTTGAGCTGAACCAAGACATCCTGGAGATGTCTTGTCATGCCGTGACGCTGTCCGCGCGACCGCGGCCATCCTTGCCCCATGAAGGGTAAGAGGCAGCCCAACGTATTGCTCCGCCAGGCGCGCGGGCGGATGTCGCAGGGGACACTCGCCGACCTCGTCAGCGCCGAGATCTATCACGCCAGCGGCAGAACCGCGCTCATCACTGCTAAGGCGATCTCCGACTGGGAGTGCGGCTGGTACACCTGGCCGGCGGCGGACGTCCGGCAGGCGCTGTGCCGAGTTCTCGGGAAGTCCGACCCCGCGGACCTCGGCTTCTTCTACAAGCGACGCGTCACCGCGCCGCAGCCGCCGGAGCCTGTCTACTTCCTCGATCTACTCGCCGGCCGCGCGCCCTCGACCAGGTCCAACACTCTGCGCCTGCCCTCCGGCAGGTCGTACACCGGCGTCGAAGTTGGTGCTCACTACTGCGAAGTGAAGCTGCCGGGCGAAGGGTGGTTGATGGTCGACCCTGGCCACGACGCAGCGCTGAACCGGCCGGATCGTCGCTCCCTCGTCGTGGTGGCTGATGCGGAGCAGCGGTACTACGTCTCAGACGGGCGCCGGTTCGTCGACCGGGGTGGACGCCGTACCGGCCCGCAGCCGATCTCGGCTGCGATGGTTCTGGACGATTTGACGGTCGGCATTATCTGGGCGGCGGTGAACACCGACGTCGCCTTGCTCGCGGACGACGCCCAGTTGACCAGTAGTCAAGCGAGACTTGCACGCTATGAGGGGCGGCGTACGTCGGAGGTGCCGCTGACTGAGGCGCCGACGCTGAACGCGGTCGCAGCGCAGTGGCTCGGGTCGCGGTTCTGTGCCCGGCACATCGCTCGCAACCTCGATCGGCTGTCTGGTCAGCCGTTCTTCTGAACGCGGGAGTCGAGGGGGGAAGAGGCTGCGGCGTGGCTGCTGTGGCGGCACAAGTTCGAGTACCTGCGTCGTACGTCGCGGATGTTCCCGGAGGCGCGGCGAGGGTTCTACATCTCGGACGCGGACGTTGCGGAGTCGCCGGCGTACGAGCGGATGCTGCTGTTGCTCACGGCCGCGCTGATGGAGGCCTTCGGGATCACGGTGCAGTTGAGCGCCGAGCCGGAGCATGGTCAGGTTGAGGGATTCGTGCTCGGCGGCGAGGCGATCGTCGCGAACTGGCTCGGCGGCCCTGAACTGTGGTCGGTCGATGCGAGCGCGCCGCCGTCACGTCGTTCGGTGTTCCGCGATGTCGTCGAGCAGGTGTCCGTCGCCTCGTTGGTCGCGCAAGTCCGCTCGAAGCGCCGACTGCAGATGCTTGCCGCGTATCTCAACGTGCCGTGGGCTTGGTTCCAGCGGCGGTGCGAGGAGCTCGCGGTGGCAGGCGTCGATGACCTTGCGCATCCTCGCAGCCGGCTGCTGTCGACGAGCGGGCTGAACACCGCGATCCGCTACGTTGCCTATATCGACGATCTCGAAGGAGCCGAGCTTGCGTGCCGCTGAACTGACGATGGGCCGGACGTTCGCCGTCCACTTCGATCACGGAGACGACTTCTATCCGGCGCTGGCCGAGTTCTGCGCGCAGTACGGCGTACGGCAGGGCTTCATCCCGATGTTCATCGCCGGCATGCGCGACGTCCAGCTCGTCGGCACCTGCGAGAAGCTCGAGAACCCTGACGCGCCGGTGTGGAGCGCCGTACACCTCGAAAACGTGGAGGCAATCGGCGGCGGCACCCTCGCGTACGACGAGGAGTCCGGGACGGTGCTGCCCCACATCCACGTCTCGGTCGGCTTGAAGGCGCACTCCGCGACGGCGCACACGAGTCATCTCCTCGGTGCCAAGATTCAGTTCCTCACCGAGATGTATCTGGTCGAGGTGACCGCGCCCCGCTTCTCACGTCCGCGGCAACCTGATCTGTTTGACGTCCCCCTGCTGTCATTCGGCCAGTCCACGGACACGCCCGCACACCCGTAGGGGCGAACGGGCGGCTGGCCACGACCTCTCGCTCTATCACTGGGTCCAGGCACCGTCAGCCCGGCATATAAGTCCTGGATTCCATCGGCCGGGTTCAAGGGCCGGGTGAACACGCCGACCGTGGACTTATGGCTGTTCATCATGCACCCGTCAGTCGATCCACGTGCTGCGGCCGGACAGCCCGGTGAACCGCATTCGGGTGACGGTCGCGGATCTCCGGAGAGCTGTCGATGCCGACGTGCAGCGGAAGTGGTCGGACGGTCAGTGGATGCGCTGGCTCGATGCAGCAGCAGTTCTCCACGGGCAGTCCTTCAGGAATGTTGTCCTGATCAAACTGCAGCTGCCTGACGCTACGTGGATCGCTGGACGGCGAGAGTGGCAACGCAGGGGCCGCTGCGTGATACGTGGAGCATCCGGCATTAGGATCGTCTCGCCGGCCGCAGACGTCGACCGGCCAGCGGGTCCTGTGCAAGGACACGGCGTCGCGACGGTGTGGGATGTCAGCCAGACCGAGGGCACTTCGCTCACATTGCCGCGTCTCGAAGCAGATGAGAACTGCGGTCCAGCCGACATTTTTGCCGCATTGGAACGAGTGGCAGGCGACGCAGGATATGAGGTCGAACGAGGAGCACTGACCGCCGAGGGCGACAGCGGGCATGCCGATCACCGTCGACGTCGGGTCGTCGTCCATGATGACCTCGATATGGCGGACGCGGCGTTCAGTCTCGCGCACGAGCTCTCTCACCTCTGGATGCACAAGCGCTCTCGTGACAGTGGATGCCACGGCCTCACAAGGCTGGAAGCAGACTCGGCTGCCTACACGCTGCTCGCCAGGTTCGGCTGCCTGCCCATTGCGCCGTCGCCGGCCCTCATCACTAGCGCCACGGCAGTGATCGGAAGGAAGCCCCCATCTCGTCTCGTCGAGACACTGGGCGGCCGAGTCGTTGCCTCCGCCAGCCGCCTCATCAGTGCCACCGCGGAATACTTGCCGACATCCGCGGGTACAGGTCGCGACCTGACCGGCAGGAGCTTCGGTGTGAGCGAGCCCACAGCCATTGGATTCGAGATGGAAAGCGCCCGGCCCGAACCAGGCTTGTGATCGCATCAGCAGGTTCGGAGGTAGGAGCGGCGTTCTACGTCTGGGAAGGCGTCGCCGGCTCGGACCCAGCGCACGTTTGATGCGATCAGCATCACCACTGGCTACATCCTCGACGCCCAGCCGGACCGTGCAGCGGCAGTCGGGCACCAAGCAGTTGACATGGCCCAGGCTACCGACTCAGTTCGGGTTGCCGATCGAGCTGTTGTGATCTCAACGTGGACTGGGAAGACCGTCCTCATGGCTCTAGTGAGGACCCAATCGAGTTCCACCGCTGATAGATCGCGGGGTCTGGGCGGTTGGACACGATCGCTGACAACGGGATGTGCATGATGACGCCGCTGGTCATGGCGATCTTGGCCCATGGCTGGTCTGTACCAACCGGATAGTGACGGTGTGGGACGAGTTGGATCACGGCGTCGGAGCGCACGATGTCGGCGGATTCATGTGGTTGCCATGTCAGCCAGCCAGACTCTGCGATATGGGAGATCTGCACGAGAGCCTCGAAGCTGCGTTCAGGGTCGGAGTGGTCGGCGACCCAGGTTTCGGGGTCTGCGTTCGATGTCTGGCGTGCCAGTCGCACGACTTCGCTGATTGGCTGCAGCCCGGTGATCGGAGTGGGGGTATCCACCACGTCGGGCTTGCGAGACATCGCCTTCAGTTCGTCGGAGGCGAGTAGGTGGTAGAGGTCGTGCACGCGTGGGGATGTCGTGCTGGTCTCGGCATAGGGATGAACGACACGGTCGGGGTTGAACGGTGTGAACCAGCCCTCGACGGGTGGGAGCCACATGCCGAGTGAGCGTTGCATGGCGGGGTCGTTCTCGACCCCGTCCATGTCCTCGCTGAACAGCAATTCGAAGTCGTCGTCGTCGAGTATCAAGTCTTCCAGGCTCACTTCGCACTCGACGCCGGCGTCGTCCAACAGGGCGTAGGCGTACTTGCATATCGCGTTGACGATGATCTCTTCGGCTATGCACGCTGGCCGTTCGCTGTTGGGGTTGGCCAGATCGTGGCTGACCTTGACCGCAGAGACCAGGACCTTGGCGAAGAACTCCGAGTCGTATGAGGCCCGGAACCGACGTGGGAAGTTGTCCCACACGAACGTGTCTGCGTAGATCTCGGGATCGAGATCCCCATTGGGTTCCGCCTCGGCCGAGCCGATCGTCTGTATGTCGTCGATGCACTCATCAATGATGTGGATCGAGGCGAGCATGACGGCACCGAGTAGGCGTCGCTCGGCCAGGAGGTCCACCTCGGTTGGTGAGTCGTCGCCCCAGTCACCGCTATCGTCAGGCGTGCCCAGATATGCGAGCATCGGGTTGCGTACCCGGTCCGCCAGATTGTCGAAGAGTTCAAGCATCCCAGCATCCGTCACCTGACCAGGTTGCCACACGGTCCACAGCCGATGAGGACGCGCTGGACAGCATGTGCTCGAAGAGACCGAGTGACCGCTTCCCGCGAATGGCATGGTTCCGGCCGCAGCTCAGATCAAGTCGGGGTCGTCGAAGGCTTGCTCGAGGGCTTCGGCGGCGGCTGGGTTGGCGGCTCGGCGGCCCATGTAGACGTCTTGGGTGATGGAGACCTTGGATTGCCCTAGTTGGTCGGCGATCTGGCGGGCGGTGTGGCCCGCTTCGTCGAGGGCCGTGGCCGTTGTCTTGCGGAGCGCGTGTGATCGGATCCAAGCGAGTTTGTCGGACTCGGCTGGTTGGATCGCTGCGTCGATCTCGGCCTGGAGGCTCGGGGAGTCGTCGAGGGTGATGTTGTAGGTCTTCACGAGGTCGGCGACGAGTTGGCGGTCGACCTTGATGCGGCCGGTCTCGATGAGCTCGATTCTGGTCTGCGGCCAGGCGAGGGCCTCGGCAACTTCCTTGCGGGTCAGGCAGGCCTTGCGGCGGAGGGCTCGAAGGGTGAGGCCGAGGTCGCGGCGGGCAGTGCTGCCGACGGGGGAGAGAGCGGTGCGGATGGCGCGGCGGGTGTTGGAGGGGTCGCGGTAGCCGCCGAGGGTGTCGGCGAAGACGGGGTCGTCGAGGCGGATGCCGGCGGCTTGCCTGGTGCGGAGCATCGAGACTGCCCAGCGGGGCAGGCTGAGGACGCGCTGCCCGGCTCTGGACTTGGTGACCTTGCGGAGCAGGCCCTCGCCGGGGATGCGGGCGATGGTGTGGGTGATCTTGGCGGTGCCTGCTTCGAGGTCGACTTGGTGCCAGAGGACGGCGAGGGCTTCGCCAATGCGGACGCCTGTGCCGAGCATGAAGGTGACCAGATCGGGGAGGTCGGCTTGGACGGCTCGTCCGTCGGCGGCCAGGCTCTTGCGGAGAAGGGTAACCTCCCCGGCAGTGAGCGCTCGGGGTGGGTTCTTGGGCTTGGCTTCGATGGCGTCGACCTCGCGGACCGGGTTGACGGAGATCGCGCCGTAGCGGACGGCGAGGCTCATGGCGCCGGACAGGATGGCGCGGCAGGTCTTGGCGGTGGGGGCGCCAGAGTTGGTCTTGATCTTGCTGAGGACGGTGTCGATGCGTGGGGTGGTGGCCTCGCCGATGCGGAGTTCGCCGAGGGCGGGGCGGATGTGGTTCTTGAGAGCGCGCCGGTAGGTGTCCAGCGAGGTGGGTGATCGTGTTCCGTCCGCGACCAATCCCTCGAATCTCCGCTCCCAGAGGTCCAGAAGGTGGTTGATCTTGTGCATGGCGGTCAGCTCGCCAGACTGGTTGGTCTTGGCGCGGTCCTGGAGCTTCGTGAGGAGGGCGCGCTCGGCGGCTGTCTTCGTCTTCCCGTATGCGGATACCAGTCGCACACGACCGTCGTGGTCACGAAACCGTGCCTGCGACTTGTGCTTGAGGGGCTTGCCTTTGTCGTCGGTCTGCGCGACCCACGTACTGATCTCGCCCCAGGTTCCGATGGGCAGTGGCGGCCTCGACATCTCACGCCTCCAACCGGTGTGATGGTTGGCTGCTCAACGCCTGGCACGGCCGAGATTCCGAGAAGTCGGCAACGATGCGAACCCGTGTGATGTGACGCACAGTTACGGTCACATGAAGGCCCTGAGAGTGCTCAGGGCGCGGGCCGTGACGAGCGTCGACGGAGCGGCTCGACGCCGGCGCCAAGGGAAAGCGATGCGTAAACGATGCGCTGGAGGCATGAAGAAACCCAGGCCACCGCTGTGACCTGGGCTTTTGTGCGCCGCCAGGGACTCGAACCCCGAACCCGCTGATTAAGAGTCAGCTGCTCTGCCAATTGAGCTAGCGGCGCTTGTCGTGCTTTCGAACGATGAGGATCGTAGCAGGGGGATCGGGGAGATGCGAAATCGGTTAGCGGGTGAGGATGGTCATGGCGGCGTTGTGGCCGCCCAGGCCGGAGACGGCGCCGCCTCGGCGGGCGCCGGAGCCGCAGATCAGGAGGTTGCGGACGTCGGTCTCGGTGCCCCAGCGGCCGGCGTCGGCGGGGTCGGTCGCCCAGGGCCATTGGAGGTCGCCGTGGAAGATGTGGCCGCCGGGCATGCCGACGGATTGTTCGATGTCGTACGGCGTCTTCGCCTCGATGCACGGGTTGCCGTCGGCGTCCCGCGCGATGCAGTCGTCGAGGGGCTCGGCGAGGTACGACTCCAGGCCGGCGAGCACCCGCCGGCTCGCCTCCTCGCGCACCGACTCGTTGTCGGAGGCAAACAATCGGGCGGGGAAGTGGACGCCGAAGACGGTCAGGGTGTGGTAGCCGGACGCAACAAGGTCGGGGGAGAGGATCGACGGGTCGGTCAACGAGTGGCAGTAGACCTCGGACGGCGGTACGGCGGGGAGCTCGCCGCCGGCTGCGCTGCGGTACGCGGATTCGAGCTGGCTGTAGTCCTCGTCGATGTGGAAGGTGCCGGCGAACGCCCGCTCCGGATCGTCACCCGACTTCAGCGCGGGCAGGTGGCGCAGCAGCAGGTTGATCTTGAGCTGCGAGCCCTCGGGCTTCTCGACGCCGGTCTGACCGCGCAGGGCGGCCAGTGTTGACGGCGCGACGTTCGACAGCACCCAGGAGCAGTCGACAGACCGCTCACCGTCACCGCCGAGCCACGTCACGGCTCCACGCGTTCCGTCGACCTCGACCGAGGTGACGGCAGCATCGGTGACCAGTACGGCGCCAGCACGTTGCGCCGCCACAGCCAGCGCATCAGTGACCGCGCCCATGCCGCCGACCGGCACTCGCCACTCACCGGTGCCGTTGCCGATCAGGTGGTACAGGAAGCACCTGTTCTGGATCAGGGAGTCGTCGTGCAGCCCTGCGAACGTACCGATGACGGAGTCGGTTGCGACGACGCCACGGACGGTGTCGTCGGCGAAGCGTCGTTCGATGGCGTCACCGAGCGGGCGCTCCATCAGCTCGTCCCAGAGTGCGCTGTCGACGCGAGAGCGGAGGTCGGCGACTGACTGGAGCGGCTCGAGGAGGGTGGGCGCTACAGCGGCAGCTAGCGACCCGACGGCGCCGTAGAAGTCGGTCCAGGCGTCGTACTCCGCGTCGCTGCCGGTGAGGGCCCGGAACGAGTCTCTGGTGCCGGCGCCCTCCGGTCGCTCGACCAGCAGGCCCATGTCGCGACCGGAACGGCGTACCGGGGTGTAGGAGGCGATTGCGCGGGACCGGAGCTGCAGGTTGAGGCCGAGGTCGGCGACGATCTTGTCGGGCAGCAGGCTGACCAGGTACGAGTAGCGCGACAGCCGCGCGTCCACGCCCGGGAACACGCGCTCGCTGACTGCTGCGCCGCCGGTGTGTGCCTGCTGCTCCAGGACGAGTGTGGAGAGGCCGGACTGGGCTAGGTACGCGGCGGCGACGAGGCCGTTGTGCCCACCGCCGACGATGACGACGTCGTAGAAGTCCTTCATCCCACTGGCCAATCGAGCTGGTGATACGCGGCGTCCCAGAACATCCATTCGTAGCGGCACGTCGTAGCGAAGTGCTGGTGACAACGCTCCCGCTCTGCCGTCCCGACGTCCAGTGCGTCGGTGACCGCGAGTACCGACTCGACGACAGCGTCGAACTCCTCCGAGCCGTACGTCTCGATCCACTTCCGGTACATCGGGTCCGGTGAGGACCGCTTGAGCAGCTCCCGCCCGACGTCGCGGTAGATCCAGTAGCAAGGCAGCACCGCGGCCACCGCCTCGGCATACGTACCTGTCGCACACACCGCCGTCAGATAGGACATGTACGCCGTTGTGGTCGGACGGGACCCTGCCGCCTCGACGTCGGCCGTCGTCAGGCCTAGTGACTCCAGCAGGGACGTGTGCAGCTCACGCTCGACTGCGATCGCGTTGGCGGCGTGCAGGGCGAACATGCTGACCGCGTCCTCGTCCAGCGCACGTCCCGCGACCAGGCTGAGCGCCCGCGAGTAGGCGCGGAGGTAGTGGCTGTCCTGGACGATGAAGTACCGGAACGCGTCGTGGTCAAGGGTCCCGTCGGTCAGCCCGGTGATGAACGGGTGCCGGACGATCTCGTCGTACACCGACGCCGCACCGCGGTCCCACAGCTCGCTGGAAAACGTCATCCCCACTCCTCGTCGTCGACTGGCTCCGACCCTATCCAGGAGGCACACACTCATCACGAGACGCAGATCACGTCGCCGCCCTACTCTGAGACATGGGCACCCAGGGGGAACGCGAAGGAATGCCGCCGGACACGCCGTTGCTGCGGCGGATCAGGGCGTCGGTGATCGGTGACGACCAGGTGATGCCGGGCCCGTACGGTCCGCGGCGGGTGACGTACGCCGACTACACCGCCTCCGGGCGGGCCCTCACCTTCCTGGAGGACTTCATCCGCGAGGAGGTCCTGCCGCGGTACGCGAACACGCACACCGAATCGAGCGGGACCGGCCTGCAGACGACCCGGCTGCGCGAGGACGCCCGTCGCATCATCCACAACAGCGTCGGCGGTGACGACGAGACCGCACTGATCTTCTGCGGCTCGGGGGCGACCGGCGCGATCGACAAGCTGATCGGGATCCTGGGCCTGCGCATCCCGGCTGAACTCGACGACACGTACCACCTGACCTCCCGGATCCCGCCCGCGCAGCGGCCGGTCGTCTTCATCGGCCCGTACGAGCACCACTCGAACGAGCTGCCGTGGCGCGAGTCGATCGCCGACGTGGTCGTGATCAGCCAGGACGTGGATGGCCACATCGACATCGACCAACTCGAGTCGCGGCTGCGTGAGTACGCGGCGCGCCCGCTGAAGATCGGCTCGTTCTCGGCGGCGAGCAACGTCACCGGCATCGTCAGCAACACCCAGCGGGTGTCGGCCCTGCTGCACCGGTACGGCGCTTTGTCGTTCTGGGATTGTGCCGCCGCCGCGCCGTACGTCGAGATCGACATGTACGGCGGACGCGATCAGGACCCGCTCTCGTACAAGGACGCGATCTTCCTGAGCCCGCACAAGCTGATCGGCGGCCCGGGGACGCCCGGCGTCCTGGTCGCTCGTCGCGAGCTGCTCCGCAACCGCGTGCCCGACGTACCGGGTGGGGGCACTGTGGCGTACGTGAACCCGCTGGAGCATCGGTACCTGGACGACCCGGTCCACCGTGAGGAGGGCGGGACGCCGGCGATCATCGGGTCGATCCGCGCCGGTCTGGCGTTCCAGCTGAAGCAGGCGGTCGGGATCGACGTCATCCGCGCGCACGAGGACGCCTACCTGCGGCGTGCGGTCGATGCCTGGAAGACCGAGCCGAATCTGCAGATCCTCGGCAACCTGGGAGCCGAGCGGCTGTCGATCGTGTCGTTCGTCGTCAAGGCGTCCTCCGGGCGATACCTGCACCACAACTTCGTGGTCGCGCTGCTGAACGATCTCTTCGGCATCCAGTCCCGCGGCGGCTGCTCGTGCGCCGGGCCGTACGGTCACGCCCTGCTGGGTATCGACCTCGATCGGTCGCACGAGTTCGAGGAGGAGATCCTGCACGGCTGCGAGGGGATCAAACCTGGCTGGGTGCGGGTCAACTTCAACTACTTCATCTCGGAGGCGGTCTTCACGTACGTCGTCGACGCGGTCAAGCTCGTCGCCCGCGACGGCTGGCGACTGCTCGGCGACTACCGCTTCGACCCGGCCAACGGCCTGTGGCGGCACCACCGCGGACCGGTCGAGCCGCCGCTGCGGCTGTCGCAGGTCGGGTACGACGCCGACGGCAAGCTCCGGTACCCGCGCCACGACCACACGGCGCCCGAGTCCGCGCTCGACGAATACCTCGCCGGGGCACGGGAACTGTTGTCCACCTGCCGGCAGGACCACACCGACCCCGAGGGTCACGTCAACACCGATTTCGACCACCTCCGCTGGTTCGAGCTCCCGTCCCGCTGCCTGGTCCGCGACTGAGCACGGTCCTGCTCATCGCGCCCCTGCGGCGCGGAGGATCTTGGCGATCTCGTCGTAGCCGCGTGATTCCGCGTGCCGGAGTGGGCTGACGCCGTCGGCGTCGGCCAGGTTGGGGTTGGCGCCGGCGGTGACGAGCGTCTGGACGATGTCCTGCCACGGCTGCGTGCCCTTGCCGAGGATGATCGCCTCGAGGAGGGCGGTCCACCCGAGGTTGTTGACGTGGTTGACGTTGATCTTGGTCTTGACGACCCGCCGGACGTAGTCGACGTGGCCGCGTTCGCTGGCTGGGATGACGGAGGTGCCGCCGAAACGGTTCTTCAGTGTCAGGTCCGGGTTCGCCGGGAGGAGTGTCTCCAGCATCGCGACGCTCCCGGTGACGCCGGTGACGAGCCAGGCGGAGTCCTTCCGGTCGTCCTGTGCGTCGGGGTCGGCACCGAGTTGCACGAGCAGCCGGGCCACGTCGACGCGGTCGTTGAGCGAGGCGAGCAGCAGCGCCGTACGGCGGTGATCGTCGCGGGACTCGATCGGAGCACCGGCCGCCAGCGCTGCCGCGACCTTGTTGGCATCACCCGCGGATGCGGCGCCGAGAAGCGCATCAGCGGAGGCCTGGGTGCCTAGCACTGCGCTGACCGCCGTCTGGCCACGGTCCTTCGCGGCCTGCACCGGCGTGACGCCGTCCTTCACCGCGGCCTTGGAGCGGTCTGCCCCGGCCGCGACCAGCAGCCGCACGGTGTCGACGTACTGCGGGGTGCCCTTGCCGAGCAGGACGGCCTCGTGCAGCGCGGTCCAGCCGAGGTTGTTGACGTGGTCCACCGCAACGCCGGCCTGGATCAGGCGGCCGACCACGGCGGCGTGACCGCGCTCGGCGGCCCGGATCAGCGCCGTGCCGTGGTAGCTGTCGAGGCTGCGGATGTCGGCGCCGTGCGCGAGGGTCAGGTTCAGAAGGTCGAGGTAGCCTTCGCTCGCGGCGATCAGGAACGCGCTCTGGACGGTGTCGTCGACCGCGTTGACGTTTGCCCCCGCGGCGATCAGGCGCTTGGCCTCGGCCACGTCGTTCTTCCAGGCGGCGGCGATCAACTGACGGTCGAGACCTGACGGCACTGTTGCGCTCCTCGAGGGTGACGGCGATGTCGACGGCACTGTCGATGATCTCGATGGTGATGCCGGCGTCGCACCGGGTTGTGGACTGCTGCTGATCTCAGTGGAACACGCGGTGGTCGCCGCCATCAGCAGGACGGCGACCACGGCGATCGGGCGGCGGGTCATCGGCGCACGGTGAGCGTGATGACCTGGTACGGCGGGACGGCGGTCGCCTCGTCGAACTTGCTGTCGACCGCCAGCAGCCGGCCCTGGGCGAGCTTCGCGGTCGTCAGCACCCGGTCCGGGTCGGTCGGCGTCGCGGAGATCAGCCGCGCGGTCCGGCCGTCCTCGGACAGCCGCAGCGTGCTGAGCACCTTGGAGAAGTTCCGCACGACCCAGAGGCTGTCGTCCTGCTGCACCAGGCCGTCGGCGTTCACGAGGTCCGCTCCGGCGGTGTCGACCTCGGTGGCCGCGGCTGTCCGCAGGTCGAACCGCCACAGCTTGCCGACGTTGCCCTGGGCCACGACCAGCGCCTTGCCGTCCGATGAGACCACGATCCCGCCGAGGTTGAAGCCGGTCGTCGTCGCAATGGTCCCGGTGGCGTCGGCCCAGGTCGTGACGGTCCAGTCGCCGTTCCGCTCGGCGACGCGGAAGATCTGCGGAGCGTTCGAGTTCGTGAAGTACGCGGCGCCGTCGGGCCCGATCACCAGGTCGTTGAGGAACGCGTTCGGGACGCCGGTGCGGAGCGCGGCGAGCAGGTTCCCGTCGCGGTCGTAGACCCACAGGTCAGGCGCGCCGGGGTGGTCGATCCCGTTCGGACCGCCGGCGACGTACACCCGGCCCTGCGCGTCGACGTTGACGCCGCGGGCGGTCCAGCGCCCGTCGGTGCCGTCGCCCTGCAGCCACTCGATCGCGTCACCGGAGCGGAGCTGTCCACGGTGGATCTCACCGCCGGTCGTCTCGGAGACGTAGTAGTTCGCGGTGCGCGCGTCGTACCCGATGCCCTCGAACTTCGAGCCGCCGGCGTCCCCCGGGAGCTCGTACGTGCTCGGGCGGGCGGCGAACGCCGTGGAGGCCCCGACGCCCAGCAGCGTGGCGGACAGAGCGAGGGTGGCGGACAGCGAACGGACAGACATCTGAACCTCACAACGGTCGGTGGATTGCGAACTGCCTCCAGCCTGCGCCCACCTGGGCACCCGGCACGACGGGTGTTCGGCCACCAAGAGATAGCCGATCGGATGATTCGGATCCGGCTCCGGGACGCCTACGATCGGCTGAACATGTCTACTGCACACACCCCGTCGATCCTGAGTCACGCGACCCGTCTGGTGACCGCTCTGCACGCGGCACTGGTCGTTCTCGTGCTGGCCTCCGCGATCCGGTACCTGACCGGTCACGGCTTCGGTGACCGGGGGCCGTGGGTGCTCATCGGGGCAGTGGTGCTGCTGGGGACGTACGCCGCCTATCGGGTGCTGCCCAGCCGGGTCTGGCTGGCGTTGCTGGTGCTGGAGTGGTGCGCGCTGGTGTTTCTGGCGCCGTCGTTCGCCTGGTGCGCCGTGCCGCTGTCGTTCGTTGCTCTCCGCATCTTGTCGTTTCGCCCCGCCTGTCTGGTTGTTGCGGGCATGGTGGTGGTCACGGTGGTGCAGTGGACCCGTATGACCGACCGCCTGGACCCGACGATCGTGCTGGGACCGGTGTGCATCGCAGTGCTTGCCGTGAGCGCCTATCGGGCACTGGAGCGGGACGCGCTGGCCAGACAGGCGCTACTGGATGACCTGCACGCGGCACAGGGGGACCTGGCTGATGCGCAGCACCAGGCCGGTGTCATGGCGGAGCGGGCCCGGTTGTCACGCGAGATCCACGACAGCGTGGCGCAGGGCCTGTCGAGCATCAACCTGTTGCTGCAGGCAGCTGAGCGCGAGTGGGACGACAGACCTGCAGCTGCACGCGAGCACGCGGCACAGGCAGCCGCCACCGCACGTGACGGTTTGGAAGAGGCCAGAAGGGTAGTCCGCGACCTGGCTCCGGCAGAGCTCGCAGCGGGCCTGCCAGAAGCGCTACGCAAGAGCTGCGAGCGTTTGGCTGCCCACAGCGACGTCGACGTCCGCGTGCAGGTGCACGGTACGCCGGTCACGCTGGATTCGGAGGTGGAGACAGCGCTGCTGCGTACGGCCCGCGGCGCGCTGGCCAATGTGCTCGAGCACGCGCAGGCGCAATCGGCCGTGGTGACGCTGACGTACCACCCGGACGCGGTCGTCCTCGACGTTGTGGATAACGGCCGGGGCCTTCCGCGATCTCATGCCAAGATCGATTCCGACCGCGGCCACGGACTGGCCGGAATCCGCGAACGGCTGAGACAACTGGGAGGAACGCTGGTGCTCGAGAGTGAACCGGGGGACGGGACGGCGCTGGCCGCCTCGATCCCGCTACGGACGCCGCCGGAGCCTCGATGATCAAGGTGGCACTGGTCGACGACCATCCCGTCGTGCGCGCCGGCGTGCGCGCGCTGGTCGAGGCCCAGGACGATCTGACCGTCGTCGGCGAGGCGTCGGACGCGCACAGCGCGGAGCAACTCGTGGCGGCGCTGCATCCGGACGTCGTCCTGATGGACCTCAACCTCGGCCCCGGCGCGGGCGGAGCCGAGGTCACCGCGCGGCTGCGCGCGTTGCCCGAGCCGCCGTACGTGCTGGTGCTGACGACGTACGACACCGAGGCCGACATCATGAGCGCGATCGACGCCGGCGCCTCGGGGTACCTGCTGAAGGACGCGCCGCCGGACGATCTCTTCCGGGCGATCCGCGGCACGGCCCGCGGCGAGACTGTGCTGTCGCCGGCGGTCGCGGCCCGGCTGGTACGACGCTCCGGCCCGATGCTGACCGAGCGCGAGGTGGAGATCCTCGGCCTGCTCGCGACCGGTAAGTCGAACCGCGATCTCGCCAAGAAGCTGTTTGTCAGTGAGGCCACGATCAAGTCCCACCTCGCGCACATCTACACCAAGCTGGAGGTCGACACCCGGGCCGCCGCTGTCGCCCGCGCGATCGAGCAGCGGATCATCCGCCCGCCCAGTTAGGGCACGTTCGCGAGGAAGCGTTCGCGGTCGACGACGACGCGTTCCAGTTCGCCGTCGGCGATCAGTTGGCCGGCCGAGTTGGTGGCGCGGACCTGGAAGCGCAGGTGACGGCCGTCCACCTCGGGCTCGTCCGTGACGATGTCGACGGTGTCGCCGACGCGGGTCGGCAGCCGGTGGCGGAGGCGAACCGACGTACCGACGGAGGTCTGGCCGGGGCCGAGCGCGCGCAGGGCGAGCTGGGCGGTCGCGTACTCGAGCCAGGTGATCAGGCGAGGTGTGGCGAGGACCTCGACGTCCCCGCTGCCCACTGCGAGTGCGGTGTCCGCGGGAGTCACTTCATGGCGCACAGTCGGCTGCCCTTCCCAGGAGGTGTACGCCTCGACCGTAACGTCACGGCCCGTAACCACGATAGGAGGCTTGGCTGGATGGGGTGTCCGGCGTCT
This sequence comes from Kribbella shirazensis, assembly GCF_011761605.1. Taxonomy (GTDB): domain Bacteria; phylum Actinomycetota; class Actinomycetes; order Propionibacteriales; family Kribbellaceae; genus Kribbella; species Kribbella shirazensis. The sequence continues at coordinate 7,304,991 of NZ_JAASRO010000001.1, read as the reverse complement.
ATACAAGGGGGACTCTTGATGCGAATCAAGTCATTGCTTGCCGCCGGTGCACTGGTTGCCGGCCTGCTGGCGATGCCGGTCACGGCGTCCGCGGCTCCGGCCGGTGGCGAGGCTGCTGCGGCTGGGACGTGTTCGATGGTGATGCCGGCGCGGTTCAGCATCCGGGCGGCGGTCACGAACTTCAAGATCACGCTGGCGGGGAACTGCGCGACCGCGCGGATGGCCGGTGCTGACTGGACCGGGACGACCGCCGGTTCGACCTGGTCGGAGTACCTGTTCTTCTACGACACGAAGTACACGGACACGATCACGATGTACGCACTGAGCACGCCGATCGGCCGGACCACCTGGATCGGGACAGGAGCATACGACCAGGACTACAACGACATCGCGCAGACCAACGCCTCGTCGTACACGAAGTACGGGTCGTCGGCGACGCTGATCGGTGGGCGGAAGGGGTCGCGGACGGCGTTCATCGCGACGGTCGGGTACTACAACCCGAAGGTCAACGCGTTCGTGCGCTGGCCGGGGAAGCAGGTGCTGCTGCAGTACAAGGAGGTCGGCAGCTCCACCTGGAAGGGGCTCAAGTACCTGACGACGAACGCTTCGGGGCAGGCCTCCTACACCTACTACCCGAACAAGACCCGCAACTACCGCCTCTACGTCCCGCAGAACGCGTCGCTCTGGGACTTCTACACGCCGGCGATCAGCCGCTGACGCAGCAAGCCCATCGCGTCTGCTCGGAGGAGAAGGTGCGATGGGCTTGCTGGTGGGCTACTTGCTGCCCTTGGCCGACGAATGCGGTGGGAGCTGCCACACCTTGCTCTTGGCGAGTGTGGTGAGGTCCTTGACGGACAGGAGGGGAGTGGGGCGGGTGTGCTGCTTGCCCTTCTGTGCCGGGGCGTTGTAGCTGGTGAGATTGATGTTGCGGCCGTCGCGGCGGAACAGTACGACGTAATTGCTGACGACGCCGAACTCCGCCTGGCGGCCGTCGGTGTACTCGGGTGACTCCTTCGAGGTGAAGAGGACCGAGCCGTCGGGCAGGGTGCTGCAGCCTTGGCGGGCGGGCATGCAGGGGTTCTGCTCGCCGCCGCCGGAGAGCAGGACGTCCACTCGGACGGCGCCGTGACCGTCGTTGACGACGTACGCCGCGCCGGAGATGCTGCCGTCGCCCCAGGTCTCCGGGCTCGAGAAGGTGCGGCCGGGGGCCTGGAGGAGCGCCTTGAGGGTCGCGAGTGTCTCCTTCGCATTCACCCCGGCATGAGTCGTCGTCGACGGCATCGGCTCGGTCGATGGCCCGGAAGACGGGATGGCGGACGGTTCGACTGACGGCACGGTGGACGGCTTGCCGATCGCGATCGGCGTACCGGCGACGGCGGTGTCCGTGGGGGAGTCGAGCAGCTGGATTCCGCCGGCGATCAGGCCGGCGGTGGCCAGGACCGCGCCGGTGCCGCTGGCGGCGAGCAACGTCGTACGGCGACGGCGCAGCCGAAGGCCCTGTGCGACGCTGCGTTCCAGCAGATCGGGCGTGACGGGCTCGAGGTTCTCGGTGGCGCGCTGCATCAGGTCGGTGAGTTGGGTGTTCATGGGTTCTCCTGGAGGTCAGAGCGCGATCAGCTGGTCGGCACCCTCACCGAGGACCGCCCGCAGGCGGTCCAGGGCGCGGGCGGTGCGTGTGGTGATCGCACTGGTCTTCTTGCCGAGATCGAGCGCCACCTGTTCGACGCTGCGATCTTCGAAGAACCGCAGCACCAACACGGCCCGATCCAGCGGTGCCAGCTCCGCCAAGGCGCTCTGCAAGGCCATCCGCAACTCCGGATCCCCGGCCCGCTCCGCCACGTCAGGCACGTCCCCAGTAGGCCGCTCCGACCAGCTCTTCCGCCGCCGCTGAGAGATGTACGTCCGCACCAGAGCGGTCCGTGCGTAGGCTCCCGGACTCTCGATCCGATGCCAGACCTTCAGCAGATTGGCCAGCGTCTCCTGCACCAGATCCTCGGCATGATGCCGATCCCCGGCCAGCAACCAAGCAGTCCGGTACAGCCGCGGTATCTGCACCCGCGCGAACTCCTCGAAGTCCTCGGTCGTGCCCATCCACACCTCCTGTAGACGCCTCTGCCCTTAGAGACGCACCCACAGGGGTGTCAGATCACAGAGAACTCAGAAGACCTTCGACAAAACCCAGACGGTGAACGCCAAGAACCCCACCACAAACGTCACAACAACAACGAGGCCGTACCCAAACCACATGCTCCCGGACACCTTCACCAGAACATCCTCCCAACCCGACCCAACCGCCCAACCCAACCCCAACACCCGAGTCAACTGCCAACCCAACCCCAACACCTGAGCTGACCGCCAACCCAACCCCAACACCTGAGCTGACCGCCAACCCAACCCCAACACCTGAGCTGACCGCCAACCCAACCCCAACACCTGAGCTGACTGCCCAACCCGACCACCGCAGCCGAGCGAAGCGAAGGCAAAGGGGGTGCGGGTGGCGGAGCCCCCGCCGGCGGCAAGCGAAGCGCAGCCGCACAAAATGACGAAGCCGACCAAGCCCGCGCTCTCCGCGGGCATGGCCGGCCATCGGGTGAGTGACGGGACTTGAACCCGCGACCACCTGGACCACAACCAGGTGCTCTACCAGCTGAGCTACACCCACCATTGCCGCCCGAACCGCGACGGCTGAGCAATCATAGCGACGAACTGTCCGGAGCTGAAATCGAGGGCAGAACCGCAGGTCAGGCGCCGGTCGGGCTGTCCTCCGACGGGGCCGTGACGAGGCTCGCGGCGGCCCGGGCGGTGCTGGAGTCGGGGCCGGGTTGCGGCACGAACACGGTCTCCCGGTAGTACCGCAGTTCCGCGATGCTCTCGGTGATGTCGGCGAGCGCGCGGTGGTTCCCGTTCTTGGCCGGCGTCGCGTAGTAGACCCGCGGGTACCAGCGCCGTACGAGCTCCTTGATCGAGCTGACGTCGACGTTGCGGTAGTGCAGGTGGGACTCGACGCGCGGCATGTCCCGGACCAGGAACGTCCGGTCGGTGCCGACCGAGTTCCCCGCGAGGGCGGCCTTGCGCGGCTCTTTCACGTACGACGTGATGAAGTCGAGCACCTGCTGCTCGGCGTCGGCGAGCGTGATGCCGTTGGCGAGCTCGTCGAGCAGGCCGGACGCGGTGTGCATGTCGCGGACGAAGTCACCCATCTGCTCGAGCGCGGCCGGGGGCGGCGCGATCACCAGGTCGATCCCGTCACCGAGCACGTTCAGTTCGTAATCGGTGACCAGGACCGCGACCTCGATCAGGGCATCGTTCGCCAGGTCGAGGCCGGTCATCTCGCAGTCGATCCACACCAGCCGGTCGTTCATGGGCACCCACCTTACGGCGACCCGCCGACACTCCGGCGACAGCCTGCCGTCTCAGCGCGGCGCGTGCCCCAGGTGGACGCTCCGGACGGACAGTACGGCGAGGTCCGCGCGCCGACCGAGGAAGTGCGGGCCGTCGGGGTCCAGCAGCTGCTTCCAGACTTCCACATCCTCCGGAGTCAGCCATTCCTCGTCGGCCACCACATGCCCGTGCCCGTGACCGTGCCCATGCCCGTGACCATGCCCGTGTTCCTGCTCCACACCGGTCAGCCGCTCGATCCGCGTCCGCAACTGGCGCACGACGCTGTCCAGCCGCTCGGGCGACAGCGGCGCCGGCGTCTCGCTCAGTACGCTCCGCGTGGTGACGTCGGTCAGCCCGGCCCGCGTCAGCGCCTCGGTCCACCCGTACGGCAGCGGCACCGACCCCGGCAGTGAGTCGCGCATCACCTTGAACCACCGGTCCTGGGCCACATCCAGCCGCAACTCCAGGCCGGGTTCCCCGATCCCGAGGTCCCACGGCAGGTGCCGCGCGGGCAGCCCGCCCTCGGCCAGCGCCAACCGCCCACCGGGAGCCAGTAACGACGCCAACGCGTCCACAGCCGCCTGCTGATCGGCCGCGTGGTGCACGGACGCCGAGGCCCAGATCAGATCGGCCGGTGCACCGATCGCCCGCCGCAGCGGCTCCGCGCCCTCGTCCATCGACGCCAGTTCACAGCGGACCAGCCCGGCGGTGTGCGCCCGCGCCTGTTCCAGTACGTCGGCATCCGCGTCGATCGCGACGACGGTCGCGCCGGGCAACGCCTCAGCGAGTGCCTTGGCCATCCCACCACCACCGCAGCCGACGTCCGCGACGACCTTGTCGCCGTCCCGTACCAGCGTGCCGGCTACGGCCGCGTTCCAGTCAGCCTCACCCGCGGCAGACGCCCGCAGCCGCCCCGCCTCTCCGGCCCAATCGATTTCGATCATGTGGACCAGTGTGGTCCGACCGACGGGTGCACGACACCTGATGTTGCCGGTCCGGCAAAGGCGGTTACCGTTGCGCGGGTGATTGTGACGGACCGCCTGTCCCTGCTGCCGCTGCGGGTCGAGTACGCCGGACCGATGGCGAAGGTCCTGTCCGATCCGGACCTCTACACGTTCACCGGCGGCGAACCGCCGACCGTGGAAGCCCTCGAAGCTCGTTACCGCCGCCAACTGGCCGGCCCGGGCAAACCGGACGAGCAATGGCTCAACTGGGTGATCCAGCACGACGAGGAGCTGATCGGCTACGTCCAGGCGACCATCACCGGTGGTACGGCGGAAATCGCGTGGGTCGTCGGCGCTGGGTGGCAGGGCCGGGGGTTCGCGAAGGAGGCCGCCCAGGGACTCGTCACCTGGCTACGGGCTCAGAATGTCCGGCGGATCGTCGCGCACATCCATCCGGATCACACTGCATCGGCCGCTGTCGCGGCCGGGGTAGGTCTCGCGCGCACCGCCGTACTGGAGGACGGCGAGTACCTGTGGAGCACGGCAGACCCGGCGTGAACCGGGTCTGCCGTCAGACAGCTCAGACCGGGCGGACGTTCTCCGCCTGCAGGCCCTTCGGGCCCTGGGCGATCTCGAACTCGACCCGCTGGTTCTCGTCCAGGGAGCGGAAGCCCTGGGTCTGGATCGCCGAGTAGTGCACGAACACGTCGGCGCCGCCGTCCTCCTGGGAGATGAAGCCGAAGCCCTTCTCACCGTTGAACCACTTCACTGTTCCCAAAGCCATGATTTTTCTCTCCTGATACGACAAAACGCCCGGCGGATCACAAATCCGCGGGCGCTTCGAAACGAACGTGGAACTGCAAAACATCAACCGACGCTGAGCCTAGCACGCTCAGTGAGTTCTCAGCCATCCCTCGCCACGCCGTACGTCGTACTCGTCCGGAGTTCCCGCCCAGACAAGGGTGCAACCGGGCGTACCGCACTCACACGCGAACGGGTACGGAGGCAGCGTGTCCAGCCCGACGTCCGCCTGCCACAACCGCCCCTGGCGACACGCCGCGAGGTTCTCGTACCGCCTCTGCCGCCTCAGCGTGTCACCAGGCTGCAGACGAGGTAGCGGGCCCAGTGCGTCCTCTACCGTGCGGGTGATAGCTGCCCAGTCCGGTTCGGCCGAGACCTCGACGAGGACACGTGCGTGTTCAGCGGCCTCTCGCCGTACCAGCTCAGCCAGCACGGCGTCCCGCGCGAGCAGGCTCTCCAACCGCGCCTGTCCGGCTGGGTCGTGTACGCGGGCCAGCCGCTCCTCCCGGGACCTCCGGGTCTGCTCGGCGTCCGGCAGCAACCACACCGCCGCCGGCACCGAGTCGGCCATCGACGGGAACAGTTGCGGGCCCTCGACCAGTGCAGGTACGGCGCCCAGCTCGCGCTCACGGACATCCGCGATGACCAGCTCCAGCCGCAGTCGGCTGATGGCGACGAAGGCAGCCGCGGCGTACTCCGGCCCCTCGGCCAACTCCTCCGCCAACGGCCGGAGCGGTGGCAGCCGCTCCAGGTGCGCATAGGTCCACAGATCCACCGGATGCAGCGGCAAGTCGGTCCGGCGCGCGAGCTCCCGCGCGATCGTCGACTTGCCTGCGCCTGGGGCGCCACCGATCCACACCATCGCCGGCCAGGTCACGGATTCCAGTCTGCTGCGGGTCGCGGATTTGGCGAGCGCTTGCCGGGGAGTGTGATCTTGACCGCATTCCGGCTCCAGCCTACTGTATGCCGTATACCAAGATTCTCTGGAAGGCAGGGACCCCTATGAGAGTTGCGGTTCTCGGCGCCGGTGCGATCGGTGCGTACGTCGGTGCGGCGCTGCACCGTGGTGGGACCGAGGTTCATCTCGTTGCCCGTGGCGCGCATCTGGAGGCGATCCGGTCGGACGGTGTCACGGTGCTCAGTCCACGTGGCGACTTCACGGCCCGGACCCCGGCCACGGACGACCCGGCCGAGATCGGTCCGGTCGACTACGTCTTCCTCGGGCTCAAGGCGAACTCGTACGCGAGCGCCGGCCCGTTGCTCCAGCCGCTGCTGCACGACCGCACGGTCGTCGTCGCCGCGCAGAACGGCATCCCCTGGTGGTACTTCCACGGCCTGAAGGGCCCGTACGAAGGCCGCCGCATCGAATCCGTCGACCCCGGCGGCTCCGTCACCCAGGTGCTCGACCTCGACCGCGCGATCGGCTGCGTCGTCTACTGCTCGACCGAGCTCGAAGGCCCGGGCGTCGTCCGGCACCTGGAAGGCACCAGATTCTCGATCGGTGAACCCGCCGGCGGTCCGTCACAGCGGTGCGAGGAGTTCAGTACGGCGATGATCGCGGGCGGACTGAAGTGCCCGGTCGAGGCGGACATCCGCAGGGACATCTGGATCAAGCTGCTCGGGAACGCGGCGTTCAACCCGATCAGTGCGCTGGCCCGCGCGACGATGGTGGAGATCGCCACGCACCAAGGCACCCGGCAGATGGTCCGGCTGATGATGGAGGAGTCGCTGGAGATCGCCGCCGCGCTCGGCTGCCACCCGGACATCTCCGTGGACAAGCGGCTCGACGGCGCCGAGCGCGTCGGCGAGCACAAGACGTCGATGCTGCAGGACCTGGAGAAGGACAAGCCGCTCGAGCTCGACGTCATCCTCGCCGCCGTCGTCGAGCTCGCCGACCTCACCGGCGTCAAGGCCCCCACGCTCCGCGCGGTCCACGCGGTGGCCGACCTGCTGGCAAGCAAAGTCGGAGTCTGACCCGAAGCCAGGTGGGTCCGGCCACAGCGACGCCGGACCCACCTGTTCCACCGAGATCCGGCTCGCCGGACCTACCGGCGTGTTCACGCAAACATGTCTAGACTCCTGCCACACAGGAGGTACCGGGGTGGACGGAACGGCAGGAGGACGGCGACGGCGAGGTCCGTCGATGGCCGATGTGGCGCGGCTGGCCGGGGTGTCCGGGCAGACGGTGTCCCGGGTCGCGAACGGCCGGCTGAACGTGGACGCGGCCACCCGAGCCCGGGTCAAGGACGCGATGCGCGAGCTCGGCTACCGCCCGAACGGCGCGGCGCGGGCGCTGCGCAGCGGCGAGTTCCGCAGTATCGGCGTGATCGTCTTCGAGCTCTCCACCTTCGGTACGACGCGAACGCTCGACGCGATCGCCACCGCCGCCACCGCGCGCGGGTACTCCGTCAACCTGATGCCGGTGCTCGCGGTCAGCCGTCAGGCCGTGGCGGACGCGTTCTCCCGGCTGGGGGAGCAGGCGGTGGACGGCGTCATCATGATGATCGAGGCGCAGATCCTGGACGAGGTACAACTGCCGACCGGACTACCGGTCGTCGTCGTCCATGCAGGCCTGCACTACGACCACCCGGTCGTCGACGCCGACCAGACGCAGGGCGCCCGGCTGGCGACCGAGCATCTGCTCGAGCTGGGTCACAGGACCGTCTGGCATCTCGGTGGACCGCCGTCGTCGTTCGCCGCGGACCAGCGCCGCCGGTCCTGGGAGCAGACACTCCGCGACCACAGGTGCGCCGTACCGGAGCTGTTGATCGGGGACTGGTCGTCGGCCTCCGGGTATGACGCCGGCTGCCGGCTCGCCGCGGACCCCGACGTCACCGCGATCTTCGTGGCCAACGACCAGATGGCCCTCGGAGTGCTCCGCGCGCTGCACGAGCACGGGCGGAAGGTGCCGGACGACGTGAGCGTGGTCGGGTTCGACGACATGGAAGAGGCGGCCCAGTTCTGGCCGCCTCTCACCACCGTCCGTCAGACCTTCACCGACATCGGCCAATGCAGCGTCGACACCCTGATCGCCCACCTCCACGACCCCAGTCCGCACACGGCCCTCGCCGTCCCCACCACGCTCGTCATCCGCAACAGCACCGCGCCCCCGCGCAGGGTTGCCTACTGAGGTGGGGGGTTGCCCCCTCAGAATTTCAGTGGGCAACCCTCCAGTTCGGTGGTTATCCCCTCAGGTGGAGGGTTGTCACACGGCGAGTTGGGTGGTGGTGAGGGTGGTGCGGAGCAGGGCGGCGGTTTCGGTCGGGGTCTTGCCTACGCGTACGCCGGCTGCCTCCAGGGCCTCCTGTTTCGCGGCCGCCGTACCGGACGAACCGGACACGATCGCGCCCGCGTGACCCATCGTCTTGCCCTCCGGCGCGGTGAACCCGGCCACGTACCCGACGACCGGCTTGGTCACGTTCTCCTTGATGAACGCGGCCGCCCGCTCCTCGGCGTCACCACCGATCTCACCGATCATCACGATCGCGTCGGTGTCCGGGTCGTCCTGGAACGCCTGCAGCGCGTCGATGTGCGTCGTCCCGATGATCGGGTCGCCACCGATCCCGATCGCGGTCGAGAACCCGAAGTCCCGCAGCTCGTACATCATCTGGTACGTCAGCGTGCCCGACTTGCTGACCAGCCCGAGCCGGCCGGGGCCCGCGATGTCCGCGGGAATGATCCCCGCGTTCGAGCGTCCGGGACTGATGATCCCGGGACAGTTCGGGCCGATGACCCGGGTCCCCTGCGCTTGTGCGTAGGCGAAGAACGCGGCGGTGTCGTGCACCGGCACGCCCTCGGTGATCACCACCACGAGCGGGATGCCGGCGTCGACGGCCTCGATCACCGCGCCGCGCGTGAACCGCGGTGGCACGAACACCACTGACACGTCCGCGTCCGCCGCCTTCACCGCGTCCGCGCACGACCCGTACACGGGGACCGAGCACTTCGCGAAGTCCACCGACTGCCCGCCCTTGCCGGGCGTCACGCCGCCGACCACTGTGGTGCCGGCGGCAAGCATCCGGCTGGTGTGCTTCTGTCCCTCGGACCCGGTCATGCCTTGTACGACGACCCGGCTCTTCTCGGTCAGGAAGATCGCCATTTCGAACAGTCCTTTCTAGGCGGCCAGCTCGGCGGCGCGCGCTGCGGCGCCGTCCATGGTGTCGACCACGGTCACGAGCGGATGGTTGGCGCGGGCAAGGATCTTGCGGCCTTCCTCGACGTTGTTGCCGTCCAGGCGGACGACCAGCGGCTTGTCGGCCTGGGTGCCGAGCAGCGCGAGCGCCTGCACGATGCCGTTCGAGACCGCGTCGCAGGCGGTGATCCCGCCGAACACGTTCACGAACACACTGCGCACCTGCGGGTCGGACAGGATGATCCCGAGTCCGTTCGCCATCACCTCGGCCGAGGCACCGCCGCCGATGTCGAGGAAGTTCGCCGGTTTCACGCCGTACTGCGAACCGGCGTACGCGACCACGTCCAGCGTCGACATGACCAGACCCGCGCCGTTGCCGATGATGCCGACCGAGCCGTCGAGCTTGACGTAGTTCAAGCCCTTCGCATGCGCCTCGGCCTCCAACGGGTCCGCGGCCCTCTTGTCGTCGAACGACGCGTGATCCGGATGCCGGTACGCCGCGTTGTCGTCGAGCGTCACCTTCCCGTCGAGCGCCTCCAGTGACCCGTCGCCGAGCTTGACCAGCGGATTCACCTCCACCAGCGACGCGTCCTCCGCGATGAAGACGTCCCACAACCGCTGCACCACCGACGACGACCCGGGCGGGAAGCCGGCGGCCGCCACGATCTCCGCGGCCTTGCCGTCGTCGACGCCGATCGCGGGATCGATCCGTACCTTCGCGATCGCGTCCGGGCTGGTGTGCGCGACCTCCTCGATCTCGACGCCGCCCTCGGTGCTCGCGATGCACAGGTACTCGCGGTTCGCGCGGTCGACCAGGAACGAGAAGTAGTACTCCTCGGCGATGTCCGCGGCCGGCGCGAGCAGCACGCGCTGCACGGTGTGCCCCTTGATGTCCATCCCGAGGATCTCGCCCGCCTTCGCCACCGCCTCGTCGGGCGTCGCGGCCAGCTTCACGCCGCCGGCCTTGCCGCGCCCGCCGGTCTTCACCTGCGCCTTCACCACCACGCGGCCGCCGAGCTCGCGGGCGGCGTCGGCGGCGTCGGCCGCGTCCTCGATCACCCGGCCGAGCGTCACCGGGACGCCGTGCCGGGCGAAGAGCTCCTTGGCTTGGTACTCCATCAGGTCCACGTTCGGCCTCCTTCGAGTGTGCAGACGACTGTATGCGGTATGCAATCTGCCGACAAGAGCAACATCCCAGGTCTGGACAGCTCCGGCCGGAAGGAGTACCACAGACTTCATACGGTATGCAGTAGTCATCGGGCCCCCGGCCTGGACCGAGGAGCGTAGGGAGCGCAGCGACCGGAGCGACGAGGGAAGGCCGGGAGCCCAGGCCCGATGACGACCGCGCGGAGCGCGGCATGACACTGTCAGGAGGCGATCATGAATCACGTGAAGCCCATGCCCCGGGATGTCCGTGACGTCTACGGCCGGCGGTACCGGATCGGCGAGGACGCCCGTGAACTGACCGGCCATCCGCGCCGCTGGCAACTCTGGGCGGCCTGGGCCTGCATGGTCGCGATCAGCCCGCTGCAGTACTCGTTCGGCACCGCCGCACTCGGACTGGAATCGGATCGCGGCTGGGGTACGGCGCAGACGCTCTGGCTGCTCGCGGTGTTCGTCGCCTGCCAGGCGCTGGTCGCGATCCCCGCGGCCTGGGCCCATCGGGTACGGCGGGCAACGCCCACGCAGCTCGTCGTCACGGGTGGCGTCCTCGCCGCGATCGGTCTCGTCACGCTCGCACACGTCGAGAGCTACGCGGCCGTCGTCATCGGCTACGCCCTGCTCGGCGGCACCGGTGCGGGCCTGGTGTACGCCGCCTGCATCACGACGTCGGCGCGCTGGTTCCCGGATCGGCGTACCGCGACGATCGGGTTCGTCACGGGCGGCTTCGCGGTCGGCGCCGTACCGAGCATCTTCCTGCTGACCGTGCTGGATCAGTGGATCGTCTTCGATCTCGCGGCCGCGGTCGCCGTACTGGTCGTGCTGATCGCCGGTGGTCTGCTGAAGGATCCGCCGCGGCACTGGTGGCCCGCGGAGATCGACGCGCAGGCGTGGGCGATCGACCGGAAGCTGAACCGCAGCATCCCGCACAACGCGCCCGCGGTCCGGCACTACCGCCCGGGTGAGGCGATGCGGACCGGTGCGCTGCCGTTGATGTGGTTGCTGCTCGCGATCAGTACGGCGTTGTCGCTGCTCGGCATCGGCTGCGTGGTGAGCTACGGGGTGAGCGCCGGCTTCGGGCTCGGTGCGGCCGCGTTCGCCGCCGGAATGCTTGCCGCCGTCAACGGTCTCGGCCGGTCGTTCGCCGGGCATCTGTCGGACCGGTTCGGCCGGCGTCGCGTACTGGCCGCCGTACTGATGATCGAAGGTTTCGCGCATGTCGGTCTGGTGGTTGCCGGTGCCGGGTGGGCGTTCGTGGTGTGCGCGATGTTCGCGGGGCTCGGTGGTGGCGCGTTCTACGCGATCATGGCCAACCTCGTGCTCGAGTTCTTCGGTGAGAACAGCCTGCTGCAGAACCAGGCGATCCTGTACTCCGCCAAGGCCGTCGGCGGCCTGGTCGGCATCGGTGTCGCCGCGTCCGTGGCGGCTGCGGTCGGGTACCGGCCGTTGTTCCTCGGCGCCGGTCTGCTCGGCGTACTGACCGCGCTGAGTGTGCGGCTGCTCAAGCAACCCGGCCGTCCCGCGCTGCCCGTGCGGCCCCAGCTCGGTACGCCGGTGGCGGGCGAGTGAACGGCTACGGGAAGGTTCAGCGGCCGGATCCGTGCGTGATGGAGCTGGTGTCCCGCCTCGCGCGGGAACCGTGGACGGACCGGCCTGCGTGTGTGCATCCCGTGCTGAGTTCGGTGGCGCGGGCGGCTCACGATCACAGCAGCTCCGCCGGTCGGCGGGGCTTGCTGCCGCTCGCGCCACGCTTCATCGACACCTGCAGCGCGGGCTTCGAGGCATCCGCTCGTGTGGTCGCGCTGTGCGTTTCCACGGCACTCGCGAGCGGCGAGTTGACCGGTGACGAGCGGCGCAGGCTGGCTGCCGCTCACCAGACGGCCATGCACCTGCTCGGTTCTCGCGACAGTCCTGGTGGAGCGGCGCGGTGGTGGTTGCCGGTGCTGTCGCCGCTGAAGTGGAGCGAGCCGTTCTACCGAACCGTCGTCGCCACCGAACAGGCCGCCGAAGCAGTCGCGGTCACCGCCCGCGCCGCGAGCGGTGACCGCGACGTGCGTCTACGCCAGTTGGTCAAACAATGTCTGAGCGCTCACGGCGCCCTGCGACCGGGAGCTCCGACGCCTTCGTGATCGACGTCGCCGGCGCCCCACAGCCCGTGGTCCCGATCGTCGTCGGGGATCACGACCAGGTCGTGGCGGCCTGGATGGTGCGGTGCGCGGACCTGCTGTTCGAGCCGTTTCAGGTCCGTCGAGCAACGGTCGACGTCGTCGAGCAGTCGCAGTACGTCGAGGTGCGGGCCGACGCGATTCCTCAAGGCCACAAGGGATTTCTCCAGCGCCTGCAGCGCGGAGCGGGTCCGGTCGAGTTCGTCGGAAATCGTCATCACAGCCTCCTGGCCCCGAGCTCTGGACAACCGCTGTCGCCTGGGATAAGACTACGACTACACCATACGGTATGCAATCTACATCAAGGCCAACCGAAGGCCCTTCCGAGGAGTTGACTGCAGATGGCGCAGACAGTGTCGGAGACCCAACCCGTCGCGGAAGTCAAGGAGCCGGAGACCATCTCCGGTGGTCACCTCGTCGCGAAGGCCTTGAAGGCCGAGGGGATCGACGTGATCTTCACGCTCTGTGGCGGTCACATCATCGACATCTACGACGGCTGTGTGGACGAGGGCATCGCGGTCGTCGACGTCCGGCACGAGCAGGTCGCTGCGCACGCGGCCGACGGGTACGCACGGGTCACCGGCAAGCCCGGCTGTGCGGTCGTCACCGCCGGCCCGGGAACGACCGACGCGGTCACCGGTGTCGCGAACGCGTTCCGGGCCGAGAGCCCGATGCTGCTGATCGGCGGCCAGGGCGCGCTGAACCAGCACAAGATGGGGTCCCTGCAGGACCTGCCGCACGTCGACATGATGACCCCGATCACGAAGTTCGCCGCGACCGTTCCGCACACGGCGCGGGCCGCGGACATGGTGTCGATGGCGTTCCGCGAGTGCTACAACGGCGCCCCCGGCCCGTCGTTCCTGGAGATCCCGCGCGACATCCTGGACAACTCGGTCCCGGTCGAGTCCGCGACCGTCCCCGAGGCCGGTCACTACCGTTCGTCGACGAAGAGCATCGGCGACCCGGCGAATGTCGAGGCGCTTGCCGACCTGCTGGTCCGGGCCGAGAAGCCCGTCGTACTGCTCGGCAGCCAGGTCTGGACGTCGCGGGGCAGCGAGGCGGCCGTCGACTTCGTCCGCACGCTCGACATCCCGGCGTTCATGAACGGCTCGGCCCGCGGCACGCTCCCGCCCGGCGATCCGCACCACTTCCACCTGTCCCGGCGGTACGGGTTCAACAACGCCGACCTGATCCTGATCGTCGGTACGCCGTTCGACTTCCGGATGGGGTACGGGCGCCGGCTGCCGAAGAGCGCGACCGTCGTACAGATCGACTTCGACTACCGCACCGTCGGCAAGAACCGCGACATCGACCTCGGCCTGGTCGGCGACCCGGGCGCGATCCTGGCGGCCGTCACCCAGGCGGCGTCCGGCCGGATCCGGAAGACGGATCGCAAGGCCTGGTTCGCGGAGCTGCGGGCCGAGGAGGACGCGGCGTACCAGAAGCGGCTGCCGCGGCAGCTGTCCGACGCGAACCCGATCCACCCGTTGCGGCTCGCGCACGAGATCAACGAGTTCCTCACCGAGGACTCGATCTACATCGGCGACGGCGGCGACATCGTGACGTTCTCCGGTGGCGTCGTGCAGCCGAAGTCGCCCGGTCACTGGATGGACCCGGGCCCGCTCGGCACGCTCGGTGTCGGCATCCCGTTCGTGCTCGCGGCGAAGTACGCCCGGCCCGACAAGGAAGTGGTCGCACTCTTCGGAGACGGCGCGTTCTCGCTGACCGGCTGGGACTTCGAGACGCTGGTCCGCTACAAGCTCCCGTTCGTCGGTGTCGTCGGCAACAACTCGTCGATGAACCAGATCCGCTATGGCCAGGAGGCCAAGTACGGCAAGGACCGCGGCCGGATCGGCAACACCCTCGGCGACGTCAAGTACGACGAGTTCGCCCGGATGCTCGGCGGGTACGGCGAGGAGGTCCGCGACCCCGCGGACATCGGGCCGGCGCTGCTTCGGGCCCGCGAATCGGGATTGCCGTCGCTGATCAACGTCTGGGTCGACCCGGACGCCTACGCCCCCGGAACCATGAACCAGACGATGTACAAGTGACCGTACAAGTAAGGGGACCCGTCATGACCAAGGCCCTCGAGGGTGTCCGTGTTCTCGACATGACCCATGTGCAGTCCGGACCGTCCTGCACCCAGCTCCTCGCCTGGCTCGGCGCCGATGTGATCAAGCTCGAGGCACCGACCGGCGACATCACCCGCCAGCAGCTGCGCGACCTGCCCGACGTCGACAGCCTCTACTTCACGATGCTCAACTGCAACAAGCGCAGCATCACGCTGAACATGAAGTCCGACCGCGGTAAGGAGATCTTCACCGATCTGGTGAAGAGCGTCGACATCCTGGTGGAGAACTTCGCGCCGGGCGCGATCGACCGGATGGGCTTCACCTGGGAACGCCTGCAGGAGCTCAACCCCGGCCTGGTGTTCGCGTCGATCAAGGGCTTCGGCCCGGGCCGCTACGAGAACTTCAAGGCGTACGAGGTGGTCGCCCAGGCGATGGGCGGCGCGATGAGTACGACGGGGTTCGAGGACGGACCGCCCACCGCGACCGGGGCGCAGATCGGCGACTCCGGCACCGGGATCCACCTGGTGGCCGGCATCCTCGCCGCGCTGTACCAGCGGACGAACACCGGCAAGGGCCAGCGGGTCACCGTGGCCATGCAGGAGGCCGTGCTCAACCTGACGCGGGTCAAGCTGCGGGATCAGCAGCGGCTGGAGCACGGCCCGCTGCGCGAGTACCCGAACGACAACTTCGGCGAAGCGGTGCCGCGGTCGGGGAACGCCTCGGGTGGCGGCCAGCCCGGCTGGGCACTGAAGTGCGCGCCGGGCGGACCCAACGACTACATCTACGTGATCGTCCAGCCGCCGGGCTGGGCCCCGATCGCGAACCTGATCGGCAAGCCCGAACTGGCCGACGATCCCGACTGGGCGACGCCGGCCGCGCGGCTCGACAAGCTCGACAAGATGTTCGCGCTGATCGAGCAGTGGACCGAGCAGCACACCAAGTTCGAGGTGATGGACAAGCTCAACGCGCTGAACGTCCCCTGCGGGCCGATCATGTCCACGCGCGAACTGATCGAGGACGAGACGCTGGCCGACCTCGGGGCGGTCGTCGAGGTGAAGCATCCGCAGCGCGGCTCGTTCAAGACCGTCGGCTGCCCGATCAAGCTGTCCGACTCCCCGGTCGAGGTGCAGACCTCGCCGGGGCTCGGTGAACACAACTCCGTCATCTACGGCTCGCTCGGGATCGACACGAGTGAGCTCGAGGAACTCAAAGCCGCCGGCGTGATCTGAATTGGAGTGCGACGCATGACTTATGACAAGGCAGCAGTCCGGACCATCCTCGACCAGGCTCTGGCGGACGGCCGCACCTCGCTGAGCGCGCCCGAGGCCAAACTGGTCGCCGACGCGTACGGCATCCCGACGCCGGGCGAGGGGCTGGCCACGACTGCCGAGGGAGCCGCCGGCCTCGCCGCCGAGATCGGTTTCCCGGTCGTGCTGAAGATCGTCTCGCCCGACATCCTGCACAAGACCGACGCCGGCGGCGTGGTGGTCGGCGTGGACAGCCCGGACGCGGCGCGGGACGCGTTCGACAAGATCCTCGCCAACGCCCGGGCGTACAAGGCCGACGCAGAGATCACCGGTGTCCAGGTGCAGAAGATGCTGGTCACCGGCGGTGACGTGCAGGAGGTGATCGTCGGTGCGGTCACCGACCCGACGTTCGGCAAGGTGGTCGCCTTCGGGCTGGGCGGCGTACTGGTCGAGGTCCTGAAGGACGTCACGTTCCGGCTGGCTCCGCTGTCCGCCGGCGAGGCCCGGGCGATGGTGGACGGGATCGGCGCGCACGAGATGCTCGAGGGCGTCCGCGGGGCGCGGCCGGTCGACAAGGACGCGGTCGGCGACCTGATCCGGCGGTTGTCGGACCTGGTCACGGACTTCCCGCAGTTCGCCGAGGTCGACCTGAACCCGGTGCTCGCCGGGCCGGACGGCGCGACCGCGGTGGACTTCCGGATCATCGTGGACGCCGAGGCCGGCAAACCGGTCGAGCGGTACAGCTCCGAGGAGATCCTGACCGCGATGACCCGGATCATGCGGCCGCGCGCGGTCGCGGTGATCGGGGCGTCCAACGAGGCCGGCAAGATCGGCAACTCGGTGATGAAGAACCTGGTCAACGGCGGGTACGCCGGGGAGATCTACCCGATCAACCCGAAGGGCGGCGAGGTCCTCGGGCGGAAGGCGTTCGCGTCGATCACCGACGTACCGGGTGACGTCGATGTGGCGGTGTTCGCCGTACCGGCCAAGTTCGTCGGCGGGGCGCTGGAGCAGTGCGGGGAGAAGGGGGTCGCGGGCGCGATCCTGATCCCGTCCGGGTTCGCCGAGACCGGTGAGCAGGAACTGCAGGACGAGGTCGTCGCGATCGCGCGCAAGCACAACGTCCGGATCCTCGGGCCGAACATCTACGGCTACTACTACCTGCCGGAGAGCCTCTGCGCGACGTTCTGCACGCCGTACGACGTCCGCGGGAGCGTCGCGCTGTCGTCACAGAGCGGAGGCATCGGGATGGCGATCCTCGGCTTCAGCCGGTCCAGCCGGATGGGAGTTTCCGCGATCGTTGGGGTAGGCAACAAGGCCGACATCGACGAGGATGACCTCCTGACGTTCTTCGAGAGCGACGACAACACCAACCTGATCGCCATGCACCTTGAGGACCTGAAGGACGGCCGGGCGTTCGCCGAGACGGCGGCCCGGGTGTCGAAGAAGAAGCCGGTCGTCGTACTGAAGGCCGGCCGCACCTCCCTGGGCGCGCGGGCGGCCAGTTCACATACGGGCGCCCTGGCCGGCAACGACAAGGTGTACGACGACATCCTGCGGCAGAGCGGTGTGGTGCGGGCGCCGGGGCTCAACGAGATGCTCCAGTACGCCCGCGGCATCCCGCTGCTGCCGACGCCGAAGGGCGAGAACGTCGTCATCATCACCGGCGCGGGCGGGTCCGGCGTACTGCTGTCGGACGCCTGCGTGGACGCCGGGCTGACGCTGATGGACATCCCGGACGACCTGGACGCGGCCTTCCGGAAGTTCATCCCGCCGTTCGGCGCGGCCGGCAACCCGGTCGACATCACCGGCGGCGAACCGCCGTCGACGTACCGGAACACGATCGCGCTCGGGCTGTCCGACGAGCGGATCCACGCACTGATCCTGGGGTACTGGCACACGATCGTGACGCCGCCGATGGTGTTCGCGCAGCTGGTCGCCGAGGTGGTCGAGGAGTTCCGGGCCAAGGGCATCGACAAGCCCGTGGTCGCCTCGCTGTCCGGTGACGTCGAGGTCGAGGAAGCCAGCCAGTACCTGTTCGACCACGGTGTGGTCGCGTACCCGTACACCACCGAGACCCCGGTCCAGGTCCTCGGTGCCAAGTACCGCTGGGCCCGCAACGCCGGGCCGCTCGGGTGAGCTTCGGTTGACCTTCGATTGACCTTCGATTGATTGGAGGAAGGAACGCGCGGGGGAGCACTGATCCGCTAGTTGGCGTCGATGTAAGGAGTCCGCCTTGGACGTCACGAGCAAGACCTCAGAAGTTCCTGAAGAGCCTGCCGCGGCCGGTGCGACCGCCGCGACCGAGAAGGTCTGGAAGGCGGGCAGGCTCGAACCGATGCCGATCCGGAAACTTCCGGACGCACCGCCCTCCTTGCACATCCTCGGTCCGACCGTCTTCCTGGTCGCGCTGGGTGTGGGTATGGGGGAGTCGTACATGTGGCCCCGGCTCGTCCTGGTGTTCGGGCCGGACATCCGCTGGCTGTTCATGGTCGGTGTCACGCTGCAGGCGTTCGTGCTACTGGAGATGGCGCGCTACGCGATGGCCACCGGGGAGAGCATCTTCTTCGGCGCGGCCCGGATCTTCAAACCGCTGATGTGGTTCTTCTACGCGGCGGCGATCCTGATCTACATGTGGCCGGGCCATCTGTCCGCCGGCGCGGCCGCGTTCGAGGAGGTCACCGGCATACCCTGGCAGGTCACCGCGTGCGTGGCTCTGGTGTTCGTCGGTGTGCTGTTCAGCCTGTTGTCGGTGATCTACACCTTCCTCGAGAAGCTCCTCGGCCTGCTGATCGGGCTGCTGGTCGTCGGTACGTCGGTGATCGCCGCGATGGTCGGCAGCTGGGACGACCTCGGCCGGACGGTGTCCGGGATGTTCGCGTTCGGGTACTTCCCCGACGAGGCGATGACGTCGGTCTGGTTCCCGGTCGTAGTCGGCTCGATCGCGTTCGCCGGGCCGTCCGGGATGCAGCAGATGTGGTACACGCTGCAGCTGCGGGACAGCGGCGCGGGCATGGGTGCGCACATCCCGAAGATCCGCGGTCTGCGGGCCGCGGGCGAGGCGGAGTCGATGCCGTCGCGTGGGTTCATGTTCGACACCGAGGACCCGGCGGAGCTGGCGAAGTGGAAGGGCTGGCGCAAGTGGGTGACGTTCGACGCGCTGCTGCTCTTCTGGGGCATCACGATGCTGGTGACGATCTCGTTCACCGTGCTCGCGATGTCGGCGGCGCGGGAGAACCCGAACGTCGCCTCGCTGATCGAGGGCGGTGACCGGGACGCGGCGCTGAAGGCGATGTCGGACGCGTTCGCGTCGGCCGGCTCGCCGATCCTCGGGACGTTGTTCTTCGCCTTCATCGCACTGATCGGGCTGAACGCGACCCTCGGTCTGTTCGACTCGTTCTCCCGCGGTCAGGCCGACATGACGTACTACTTCGTGCCGGGCGCCAAGCGGTTCTCGATGTCGAGGCTGTACGCCGGGTTCCTGTGGGGCGTGATCCTGTTCGGCATCCTGATCCTGCTGTTCGGACCGGCCGACGGTCCGGCCGGGATCCTGGACACGCTGGCGTTCCTGTCCACGTTCGCGATGGGCGCGTACTGCGTCGTGTTGCTGCTGACGAACAACATGCTGCTGCCGAAGAAGATCCGTCCCGGCCCGGTGCGGAACGTGATCATCGGGTTCGGAGCGGTGTTCTACCTCGGGATGCTCTTCTACTGCCTGTTCCGCTTCGGTGTGGCTGTGGGCTGACCATGACCGATCTGAAGCAGTTGGCGCAGTACTGTCTCCCGGCCGCGTCCGTGGGCGCGGCAGCCGGGCTCGTCGCCGGTGGACTGGCCGCGTTCGTCGGCCAGCCCGCCGGCTGGGCGGTGGTCACCGGGCTGCTCGGGCTCGGCGTACCGCTCGCCCTGTTCGGGTCCGGGTACGCCGTCCTGGTGGCGCTGGGCAAGGTTCCCGCCGGGGTGTTCGCCCCGGCGGCGGTCTACTGGGTGATCGCGTTCCCGCTCGCGCTCCTGGTGCACGCGGTCGTGATGGAGTGGGTGGTCGCGGGTACGCCGGGGTTGCCGGCCGAACCGTGGAAGTTCCTCGCCTTCCGTGCACTGGTGAGCATGGGATTCGCGATCGGCTTCCTGTGGATGCACGAACAGATCGGCCGCTTGTGGTGGCCGCGCATCCTGGACCGCAACCAGTACGCCCGGCGCACCGTCGAGCAGTACGTCCACCTCGCCGCCGCCCTCCAGGCCCGCAAAGCCGCAACGGGTCGAGGAGGCAAGAAGCGCGTCGCGTAAACGGCCGCCCGCAGCCCACCAACTGCGGGCGGCCCGAAGACCGCCGCACCGCGCCGGCAGTCCTGTCGCGCCTTCGGCGGGTGCGCGTGCTGTGGTGGCGGGGACTGTGGTGGCGCAGGAGTGCTGGGGTGGTGGTGGTGGGGCGGGAGGGTCGCCGCTTCGCGCCGGTAGTTCTTTCGCGCCTTCGGCGGGCGCGAACTGTGGTTGCGCGGAACCGTGGTGGCGTCGGGTGCTGGGGTGGGGTCCGGGAACGGAAACGCTCCGTGCCGTGCCGTGCCGGGCCGGGCCGTGCCGGTTGGTTCTTCACCGGCTTCGGGCTGGGACCGCGGTTCTTCGGAACATTTTGGTCGCTATGCGGCGATTTTGTTCCGGAAAGGCGTCCAACCGGACGCCGGCCCGGCGCGGCGGCAGTTCTTTCGCGCCTTCGGCGTAGGCGCGTGCTGTGGTGGCGGGGACTGTGATGGCGCAGGGTGCTGGGATGGTGGGGCGGAGAGGTCGCCGCTTCGCGGCGGCAGTTCTTTTCGCGCCCTCGGCGGGGCGCGAACTGTGGTGGCGCGGGACCGTGGGGGCGTCGGGTGCTGGGGCGGGGTCCGGGAACGGAACCGCTCCGTGCCGGGCCGGGCCGTTCCGGGCCGTGCCGGTTGGTTCTTCACCGGCTTCGGGCTGGGGCCGCCGTTCTTCGGAACATTTTGGTCGCTATGCGGCGATTTTGTTCCGGAAAGGCGTCCAACCGGACGCCGGCCACGCGCGGCGGGCCGGGTGCTGCCGCCGTCGGCGCGGGTACGGTCACGTGGTGAACGCCGTGGGCAGGCGCGCACGGCACCTGGTCCCTCCTACATGCCCCGTTCGGCGACCGCGCCGCGTCACCTACGAGCAGGTGACGTCGATCAGCTGGTGCGGCGACGGCGGCGGGGGGACTCGGGTTCGGTCGGCTCGGCGGGCTCGGTGGTTGCCTGGAGGTCGTGGTAGGCCTTGCGGGTGTGTTCGGTGTGTTCGCGCATGATCTGGGCGGCCTTGTCCTCGTCGCCCTCGCTGATCGCCTTGACCAGGCGGTTGTGTTCGCGCCAGGACGCCGCGCCGCGGACGGGGGCGACAGGTGTGTAGTACCAGCGGACGCGGCGGTCGACCTGGGCGGCGAAGTCGACGAGGAAGCGGTTGCCGGACATCTGGGTGATGAGGCTGTGGAGCTCGGCGTTCGTCCGGACCGTGCCGTCGATGTCGCCGGCCTCCTGGTACGCCGTGCCGACCTTGCACAGCTCGCGCAGCTTCGCGACGTCGTCCTTCGACGCGTGCCGGGCCGCGAGCCGCGCAGACTCCGACTCCAGCGCGGCGCGGGCCGCCAGCAACTGGTCGACCTCGTCCTCCGCCGGCACGTGCACCATCGCGCCGAACCCGGGCCGCAGGTCCACCCAGCCCTCGTTGTTCAGCCGCTGCAGGGCCTCGCGCACCGGCTGCCGCGAGACGCCCAGGATCCCGGCGAGCTCGACCTCGACCAGGTGCCGGCCGCGCTCGAGCGTGCCGTCGATGATCATCTCGGTAAGGGCCTCGTACACCGATTCACGCAACGGCTGCGGCCGCTTGACGTGCCGCGCGCCTGCCGGCTCCGTACCCGCCCCTGGCCCCGCACTGATCGTCGTCATGAGGTCCCTTCCGGTCCTACAGCCATGGCACTTGGTAGACAGTCTACCAAGTGCCATGACCTGACATATAGCTCCGGCGTCAGTTGTTCTGTACGCCGGGTCAGGCGGCCGACTCGCCGGCGTTGCGGCGGTCGTCGTCATGGGCGGTGCGGGCCTCGTCGGCGGTGAGCTTCGCGAGCTCCGCGTCCAGGTCGACGGGGCCGGTCAGTTCCTGCAGCTCCGGGGCATCCGGGAACTGCGGCCGCGCCGCCAGAGCACCGAACCTACGGGTGAAAATCATCTCTTGCCCTCTCCGCTCCGGTCAGGAGCCTGCTTGAATTCTGCCTTCTGTATACATTCAACCAGGCGTACTGACCGGTTATGCCCACGTCTCACGTGATCCCCGTTACGTACGGCGTGATCCCGCTAACACCGCGGCGCTCAGGGCGCGGCGGGGGCTATGTCGAGATAGCCGGAGCCCATCAAATGGACGTCGAGAAGGTCGTCGAGGGCCTTCTGGACGCCGGCCTGCCGCGCCACGTCGAGCACCGCGCGGGCGAGGACGGCCTCGGGACTGCGCGCGGCGACCACCAGACCGACCCGCGGTCCGTGCGCCGGGCGCTTCAGCGGTACGACGCGCATCCCGTCCGGTACGCCGAACATGTGCAGCCAGGCGTGCGAGATCACCGTCGACCAATGGTTGCCGTGCAGGTGGCTGTACAGACCCGAGACCGTGTCGCTCTCGATCGACGGGGTCGCGACGACACCGTCCTCGGTGAAGTATCCGTTCATGATCCGGCGGTTGCGCATGTCGGGGGAGAGCAGGCAGAGCGGCAGGTCGGCGACCTGCGCCCAGGTAGCCACCGGCAGGTCCGCGAGCTCGGTGTCCTTCGGCGTGAGCAGCAGGTATCGCTCCTCGTACAGCGGCGTCTTGCGCACCTGACCGAGCGTGTCGTCGTCGAGGTACGTCATCGCGACGTCCAGATCGAACTCGGCCAGCTTCTGCGTGATGTCGCGCGAGGACAACGACTCGAGCGTGACGCGCGCGTTCGGATGCCGCTCGCAGAACGGCGTGGTGATCAGTGAGACCACCGGCATCGCGGTCGGGATCGCGCCGAGGCGGAGCGTCCCGGTCAGGCCACCGCGCATCATCGACAGCTCGTGCCGCAGTGCGTCCTGCTCGGCGAGGATCCGCTGCGCCCACACCAGCACCCGCTCGCCCTCGGGCGTCAGCCCCTCGAACCGGCGTCCGCGCCGTACGATCGGGACGTCGAGTTCCTGCTCGAGCTTGCGGATCGCGGCGGACAGCGACGGCTGCGACACGTAACAGGCGTCCGCCGCCCGCGCGAAGTGCTTCTCGCGGGCGAGGGCAACGAGGTACTCCAGCTGGCGGAGCAGCATCAACGGTCCCGAAATGGTGTGCAGTCGCCTGTATACATAATCCAACTGTAGTGACACGGTGCACGCCCGGGAAGATCCCGGATGTGAACTGGGTCACACAGTGTCTCTTCTCCGGTGATCCGTTCGACGGTCTGGCAGAGGGATCTCTGGCAGAAGGAGCTGTGTGATGGACAAGGTGGTTTCGAAGGACGGCACCGAGCTCGCGTACGACGTGACGGGCAGCGGACCCGGCCTGGTACTGGTCGCCGGTGCGTTCACCGGCCGCGCGTACTTCGCCGAGTACGCCGAGGCGCTGTCGTCGTCGTTCACGGTGGTGGCCTACGACCGGCGTGGACGTGGTGACTCCGGCGACACCGCGCCGTACGCCGTGGAGCGCGAGTGGGAGGACCTGGACGCGGTGCGATCGGCAACCGATGCCCGGTTCGCCTGTGCGTTCTCGTCCGGTGTGATGGTGCTGCTGCAGGCCGGCCTGCCGTTCGAGAAGCAGGCGATCGTGGAGCCGCCGTGCCGCGTCGAGGGCGCGCCGCCGGCGCCCGAGCGGTACCTGGAGCGGTTGCAGGAGTACGTCGCTGCGGGCAACCCGGGTGGTGCGGCTGAGCTGTTCATGGTCGAGGCGGTCGGTCAGCCACGGGAGGTGGTCGAGCAGATTCGCCAGACACCGATGTGGGCCGGTCTGGAGGCCATGGCGCCCACACTGGTGTACGACGCGCTGCAGATGCGCGACAGCGCCGTACCGCTGGAGCTGCTCGCGTCTACCGCAGTACCGACGTTGGGGCTCTACAGCAACGCCAGTCCGGAGTGGTTGCAGCGGTCCGTGCGGGAGACGGCGGCTGCGTTGCCGCAGGGCAGTGTGGAAGGGCATGACGCTACGTTCCACACGCTGCCTCCTGAGACGCTGGCGCGGGTGCTGACGGATTACTTCGTCAGTGCGTGAGCTGGTCGGCCTGGCAGGACTCGGTCGAGGAGCCGCTTGAGGCGCGGTGCCAGCGGTCGCTCGAAGACGATGAAGCCGGTGTGCGCGTGGACGAGGTACAGCGGGTAGGCGAGTGCACCACGATCCCGCGTCCGAGCTACGGATGACGAGCGGACTCCGGGTATGCGGCCAGCAGACGGTTGTACGAGGAAAGTACTTCGGTGGGGATGTCGACGTGGTCGATGAAGTCGCGCCCACGGGGACCGTAGACGTCGGGGGAGAGACGGTGGATCTCGCCGAGCAGGAGGGATCGGAAGCGGTTGTGGCTCCAGATCTCGGGCGTGCCCGGCGCCGCGCCGACGTGGTCGGGGCCGATCCACGGGACGAGCGGTGCCCGGCTGATCAGCGTCGTACCGGGGAGGTCGGCGAAGGAGCGCTCGAAGCAGGCATGGGTACGGCGCTGCATGGTCGGATCCTGGATCAGGAGCAGCGTCCGCGGTGAGCCGATCATCCGGCGGGTGAACTCCGCGTTCTCGCCGCAGTTGGTCGACTGGTCCTCGACCGCGACCTGATCCGGTGGAACGCCGTACCTGAGCAGGAGCTCCCGGAACACGTGCGATTCGGGCCGACCGGTGGCCAGGCCGAGCGCGCGTCGTCGTACCGCCTCGTCGAGGTACTGCGTCGAGTGCCCGATCCCGCCGCTCACGAGGATCGGGACGGCGTACGCCCGATGCGCTTTCGCCGCAGCCTCGACCGACTCCAGCACGGCGGACCCCATCAGCACGATCAGCTGCACCGGCCGGTCGACCGGGTCCCGCCGCGCGAGGTACTCCGCGATCGTCGCCTCATCCAAAGCTGCCGTCCTCCCGGTGGTCGTCGTGGCGGCAGTTTGGCATCAGGTCGGTAGGCGCATCGGCATCAGGATGTAGGCGGAGTCGGTTGTCGGTGTCTCGTCGGGGGAGCGGAGGCCGGTCAAGTTCGCAGGCTTGGTCGGTTGGGTGAAGGCGAAGTGCGCGATCGGCGTACCAAGTGATGCCAGGCCGTCGAGGAGGTACCCGGCGTTGAAGCCCGTCGTCACCGGGTCACCGGTGAGCGTGACCTCGACGGACTCGGACGCCTGGGCCTCCTCACCGTTGCCCGCGTCGAGCGTCGCCGCCCCGCCCGCGAACGTGAGCCGCACCGGCGCCGACCGCTCGGCCACGAGCGCGACCCGCTTGGCCGCCTCGACGAGCGCCGCCGTGTCCACGGTGACCGTGGACGTGATCGCGCTCCCCGCGGGGATCAGACCGCGGACCTTCGGGAACTCCCCGTCGATCAGCCGGCTCGTCGCATGCCGCCCGCCGCCCTCGAACCCGATCAACCCGTCCCCTGTGCGGGTCGAACCGAGCGCCAGCGACAACTCGTCACCGGACATCACCTTGGCGACATCCGCGAGCAGCTTGGCGGGGACCAGGACGTTCGTCTCGATGCCCGCGTCGACCGGCTGCCACGGGAACGACCGGACGGCCAGCCGGTACCGGTCGGTGGCCAGCAGGGAGATGGTCGATCCGCGGATCTCCATGCGGATCCCGGTGAAGACCGGCAGCGTGTCGTCGCGACCGGCGGCGCTCACCACCTGCGCAACGGCCCGCGCGAAGACGGCGCCGTCGACCACACCACTTACCGCGGGGATCTCCGGCAGCGGCGGATACTCGTCGAGCGGCAAGCTGTGCAGGACGAAACGAGAGGCCCCACTGCTCACCTGCACCCGAGTCGCGTCACCGCTCAGATCGACACAATCCCGCGGCATGCTGCGACAGATGTCCGACAGCAGCCGGCCGGACACCAGCACCCGCCCTCCGTCGGCCACCTCCGCCGGCACGCTGACCTGCGCCGAACTCTCGTAGTCGAACCCGGACAGCGTCACCTGCCCGTCCGCCGCGTCGACCACCATCCCGGCCAGAATCGGCACACTCGGCCGGCTGGGCAACCCGCGCGCCACCCATCCCACCGCCTCGGCCAGCACCTCACGCCCAACCCGAACCTTCACGCCGCACTCCTCACCGTCTCGAAGTACGACCCAATCACCCGCCACCGACAATTCAGTAACGGAACACCTGTGTGACGGAGCCGTTGCAGTTCGCGAGTGTCACCTGCTCGGCGTTCGCGCGGCCGGGAGCCGTGAAGCAGAGCTTCGTCCTCGTCGCGGACCTGATTCGGCCGTCGGCGGTGACCGTCCACTTCTGTGCCGGATCCGTGCTGCTGCAGATGTCGGTGCGGACCTGCGCGCCGACCTTGAGGTTTCCTCCTGGTACGTCGGCGCAGACCCCGAGCGCCCGCAGCGTTCCGTCGGCCGGATGCGTCCAGCGTTGCGCCTGGGTGCCGTTGCAGTCCCACAGCTGGATCTTGGTGCCGGGAACGGTCGAGCTGTGGTCGATGTCCAGGCAGCGGTCGCCAGGACCCGTGACGGTCAGACGGATCGGGGCCGGTGCCGGCGGCGCCGTGGCGGTCAGCTGCACGATGCGCGCCACGGACGGCACACCGTTGCTGTCGACAACGAACAGCATGTAGTACCCGGGCGGCGCCTGGTTGACGTCGGCCGGTGAGCTCACCGTGAGCGTCGTACCGCTCGCGCTGAAGTTCAGCGGCACGTACCGCTGGCCCTGGTCGTCGCCGTGCGTCGGCGCGCCCAGTCCGACCAGACCGACCTTCGCGATCGACGCGGCCTGCGGCGACGTCACCGGGAACGAGCTCGCGTACGGCGCGGCGGACGGCGCGGTCGTGATCGCGGGCCGGGCCGCCGGCTGCCCGTCCGGGCCGTAGAGGTACGGCGGGGTGAAGTACTCGATGTTCTTCTCCAGGTAGCCGACGCGCTGGCATTCGCCGCAGATACCGCCGCCGCCGGTCATCACGCGGCCGTCCGGCAGCAGGAGCGCGGTCGAGTGGTACTGGCGGATCCGGTTCGCGGCGGCCAAGGTGCGCCAGGTCCCCGTCTCGGTGTCGTACAGCTCCGCGTCGTACACCGGGTTGGTCAGGTTCACGCCGCCGTCGCCGATCACGTCACTGAGGCCGCCGGTCGCCAGCGCGTCGCCGTCCGCGAGCACGGTCAGGTTGTGCTGCCGCCTTCCGACCGCCATCGAGCCGGTCGGCACCGTCAGCGTCGCCCCGCGTGAATCCACGATCACCGCGGTGCGTGTGGGCACGGAGACCTTGCCGTCCTCGGCCACTGTGCCGCCGCCGGCCACCAGCGTCCGGCCGACCCGGATCGTCGCGAAGCTCGCGTAGTCGCGGTAGATGAGGTCCCGGAGGGAGGTGCCGACCTGTGCGCCGGCGCTGCTGGTCTGCAGCGTACGCATGGCGGGGTCGGGGCCGAGCAGGTCGACGTTGCCGTCAGGGCGGGACGTGATGAGTGGGTACAGCCGGCTCGACGGTGTGGTGAATCCGGTCAGCAGGCGGATCCACTGGTTCGTCTGGTGTACCTCCGCGTTCTCGGGACCGCCGCCCAGGATCAGGGCCTCCTGGTTCGGCAGGGCCGTCACCGACGGGTACCAGCGCTCGGCGGCCATGTCCGGTCCGCGCCGCCAGGTCTCGGTCCGCCAGTCGAACAAGTGCGTCTTGCGCAGCCCGGCCAGCGACGAATCGCGGTTGCCCCCGGCAACGAGCACGGTGCCGTCGGCGAGCTGTGCGTAGCCGGCGCAGAAGATGTTGTATCCCTGGACGTCGACCCGCTTGCTCGTGTTCGTGGCCGGGTCCCAGACCGCGGCCCGGGTGAACGACTGGTCGCTGTACGACTCGGCCGGTCCGTCACCGACGGAGTCCCACATCAGCACCTTGCCGTTCGGCAGCATGGCCGTGAAGACCGGGACCAGCGGCGCCTCGATCACGCTGCTCCAACTGCCGGCCACGGCTGGGTCAGCCGCGGCCGCCACCGCGTCGGCCACCGCCTGTTCCTGCGGTGAGCGACGGCCCGGGCGCTTACCGGTCTGCCGTTGCACCTCGTCGGCACGAGACTTCGCGGCCCGTTCGATCTCGTTCATCGGCACGCCGATCAGGTCCTCCGCAGCGTGCTCGGCGCCGTCGTCGTGACCGTGCGGCGTCGGATGGGCGTGCGGTTCCGACGTACCGGTGGCCGGTGGCGGTGGTTCGCCGTGCGCGCTCACCGGGACGGAGACCGCCAGCACGACGACCAGCGGAACGGTGACGGACACGGCCGCCCGGGCGCGCGAAAACAGTGAGCGCATGACAGGTTCCCCCCTGCTGCAGGCGATCGATGGCGGACGATCGCTGGAGTCAGCGTCCGCAGATTCGGGTCCGTCGTCAATCGTTCGGCTGGTCACGTTCCGCGATCGCTACGCTCCGGCAGCCGGTGATCACGCGGTGGCGCCGGCGGACAGCGTTGCCGAGTGCAATGAGCGCGACGTCTTCTCACGACCGCACAAGCGTCGTACCGTGCCAGAACACCGTTCAGAGGGGGACGGGGACCGTCGCCGCGGTTCGCCCGGCGACACAATCCTTAAAGGGGGGCCTGCGATGGGCCGCAATCGTGGGGTGTTCGCCGTTGTCGCCACTGTGTCTGCCGTTGCGCTGGGTGGAGCGCTCGGTCTGGGCATGGTGGTGCAAGCCGGCGCGACCTCGAACACGACCAGTACGACGACCACTACTTCCACCTACACGCCGCCGACGACCACGACGACGACAACGACTACAACGTCGACGCCGCCGACGACGACAACCACCACTCCGGGCGACGGGAACTGGTGTTCCCCGGGCTTCTGGAAGAACAACCCGCTCGCGGTCGCCGAGACGGGCGTGAACATGGCGCAGTCCTACAACGCGCTGTTCGACCCGGATGTCGACGGCACGAAGAAGGGCGGCGTCGCGAACCCGACACTGCGGCAGGTGCTGGACAACCCGCAGATCTACGGCGGTGAGGCGTTCAACGACGTCGGAGACCTGCTCAGTGCGGAGCACCCGGACGTCAACTTCACCGGTGAGCGTGTCGAGGACAGCTGCCCGCTGTCCGCGGACGCCAGCCGCTGAAACGACCGAGGGCCGGCCGCACGGATGTCGCGG
The DNA here is from genome assembly GCF_011761605.1 of Kribbella shirazensis. Classification (GTDB taxonomy): domain Bacteria; phylum Actinomycetota; class Actinomycetes; order Propionibacteriales; family Kribbellaceae; genus Kribbella; species Kribbella shirazensis. Next base: position 7,275,819 of record NZ_JAASRO010000001.1, on the reverse strand, counting down.
CCGGCCCTCGTCCGTCAGCTGCGGACAGGGTCAGTAGTAGGTCAGTAGACAGTCACGCCGTACGCCGACGCGGCTTCGGTGACCGGCTGGAAGAACGTCGTACCGCCGGTCCTGCAGTCGCCGCTGCCGCCGGACGTCAGGCCGAGCGCCTTGGTGCCGTCGTACAGCGGGCCGCCGGAGTCGCCCGGCTCGGCGCACACGGTGGTCTGGATCAGGCCGCCGACCTTGCCGCCGCCGGAGTACCGCACGGTGACGTTGAGAGCCGTGACCTTCCCGGTGTGTGTGCCGGTCGTCGAACCCTTGCGGGTGACCGACTCACCGACGAAAGCGTTGGCCGCGGTGAACCCGCCTGGGTGGCTCAGTGACGTGTTGGAGTACTGCACCAGCGCGTAGTCGTTACCGGGGAAGCTGTAGCCGGCCGTCGGGCCGATCAGCGTGCTGTGGTTGGAGTTGGCGTACCAGGTCTTGGCGACCTTGCCGCAGTGGCCCGCGGTCAGGAAGTAGTAGTTGCCGCCCTTCTGCACGTTGAAGCCGAGCGAACAGCGGTAGCGCCCGCCGTAGATCGCGTCACCCGCAGAGAGCAGCGGCCGGAACACACCGTTGGTGCGCTTGACCTCCACGCCGTCGCGCTGCAGCGACGCGAGCTCCTTGGCCGAGACGGTGCTGTCGGCCGTCACCACGACCTTGCCGGCGGCTGCGTCGGTGTACCAGGCGACCCCGCGTACTGCGGACTGCTCAACAGCAGACTGTGCCGCGGACAGCAGGGCCTGCGGTGACGGTGCCTTGGCTTCCGCCGGAACAGCGGTCAGGGAAGCGGCGACCGCGCCGACAACGGCCAGGAGCTGAGCGGTACGGCGCATGCGTGACGTACGTTCGATCCTCACTTGATTCCTCCTGCGGCATCACGGGACCGAGTGGGCGGGGTCCCTCGAACGTCGGCCGGCAGGGGCAGGTAGCCGTCAGGTCACCGGCTGACACCAAGCCATGTTCCCGCTTGACGCTGGATGCAACCAGTCCTCGCGGGCGCGTCGCCGAACGCGACCTGCTCCACCCGGTCGGCTTCGGGCCGTGTCAACACGACGGCCGACAGCGCACCCGGCACCACCAGACCAGGGTCGCTCGCAGCCCTCGCGACCACTTCCGGCCACCGCCTGCAGTGCGTCTCCATGCTTCCCGACCGTACGACGCGTCCGCGGGCCCACTGCCCCGAGCGGGCCACGTCACCCGGTACGTCGAGCAGGATCAGGTGCAGCGGCAGACCTGCCTGGCGGGCTCGCCATCCGATCAGGCGGCGCGCCCACGGGCGGGTGGCGCAGTCGTGGATGACCATCGGGCCCTGGCCGCGGCGCATGGAGCTCAGCAGCGTCACGTAGTACACGAGGTGGACCAAGGGACGCCACAGGGCGTAGGGGAGTACGCCGAGGACGGGCATCCACCGGTCGCGGACGTGGGCGGAGTCGTAGACACGGACCGTGTCGGTCCCGGAGAACACCCGGCGCAGGAAGGTGGTCTTTCCGGCGCCGGGTATTCCGGCCAGCACGACAACCGCGTCGGCGGCGTACCGCAGCTCGCGTCCCCGTAGTACTCCTTCGATGATTCCTGTATGCACGGTGTCCGTCCTTCCTGCCATTAGTTGTAGGACGAACGGCGCCCACGGTTCGACCCGTGAGCGCACTGAGAAGACCCTAGGAAGTCCCTGAGAGAACAACGCGCCGCGGCCCTCGTGCGGCCGCGGCGCGTTCGTGTGATCAGTGGCTTCCGAAAGTCTCCAGCAGAACCGAGCGTTCGGCCTCTGTGAGGTTGGTGTCGACCAACTTGTTCCCCACGCCGTGGAAACGCTCGCCCAGGCGATCGAGGTCACCCTGGTCGGTGACGACGAACAGGGCCGAGGTCCCCTCCGTCACTTCGCTGTGGATCTTGTGCAGCTGTTCCTTCGTGATGCCGACGTCCTCCGTCGCCTTGCTGATCGCACCGATCGCCGCCCCGACGGCGCCGCCGATCAGCGGGACGAAGAACAGCGCGCCGAGCAGCAGACCCCAGAACGCGCCCCACCCGGTCCCTCGCCAGGTCTCCTCGTGACTCTGGTGCGTCGTCGGCTTCGACTGGCCCTTCGGCCAACTGACGACCGCGTGGTCGAGAATCTTCACCAGCCCGTCCGCGCTGGCCCCCTTCAGTATCCGGACGGCCTTGTCGGCGCCGTCCGCATCATCGAACTTCCACACACTGAACGTGGTCATGCCACCGCTCTCCCCTCGAAGGTCCGGCGCAGCACACGTGCCCCCAGGGCTACGCCCTGCTTCGAGCGTAGTCCGCTGTGGATCGCCCCTGAAGACCGCGCAGCAACCCTCTGACCTGCGAATTCCGGTCAGAGCCGCAGATCGCGCCGCTGCTGCATGCGGCCGTCGCCGTCGAGCTCTACGACGGTGTCGACACCAATCCGCTCGAGGAACGCGAAGTCGTGGCTGACGACGAGCAGTGCGCCACGGTACGCGTCCAGGGCCTCAGCGAGCTGCTCGACGCTGGCGATGTCCAGGTTGTTGGTGGGCTCGTCGAGCACCAGCAACTGCGCAGGCGGCTCCGACAACAGGAGCCGTGCCAGTGACACGCGGAACCGTTCGCCACCGGACAGCGTGTGAACCGGACGGTCGGGGCTGTCACCACGCAGGAGCAGTCTGGCCAGCTGGTTGCGGATGGTCCCTGATGGTGTGCCAGGAGCGACCTCCTGGATGTTCGCCATCGCACTCGCGTTGTCGTCGAGTCCGTCGAGCCGCTGGGGGAGGTAGCCAACCAGGTCGGTCAGCAGCCGCCCGTGCGGCCGGCCTGGTGTCGGCTCGGTGCCACGGATCAGGTGGTCGATCAGTGTCGACTTGCCGCTTCCGTTCGCACCGACAAGTGCCACGCGCTCTGGTCCTTGCAGCACGATCGTGCGGTCCTCGTCGTACAACTCGGCGATGCGCCGGCCACGTGGGACATCAGGGTCAGGGAGCGCAAGGTGGATGTGCTCCTCCTGACGCACCCGGGAGTCAGCCGCGTCGACCGCTGCCTGCGCTGCCTGCACCTTGTCATCGAGTGTTGAGCGCATCGCACCTGCCGACGCCTGTGCCTTGCTGGCGCGGTTGCCCGCGAGGATCTTCGGGATGCCGCCGTGCTGCTGGGTCTTCTTGGCAGTGCGCTCCCGGCGGGCCAGCTTCGTCTCCGCCTCGACACGCTGCCGTTTCTCGACCTTCAATGCCTGCTGGGCCGAGCGGGCGGCTTGTAGTGCGGCGGTCTGTTCTTGTTCCTGGTGTTCCTTCCACGCGCTGTACGGGCCGCCGTACGTCTCCAGCGTCCCGCCGTACAGCTCGGTGGTGCTGTCCATGTGCTCCAGGAGTTCCAGGTCGTGGCTGACCACGACGAGCGTCCCGGGCCACTGGTCGACGAACTGAGCCAGCTTGGCGCGGGTCGGCCGGTCGAGGTTGTTCGTGGGTTCGTCGAGCAAGGTGATCGGCGTACGGCGGACGCGCAGCCCGGTGATCGCGATGAGCATCGCCTCGCCGCCGGACACCTCCGCCACGCTGCGGTCGAGGTCCCCGGCGGAGAACCCGAGCTGGTCCAGCGCCTCGCCGGCGCGGGCCTCGATGTCCCAGTCGTCGCCGATCGTGTCGAAATGGCGCTCGTCGGCGTCACCGGACTCGATCGCCCGGATCGCGCCGACGATCGCGTCGATGCCGAGCAGTTCGGCGATCGTGGTGTCGCGGCGCAATGTCAGCGTCTGCGGCAGGTAGCCGACCTCGCCGGTCGTGTCGATATGGCCGGACGTCGGCCGCAGTACGCCGGCGATCAGCCGCAGCAGCGTCGACTTACCGGCGCCGTTGCGACCGATCAGGCCGGTGCGGCCCGCGTTGATGGTGCCGTTCACGCCGGCCAGCGCGACGGCGCCGTCGGGCCACTCGAAGGTCAGCTCGCGAAGAGTGATAGCGGACTTGGAAGAAGACATAGGTGTGTTTGCTTTCGTGGATCGAGGTCACGCGCGGCGAACGCACGGACCCAGGAGAAGGATCGGCGCGAAGCGAACATGCCGTGGCTCAGCCAGACCCCGTCAACGCCCGGAACGGGCGGACAAGAAGGAGGGGCGCAACTGAAAGCCACCGGCAGCCCGGTGGCTAGATTCTGTCGACCTCGATCTCCACGGCCGCAATTCTAGCTGACGCTCCGGTCCAGAGGGTTGCACGGGCTCGGAGGCGGTCGGAGACTGAAACAAAGGGCCCCTCCGCCCCAGGGCTACCGCTTTCGGTGAACCCGGCCGACCTCCGAGGTGCCTGATGACCGAACCCCCGCCTACCCCTGCTCCCTGTCCGATCCTGCACTTGGATCTGGGCCCCCTCGACCTGAACCTTCTGGGGCTGCACGTCCACCTGAACGAGGTGGTGCTCGACATCGAAGCCATCCCCGGCCCCGGCAACCTGCTGGGTAACCTGCTCTGCGCCATCGCCGGACTGCTGGACGGTGTCGATCTCGGCGGAGTGCTGGGCAACCTGCTGCAGAACCTGATCGACGCCCTGATCCGGCTGCTCGAAGGACTCGGTGCCGGCGGTGCGGCGCGCCCGGCCGCCCCACCCACGTGAACGGGCGGGTAGACGACTCCGCGCAGCGGATCGAGCGAGCGACCGCCGACCTCGAGGGCCTGCGGCAGCTACTGGTGCGGGCGGGTGAGGGAGAGATCGATGCCGCCGAGTTGCGCTCGTCGCTCGAGGCGTACTGGACCGCGCACCGGCCCGTCCTCGTCGCGTTGGCCGCCGGGTTGGGCGAGCAACTGCGGGTACAGACCCTGCAAGCGCTCTACCAATGGCGCGCCGAGCTGAACCGCTCGGTGCCGCGACGCCCTGATCCGCCCCGGTGACCCCTGCCGTGACGCCGTACCGGCTCCTGACCTGGGCATTTGCACAGCGCCCCCGGCAGGATTCGAACCTGCGACCCACAGATTAGAAGTCTGTCGCTCTATCCAGCTGAGCTACGGGGGCGTATGGCAGGGAAGAGTCTCTCAGATCGCCGGGCGGTCGCGCCTCTGGGTTCCCGATAGGCCTGCGTCCGGCGCGGGCGAAGTACAGGGTTGTCGTTCCATCCCGGTAACGCTGAGTGGGTGGTCCTGCCGCGCGATCTGCACCCCAACTAGGCTGCGGTGCATGAGTTACCCCTCACCAGGCCCGTCCGGCGCGCCGCAACCCGCGGCGGGGTCGGCGTACTCGCCCGGCGGACCGTACCCGCAGCCCAACGTGCTCGGGAACCACCCGGTTCCCGGCCAGCGACGCAACCGGGGCGTGCTGATCGGCATCGTGATCGCGGTCGTGTTCGCGATCGCGGGCCTGGTGATCTTCGGCATCGTAGCCAAGTCGACCGGCGCGGGCGGCTTCACCTGGGGCCTGGTGTTCGCGTTCGTCCCGGTGATCCCGGTGATCGCGCTGTACCTCTGGCTGGACCGGTACGAGCCGGAGCCGACGAAGTACATCGTGGTCGCGCTCTGCTGGGGCGCGTTCATCGCCACACTGGTCGCGATCTTCATCAACACCGAGGTGTCGCACCGGCTGGCCGAGACCGGCGTCGGCGGCGACCGGTCCGCGGTGTTCGTCGCGCCGCCGGTGGAAGAGTTCGCCAAGGGCTCGATCATCCTGCTGCTGGCGCTGATCCGGCGCAAGGAGTTCGACGGCATCATCGACGGCCTGGTGTACGCAGGGATGGTCGGCGTCGGCTTCGCCTTCACCGAGAACATCCTGTACTACGGCCGCGTCTTCAACACGCTCTCCGAGGAGGCCGGCAGCGACGCGGGTCTGCGGGGCGCCTTCGCGCTGTTCATCATCCGCGGCGTGATCTCGCCGTTCGCGCATCCACTCTTCACGTCGTTCATCGCGATCGGGATCGGGGTCGCGATCCGGCATCGCAGTACCGTCGTCCGCTATCTCGCACCGGTGGTCGGGTACCTGGCCGCCGTACTGGCGCACGCCGCGTGGAACGCGTCGGCGAGCTGGGCCGGCGGTGGCGGCTTCATCCTGGCGTACCTGTGCCTGATGGTCCCGCTGTTCATCTGCCTGGTGGTCTTCGCGCTGGTGATGCGGTCGCGGGAGGGGCAGATGATCGCGTCGCGGCTGTATGACTATGTGCGGTTCGGCTGGCTGGTGCCGCAGGACGTACCGCTGATCGCGACGCTGCGCGGGCGCAAGGCGCTGCGGCAGAACGCGCGGCGGTACGGCCCCCAGGCGGAGGCGGCCGCGAAGGCGTTCCAGCACAACGCGACCGAGCTGGCGTACCTGCGCGACAAGATCGTCCGCCAGGTGATCGGGCCGGAGGCACTGGAGACCGAGAAACGTCTTCTGGACGAGCTTCGGGAACGGCGGCCGAGTGTGCCGTTCCCGCCGATGCCGGCCTTCGCTCAGGCCGCGCCGTACGCAGGGGTGCCGATGGGACCTGGTGCGCCGATGGGTTCCGGGGCTCCGATGGGGCCCGGTTCGCCCGGCGTACCTGGTGCGGCCGGTGTGCCTGGTGCGCCGATGGGGCCGGGCGGGCCGCTCGGGCCGGGGGCTCCTGGAGCGCCTGTCGGGCCTGGTGTGCCGATGGGGGCTGCCGGCCAGGGCGGGCCGATGCCGGGCGGTCCAGGCACCGACGGTCCCGGGGCTGGTGGTCCGGGCGCTGGTGGTCCGGGCGCTGGTGGTCCAGGGGCTGGTGGTCCAGGGCCGGTGGGACCGGGCGGACCGGACGGATCAGTGCCGGGTGGAGCGGGCCAGACGCCGTACCCGCGTCCTCAGGACGGCTATCCGCCCGCCCAGTCCGGATACCCATCAGGACCCCCCGGTCAGCAAGGACCGCCGGGAGGATACGGTCCGTATCCACCACAGCAGTGACTGCCACCCGTCCACGCCGCCAAACGGGGATGACGATGACTTTGCTTCTGCGCTGTCCGACCGGGCACTCTGTGCTCGTGGGCGGACGCTGTGGCTGACATCAGGTCAGCAGCCGGCGAAGGTCCGGAACCGCGGGTTCCGGGCCAGGATCAGCCTGCCCAGGAGCTGGCGAACCTCATCGCCCAGTCCGCCCCCAAACCCCGAGGCTTCTGGCGCCGCCGCCGCAAACGCACCGAACAGCCGACCCCCGCTGACACGACTCCAGGCGGTACGACGCCTACCGGCACGACTCCAGGCGGTACGGCGCCTACCGGCACGACTCCAGGCGGTACGGCGACTGGCGGCGCGACCACAGGCGGTACGGCGACTGGCGGCGCGACCTCTGACGACCCGGCTGCCGCCGACACGTCACCCGCCGGCAAAACCCCCACGGCCGCACCCGAGCCCAGCACCCCCGCTGAGTCGACCGACCGAGCCGACGCAACAGAAACAACCGAGCCCGGCGACGTGCCCACCCCGGCCGTGAAAGCTGCCGAAGAGCCCTCGGACGGCTCCACCGAGGACACGTCGACAACGGACGCTTCCACAGACACCGCACCGATCCGCACCGACGGCACCCCCGAACCTGCCGCGTCGCCCGACGACACCGACAACCAGCCCTCACCCGCGACAGCCGCCGCAGACCCCTCTCAGTCTGCAGCAGACGGAGACCCCTCTGCCGCAGCGACGGACTCGTCTGCTCCGGACACGGACCGCTCTGCCGCAGCCACGGATCCGCCTGCCGTGGGCACCGATCCGTCGACTGCCGCTGACGCGATGACACCCGGCGCCTCAGTCGAGCAGTCGGCCGAGCAGTCGGCCGAGCCGTCGGCAGCCGCTCAGGCGTCGAACGAGTCGACCGGCACGCCAACCGCCGAGCGCCCCGCCGTACCCCCGAACTCCCCCGAGGACCGCCCCCGCCCAGCGGTAGGCGTCGTCTACGAACCCGACGAGTCCCCGGACGGCTTCCCCCTCGAGTACGGCAACATCATCATCGGTCTCCCCAAGACCTCCGAGAACGCAGACCCCACCTCGACCGGCAACGCCCCCGAGACGAGCGCCCCCGAGACGAGCGCCCCCGAGACGAGCGCCCCCGAGACGAGCGCCCCCGAGACGAGCGGTGCCGAGACGAGCGGTGCCGACGCACCCGCCGACAAGCCCGCACCCGTCACATCCGCCCCCGGCACGTCCCGCGAAGCGACCCCCGGCACATCTGCCGAGGCCGCGTCCGGCACGCCTGGGGCGACCGCGGCCGGTACGGCGGACGACACCGGAGATGCTGCTGCGGACGATGCCGTGCCCGGTGCAACCGAGGACGCAGCCCCTGACAAGGCGGACGAGACCGCGGCTGGTACGGCGGACGAGCTCGCGGCTGGTACGGCGGACGAGCTCGCGGCTGGTACGGCGGACGAGCTCGCGGCCGGTACGGACGACGAGTTCGCGGCTGGTGCGGATGAGGCCGGGGCGGAGGATGCTGCGTCCGGTGCAGGCGAGGATGCCGTGCACGGGACGGGCGGGGGCTCCGTACCTGACGAGGCCGACGACGTCGCGGGCGGTATGGCCGGCGGGAGCGTGAGCGGTACGGCAGGCGACGCCGGGGCTGGTGCGGCGGAGGATGCTGCCGACACGGTGGACACTGCCGCGCCGGGCACCGATGAGAGCGGGCCTGGTACAGCCGGTGAGGCTGCGTCCGGTACGGCTGACGAGGCCGCGTCCGGTACAACCCAAGAGGCCGCGTCCGGTGCGGACGGCGGCACTGGTGCTCGTGTAGTGGGTGACGCGGCGAGTGGTACGGCTGACGACGCCGCGGTTGGCGCTGCGGGTGAGGCTGGGGTTGGTACGTCGGGTGGTGTCGCGGCTGATGTGGTGGACGCGGACGCAGCTACGGCGGGTGTGGACTCGGTCGATGGCGGCGCTGACGAGGCGGAAGATGACGCCGCGGGTCACTCGGCGGATGCTCTCGACGGTGCCGCGGGTGCCGCGGGTGCCGCGGGTGCCGACGGGGACTCGAGTGCCGAGGGGGGCTCGGGTGCCGCGGGTGCCGACGGGGACTCGGTGGGCGGAGCAGTAGGTGCGCCTGCGGTGGCGGATGACGCATCTGGTGCCGGGGTTGGTGGTCCTGGTGAGGCGCCTGCGGATCGTGGTGGCTCCGGAGCTGGCGATGCTGTAGACGCGTCGGGCGATGGCTCGGCGGACGGCGTCGAGGGCTCCGGTGGCGCCGACGAGCTGTCCGAGGGCTCGGCCAGTGACGGTGAGGCCGAGGGACCGACCGGTGAGGCCGAGGGGCTGACCGGTGGTGCTGGCGGCGCGGGGGAGGGTGCTGCGGGTGATGGTGCCGTTGAGGGCGCGGCGGGTGGTGGGTCGGAGACGGCTGGGGCGGACGCGGATGGGGCTGCGGACGCGGCGGTGGACGGGTCTGCGGGCACGGCGGGCGATGACACGGCGGATGGCGGCGAGGGGCCCAGTGGTTCCGAGGGCTCGGCTGGTGGGGCTGAGGGAGAGTCCGAGGGGTCCGTGGATGATGCGGGTGCTTCGGCGGGCGGTGCTGGTGGGACGGCAGACGGCGGTGATGAGGGGGAGCTGACTGCGGAGGAGTTGGCGGAGAAGTTGGCGGCTGAGCAGGCTGCTATGGCTTTGATTACCGCCTTGATGAAGTTGCGGGGGGTGTTGGCGGGGAGTCAGTTGCCGCTGGAAGTGGTGGGGGCTGACGAGGCTCGGCAGCAGCAGAAGGCGATGCTGGATCAGCTGGACGACTACCTCCTGCCTCGGCTGGTGCAGCTGGAGGCGCCGGTGCTGGCGGTGGTTGGTGGGTCTACCGGCGCCGGGAAGTCGACGCTGGTGAACACGGTCATCGGGAAGGTCGTCAGTGAGCCGGGTGTGTTGCGGCCGACGACTCGGTCTCCCGTCTTGATTCATCACCCGGCCGACGCAGACTGGTTCGTCGGGGATCGGGTGTTGCCGGGGATGGCGCGGACGACGGCGGACGAGCCGGGTGGCATGGAGGATGCGGGGCAGTTGCGGCTGGTTGCGGCCGACAGCGTTCCGCGAGGGCTGGCCATCCTGGACGCACCGGACATCGACTCGGTCGTCGAAGCGAACCGCGATCTCGCCACCCAGTTGCTCGCGGCGGCTGACCTCTGGCTGTTCGTGACCACCGCGGCGCGGTACTCCGACGCGGTCCCGTGGGAGTTCCTGCAGAGCGCGTCGGACCGCAGTACTGCGGTGGCGGTCGTCCTCGACCGGGCTCCGAGCGAGACCATCGACGACATCACCGGCCACCTCGCGCAGATGCTCCTCGAACGCGGGCTCGGTGACTCCCCGCTGTTCTCGATCCAGGAAACGGTTGTCGACAGCAACGGGATGCTCCCGGAGCAGGCCGTTGCCTCGATCAAGGACTGGCTGGTCGACCTGGCCGCGGACGCGGAGGCGCGGGCGGCTGTGGTCCGCCGTACCCTGCAGGGCGCGGTCAGCGCGATGGTGAAGAAAACGCCGCCGTTCGCGGCCGCGGTGAAGGCGCAGGCGGAGACGGCTGTCGAACTGCGGTCCTCGGTCGAGACGGCGTACGACCAGGGTGTGAAGGACATCGCGAAGGCGTGCCAGGACGGGACGCTGCTGCGTGGCGAGGTGCTGGCCCGGTGGCAGGAGTTCGTCGGGACCGGCGAACTGCTGAAGGGTCTGCAGTCGAACGCGGGCCGGCTCCGCGACCGGTTGAAGAGCTCGCTCGGTAACAAGCCGGCGGAGACGCGCGACGTCAGCGACGCGATCCAGTCAGGCTTGGAGTCGCTGCTGCGTGAGCACGCGACGGCTGCTGCCGAACGTGCCGAGAAGGCGTGGCAGGCGACGGCTCCGGGTCGCCAGCTCCTGGCAACCGCGGAGTCCGGTACTAGCGAGTCCGGGAACGGTGCCGACGGCAACAGTGGTGGCGGCAACGGGGCTGGCGGCAACGGTGCGGGGCTCGGCGCGGTGTCGGAGCAGTTCCCGGCGAATGCGAGCCGGGTGGTCCGGGAGTGGCAGGCGTTCGTGCTCGACCTGGTTCGCAAGGAGGGTGCGGACAAGAAGTCGACGGCACGCATCCTGGAGTACGGCGTCAACGGGCTCGGCCTCTCGCTCATGGTGGTGGTGTTCGCCAGCGCGGCCGGGATCCCGAAGGGCGCCGAGGCCAGCGCGGGTGCGGGCAGTGCGGTCGTCGGGCAGCGGTTGCTGGAGGCAGTTTTCGGCGACAAGGCCGTTCAGGGCATGGTGGATAAGGCACGCGAGGATCTTGACGGTAAGGTTCATGCCCTGATGGATGCCGAATTCGCCCGCTATCTGGCTGTCCTTGACCAGCATCCGGTCGACGCCGAGACGGCCAGGCAACTGACGGAGGCCGCGCGCGCGGTGGAGGACTGCACGTGACGGAGACGATGGATCCGGTCGAGACCCCGGTACGGGCGGAGACCGATGTCCTGAAGAAGATCGACGCGCTCGAGGCGGCCGCGAAGGCCGGCGACGGACGGCTGGATCCAGTGGTGCTCACTGAGGCCGGCCAGATCGTCGACCGGGCCGGGCAGCGCCTGCGCATGTCGGGCGACCTGACGGTGGTGGCGCTCGCGGGCGCGACCGGTTCGGGGAAGTCGTCGTTGTTCAACGCGTTGACCGGGCTCGACCTGGCCGCGATCGGAACGCGCCGGCCGACCAGTTCGATGCCGCTCGCCTGCGTCTGGGGTGATGAGCCCGCCGGTGAGGTGCTGACCTGGCTGGGCATCCCGCGCCGGCACCAGGTGCAGCACCGCAGCTCGCTCGAAGATGCGCGGTCCGAGGACCTGGACGGCCTGGTCCTGCTGGACCTTCCCGACCATGACTCGACCGAGGTGGAACACCGCCTGATCGTCGACCGGCTCGTGGAGCTGGTCGACTTGCTCGTGTGGGTGGTGGATCCGCAGAAGTACGCCGATGCGGCGCTGCACAACCGGTACATCAAGCCGTTCGCCTCGCATTCCGGGGTGATGGTGTTCGCGCTGAACCACATCGACAAGCTGACGCCGGAGCAGCAGAAGAGCTGCCTCGAGGACCTGGACAAGCTGCTCAAGTCGGACGGTCTCAAGTCCCCGACGGTCGTCGCGACGTCGGCTGTCAGTGGTGATGGTCTGGAAGAGGTCCGCTCGCTGCTGGTCAAGCGGGTCAACAACAAGCGCGCCGCGCGAGAGCGGCTCGCGGCCGACGTGGATCGGGTCTCGGATCGCATGGCGAGCCAGTGCGGCGACGCCAAGACGCCGGCGATCGACGACGCCGATGTCACTGAGCTCGTGGACGCGTTGTCGGACGCGAGTGGTTTGTCTGTGGTGTCGGACGCCGTACGGCGCTCGTACCTGCAGCGGGCGCGGGCCGCGACGGGCTGGCCGTTGACGAAGTGGATCGGGCGGTTCCGGCCGGATCCGCTGCGGCGGTTGCACGGTGACCAGGTGTCGCGTGAGCAGGGCAAGGCGTTGCGGAAGTCGGCGTCGAGCGAGGTCGCGATCGCGCGGTCTTCGTTGCCTGCGGCAACTCCTGTGCAGCGGGCGCGGATGGATGCGGCGGTGCGCACGATCACGAACAAGGCCGCTGAGGGACTGTCGCGGCCGTGGGCGGACTCGGTGCGTACGGCGATCCGCAGGCGTGAGGAGTCGCTGGGGGACGAGCTCGACCAGGCGGTCGCGCGGACGGATCTCGGTGGGTCCAGTAATCCCGGGTGGTGGGGGTTTGCGCGGATCGTGCAGTGGTTGCTGTTCCTGGTGACGCTTGGTGGGGCGGCGTGGTTGGTCGCCTTGCTGGTGGCGCGGATCGCTGACCTGAACGATCCGCCGTTGCCGGAGTGGAACGGTATCCCGTACGCGTGGGTGATGTTGGTCGGTGGGGCTGTGCTTGGGGTGGCGCTCTCCGTTGTCTGCCGGGTGTTCGCTACGAACGGGGCGTTGCGGCGGTCCCGGCACGTGGCGCAGGCGCTGCGGGCGGAGCTGGAGAACGTCGCCGAGAGCCACGTGGTTGCGCCGGCCCGCGAGGAGCTCGCCGCCTACACCCGCTGCCGCGACAGCCTCGCCACCGCCCGGGGGTAGACCACCCGCAGCAAGCCCTCGGCCCGCGGGCCAGTGGCACGCGGGAAGCCAGGCTGCCAGCAGTCCGTCCGCCTGCAGTCCGTCTGCCGGCGAACCATTCCGCTGGCAGACCGGCCGCTGGCAGACCAGCCGCTGGCGGACCAGCCGCTGGCGGACCAGCCGCTGGCGGACCAGCCGCTGGCGGACCAGCCGCTGGCGGACCAGCCGCTGGTAGTCCGTCTTGCGGCAGGCCGTCTGTCACTCGACCGTTCGCCGGTAGATCGTCGGCCAAGAGCGGAGCGCTGCCTGGTTGGGGTCCGGCCGGTCAGAGTTCGGCGTCGGGGGCGTACTGCGACAGGGAGATCTTGGCGGCGCTGAGCAGGTCCTCCTCGGTGGTGGTGCCGGAGGCGCGGATGTCCTCGATCCAGGCGCGGACGGACTGCTCGTTGAAGGCGATGACCTCGGGGGAGTCGGCCATCTTGACCGGGTCGGTGTCCTCCGGCAGTTCGCCGGAGACGTAGAGGGCGAGGCCGAGGAGCGCGCCGTCCCAGCCGGGGCCGACCCACAGGGCACCGGAGCCTCCGGGCGCCGGGGCCTCGCTCATCGAGTGCTCGAGCTCGAGGTCGGTCGAGGATCCGGTGCCCGGAAGCAGGCGCAGCTCGAGCAGGCTGGTGGGGCCGCCGAAGGTCACCTTGAAGCGCTTCGGCGGATCGCACTCCAGGATCTCGCCGCCCGCGTTGCCTTCCAGCTGGAACGAGCCTCCGACCTTCAGGTCGCCGCTGACCGGCAAGAACCAGCGCCGCATCCGCTCCGGGTCGGTGAGGGCGTCCCAGACCTCCGCGGGGTCGGCCTGGTACGAACGGCGCATCAGCACTGTCACCGTCTCGCCGGTGCGGCTGACCTCGCGCTGAACCGCGTTGATGTGCTCGAGGATGTCGATCACGGGTCGTTCCCTCTCCTGCTCGTCTGCTGGGTTGGTCCTCAGAATGCCGGGCCGGGCTTATATAAGTCAAGAGTGAGATAGTCATGCCGCCTCCGCCGCCGGGGAGTCCGCGGACAACGGCAGGGGCGTGGCCGAGTACTCGTCGGGCGGGTACGGCGTTGCGGGCGCTTCGGCCGGCTCGTGTGCGGCGGCCGCGGGGGTGAACTCGTGTGCGGCGGCCGTAGGGGTGAAGGGGAAGGACTCGGCGCGTGGCGTGTTCTTGGTGAAGGTCGTCGTACCGCGGGCGAGGTCGTGGCCGAGGGAGAACGCCTCCAGGATCACGCGGCTGTGGTGCTCGCCGGCGTCGTCGGTCCATTCGTGGGTGCGGAGGCGGCCGGTGACGATGACCGGCTGGCCGACCTTGATGGATTCGAAGGCGTTGCGGGCCAGGCCTCGCCAGCACTGGACTGTGTACCACGTGGTGGGTTTGTCCACGTACGCGTTGAGGGCCTTGTCGAACTGGCGCGGCGTTGAGCCGAGCCGGAAGGTTGTTTGCGGGGTCTGGCGGATCTCCTTGAAATCGGGCTCGCTGCCGATCCAGCCCAGAACAGTCAGATAGGTGTCGCCGAGGCTCATGATGATGGGCGCCTTCCGGTCGGGGAGTGCTGTCACCGGAGAAGATGCACCGCTGGGCCGGCGATCCGTGCGGCGAATCGCCAGCCTGTGGACAACCGCACAGGGCTGGTTGGGAAACGGGATGGGGGAGCACATAGGCTCTGGGGTATGGCGGAATTCATCTACACGCTTCGCAATGTCCGGAAGGCGTACGGCGACAAGGTCGTTCTCGACAACGTCACCCTCAACTTCCTCACCGGCGCGAAGATCGGCGTCGTCGGTCCGAACGGCACCGGCAAGTCCTCGCTGTTCAAGATCATGGCGGGACTCGAGCAGCCGAACAACGGCGAGGCGCGGCTGGGTGACGACGCGACGGTCGGGATCCTGCTGCAGGAGCCGCCGCTGACCGAGGGCAAGACCGTGCTGGAGAACGTCGAGGAGGGGGTCGGCGACACCAAGCAGAAGCTCGACCGCTTCAACGAGGTCTCCGCCGAGCTGGCCGACCCGGACGCGGACTACGACGCGCTGCTGGCCGAGATGGGCGACCTGCAGACCGAGCTCGACCACCGCAACGCCTGGGACATCGACGCCCAGCTGGAGCAGGCGATGGACGCGCTGCGCTGCCCGCCGCCGGACGCGATCGTCGACAACCTGTCCGGTGGTGAGCGCCGCCGGGTCGCGCTGTGCAAGCTGCTGCTGCAGCAGCCCGACCTGCTGCTGCTCGACGAGCCCACCAACCACCTCGACGCCGAGTCCGTGCTGTGGCTCGAGCAGCACCTGCAGAAGTACCCGGGCGCCGTCATGGCGATCACCCACGACCGGTACTTCCTGGACAACGTCGCCGAGTGGATCCTCGAGCTCGACCGCGGTCGTACGTACGGGTACGAGGGCAACTACTCGAAGTACCTGGAGACCAAGCAGCAGCGGCTGGTCGTCGAGGGGCAGAAGGACGCGAAGCGGCAGAAGATCCTGGAGCGCGAGCTCGAGTGGGTCCGGTCGAACGCGAAGGCCCGGCAGACGAAGAGCAAGGCCCGGCTGGCGCGCTACGAGGAGCTGGCGGCCGAGGCCGAGCGGGCCCGGAAGCTGGACATCGACGAGATCAACATCCCGGCCGGTCCGCGACTGGGTAGCACCGTGCTCGAGGTCTCGAAGCTGGTCAAGGGCTTCGGCGACCGCAAGCTGATCGACGGCCTGAGCTTCAGCCTCCCGCGGGCCGGCATCGTCGGCATCGTCGGCCCGAACGGCGTCGGCAAGTCGACCCTGTTCCGGATGATCGTCGGCGAGGAGCAACCGGACGCGGGCTCACTGAAGCTCGGTGAGACGGTCAAGATCTCGTACGTCGACCAGTCCCGCGGCGGCCTGGACCCGAAGAAGACGGTCTGGCAGCAGGTGTCCGACGAGCTCGACTACATCAAGGTCGCGAACTTCGAGATGCCGAGCCGGGCGTACGTCGCCTCGTTCGGGTTCAAGGGACCGGACCAGCAGAAGCCGACCGGTGTCCTGTCCGGCGGTGAGCGGAACCGGCTGAACCTGGCGCTGACGCTGAAGATGGGCGGCAACCTGCTGCTCCTCGACGAGCCGACGAACGACCTGGACGTCGAGACCCTGCAGTCGCTCGAGGACGCGCTGCTGGAGTTCCCGGGGTGTGCGGTGGTCGTGTCCCACGACCGGTGGTTCCTGGACCGCGTGGCGACCCACATCCTCGCCTGGGAGGGCACCGACGAGGACCCGGCCAACTGGTTCTGGTTCGAGGGCAACTTCGCGTCGTACGAGGCGAACAAGATCGAGCGCCTCGGTCCGGAGGCGGCGCGGCCGCACCGGGTCACGCACCGCAGGCTTACGCGCGACTGAGGACATCCGACCGAAGGACCCCGACTCCGCCCCAGGCGGAGAAGGGTCCTTCGCATTACTTAGCCCTTGCGCTAACTATTGATCTGTCGCAATACTTAGCCTCATGGCACAGTATTCCGCAGAGGTCGACGGGGTCTTCGTGGCGCTCGCCGACCCGACGCGCCGGAGCGTGATCCGGCGGCTGGGGCGTGGGCCGACGAGCGTGGGGGAGCTGGCGGCGGAGTTCCCGATCACGCTGCCGTCGTTCATGAAACACGTCCGGACGCTCGAGTCGAACGGCTTGATCCGCACGGTGAAGACCGGGCGGGTGCGGACCTGCGTGCTCAATCGCGAGCGGCTGGCGCTGGTGGACGACTGGCTCGCCGAGCAGCGGCGGATCTGGGAGGACCGCACCGACCGGCTGGAGCGCTTCGTCACCGAGGAGGAATCGTGAGTCGTGCAGGGTTCGATCCGGAGCTGGATCTGATGATCGAACGGGTGATCCGGGCGCCACGGGCCACGGTGTGGAGGGCGTGGACCGATCCGGCCCGATTCGCCAGGTGGTGGGTGCCGGCGCCCGCCGTGTGCCGGGTCGAACGGCTGGAGGTCGAGCCGGGCGGGGCGATGGTGACGCAGCTGAGCGAGGACGGGTCACGGTTCCAGCCGCATCTGGAGGCGACGTTCCTGCGGGTGGAGGAGCTCGACCGCATCGTGTTCACCAATGTGATCGACAGCGGCTGGCGGCCCGCGAACCCGGAGCCGATCGCGATGACCGCGGAGATCACCCTGGCCGATCACACGGACGGCACCGACTACAGGATCGTGGTCCGCCACGGCGATCCGGCGAGCCGGGCCCGGCACGCAGAACTCGGATTCGCTGACGGCTGGGGCACGGTCGCCGGGCAGCTAGCCGCTCTGGTCGAAGGGGAGGTCGCGCAATGAAGGTCGTCCTGACGGAGTTCGTGACGCTCGACGGAGTGAGCCAGGGTCCCGGATCGGCGACTGAGGACACCACGGACGGCTTCACCCGCGGCGGCTGGCTCGTGCCGTACATCGACGATCTGTTCGTACGGCGGACCGTGGAATGGCTGCAGCGCGCCGACGGACTGCTGCTCGGGCGACGCACGTACGACGCCTTCGCGCGGGACTGGCCGCAGATCACCGACCCCGACGACCCGTACACCGAGCGGATGAACTCGCTACCGAAGTACGTCGTGAGCAGCACGCTGACCGCAGGCGCCTGGAATCCGACCACCGTCCTGCGCAGCAGCGACGATGTCGCGGAGCTGAAACAGCAGCCAGGTCGTGAGCTGCAGATCCACGGCAGCGCGCGACTCGGGAACGCGCTGCTGAATGCCGGACTGGTCGACGAGGTGCGATTGGTCGTCGCGCCCACAGTGCTCGGCGGCGGCCGGCGATTGTTCGAGCAGCCCGGCGACGCGGCGGGCCTGAGACTCACCAGCCAGGAGGCGACGCCGACCGGCCTTCTGCTGCTCGAGTACGAGACCGCGGGCGCGGCGCCGCTGGCGGAGTACGAAGGCGTCGCGGCGTACAGCTGAGTCAGCCGTCGCCGCCGCCTCCGTCACCCATGCCGTCGAAACCGCCGAGGTCGTGTCCGCCGGGGCCGCTGAAGTCTCCCCAGCCGCCGGCCGCGCCGCTTTGTACCTCGAAGGCGGCAAGCGCGAGGAAGCCCGCCCCGGCGCCCACTGCGAAGTACCCATGGCCGTACGGCGCGATGGCGACGCCGGCCTCCCAGTACGGGACCCGGCGGCTCCCGTACTGGACGTAACGGACCTCCGGTTCGTCGCCGGCGCGGATACGGGCGGCGTCCTGTGCGCAGGCGGGGACGGTCCGGGTGCCGACTTTCGGTTGCGTCCAGACGATGTCGGTCGTCGACGGACCGTGCTGCGGGTTGAAGAAGCACGGCACCCGGCGCTCCGGTACCGGTGCGCCTTGCATACGCGCCTGGACGCAGGTGATCGCGTAGCGCCCGGTCGCCAGCGTGTCGGTGACCGAGCTGATCCCGTCGGCCGTTCGGATGCCTTTGACCGCCCGCTGTGCAGCCTCGTACGCGTCGAGCGCGACCTGGTAGTCCGTGTGCGCGTCCGGGCCGAGCGGGCGTCCTTCCACCTGCCGATCCAGCCGCGTCAGTTCCTCGCCGAGAAGTGTCACATCCTCGTCGGCCAGCTTGCGGATCTGCACCAGTTCCTCGGCGTCACCGCGCCGTGCGGCTCGCCGGTCCCACAGGTACCGGCCCGCAAGTGCCAACCCTCCGCCCCCCAAGGCGGTCAGCAACCACCACATCTCTCGACGGTAGCCCCGGTGAGCGCCGCCGTCTGCCTCCTAGGCGGTCTGAATCCGGTAGTCGGCCAGAACGTTGTCGATGACGCGGAAGTCCTCGGTGATGAGCGCCTTCCACAGCGCCCAGCCGCGGGCTCGGGCCCAGGTCGCCGTGTCCTGCTGTACGGCGTCCCGGAAGACGGCCCGGGACGAGCCGGAGAAGAACGTGAAGGCGATGACGAGATCGCAGGCGGGGTCGCCGACGCCCGACGTACCGAAGTCGATGACGGCGGACAGGCGACCGTCGCGGACCAGCAGGTTGCCGTGCGCGATGTCGCCGTGGAACCACACCGGCGGCCGGTCCCAGCGGGAGGCGAGCGCCGCCTCCCACACCTCGCGAGCGAGGTCCGTGTCGATGCGTCCCTTCAGCGTCGCAAGGGCCTCGACGGTCTCGTCGTGGTAGTGCGCGGGCGGCGCGCCGCGGTAGAAGCTGTGGGCGCCGGCCAGCGGTCCGCCGGTGGCGTCGACCGACTGCAAGGCGAGGATGAAGTCCGCGATCGATCGAGCGAAGCCGGACAGGTCGGGGACGGTCTCGGCCGAGGCGGTCCGGCCGTCGATCCAGCGCCGGATCGCCCACGGGTGCGGGTAGCCCTCGCCGGGCTCTCCCTTGGCCACGGCCTCCGGGATCTCGACCGGCAGCGCCGGCGCGAGCACCGGCAACCACCGGTGCTCCTTGTCCACGGCGGCCACGTAGCTCTCATGGGTGGGCAGCCGTGCCGTCAGCTCGGAGCCCAGCCGGTACGTCCGGTTGTCCCAGCCCTCGACCTCGACCGGCCTCACGGGCAGGTCGGCCCACTGCGGGAACTGCTGTGCGATCAATCGCCGTACCAGCGCTGCGTCGATGCCGGCCCGGCCGTCCTGAGGCGAATCTGTCACGCCAGCAGGTTCCCGGAGCGGGCCGGCGTCCTCAAACGCTTTAGCTGCCGGCTTCAGCGTTGGCCGATGTGCTCGGCGACGGCGTCGAACACGCGGCCGACCGCGGCGAAGTCCTCCGGGCTGGCCAGGTCGACCAGGTTCTCCCGGACGCCGTCCACGTGGAACGGCGCCGCCTGCTCGAGCAGGGCGAAACCGGAATCGGTCAGCTCGGCCCAGACGCCGCGCTTGTCACTCGTGCACGACGTACGGCGGACCAGCTCGGCGGCCTCGAGGCGCCCGACGGTGTGCGTGAGGCGTGACCGGCTCTGATGCAGCCGGTCGGCCAGGTCGGCCATCCGCAGCCGCCGGTCGGGAGACTCCGACAACCGCACGAGGATCTCGTAGTCGTTGATGCCGAGGCCGAACTGGCGCAGGTCGTCGTCGAGCTTGGCCATCAGGCGTGCGGTCCCCAGTAGGTACGCACGCCACGCCACCTGCTGCTCGGCGGTCAGCCACCGAGTTCCCCTGTCGATCTCAATCTCCGTCGTCACGAGGACAGTGTACCGGGAATATAGTTGACTTTTAAACCGTTCCTGCCTACTGTCGTAGTCATCGGTTGAAGTTTTAACTATAGACCTTGGCTGCGTCGCCCCCGACCCAGTACGAACACCTTCCCGAGAGGACCCCATGAGCGACACCACCACCGGCACCGTGACCAGCAGCATCCCCGGCCTGGTCTCCGGCACCTACGCCCTCGACACCGCGCACAGCGAGGTGGGCTTCACCGTCCGGCACCTGATGACCAAGGTCCGCGGCACCTTCCAGGAGTTCAGCGGCGAGATCGTGGTGAAGGACACCATCGAGGAGTCCACCACCAGCGTCGAGATCGAGCTGGCCTCGGTGCACACCCGCAGCGAGCAGCGCGACGGTCACCTGCGCTCCGGCGACTTCTTCGACGCCGAGAACAGCCCGAAGATGACCTTCGTCAGCACCGCGATCAAGCCCGAGGGCGACGACTACATCCTCGCCGGCGAGCTGACCATCAAGGACGTGACCAAGCCGATCGAGCTCGCGGTCGAGTTCCTCGGTGTGGACCAGAACGCGTACGGCCAGACCATCATCGGCTTCGAGGCCTCGGCCCAGATCAGCCGCAAGGAGTGGGGCATCGACTTCAACGTCCCGCTCGAGGGCGGCAAGCTGCTGATCGGTGACAAGGTGGACATCCACCTCGACGTCCAGGCCGCGCTGCAGGCCTGAGTCCCCGAAAGCCCCGCATCCAGCTGGATGCGGGGCTTTCTCATGCCTGGACCATGCGATGGGCGAGCTCCGCGTAGAGCTTCCCCAGCGCGGCGGGATCGCCGCGATGTGGTGTGTACCAGCGGGCCACGTCGATCGACAGCGAGAGTACGGCGAGTGTGGTGCCCGGGAGATCTGTCACCGCGAACTCGCCGGCCGCGACCCCGTCGGTCAGCACCTGCTCGATCTGGGTAGAGATCGCCCGGCGGATCGTCGCCACCTCGGTCAGGTGCTCTGGCGTCAGCGCGGCCAGCTCGTACTGGACCACGCGCGCGATCGTGTGGTGCTCCGCGTGCCAGGCGGTGAACGCCGCGACGAGCGCGCGCAGGCGGTCGGCCGGCGTCGAGCCGGTGTCGGCGGAACGCAGTACCTCCAAGGCTGCCTTGTGGCCGTAGAGGCTGATCTCGAAGAGCAGGCGCTCCTTGGACGGGTAGTGCACGTACAGGGCGGCGGGGCTCATGCCGGCGCGGGAGGCGATGTCCCGGGTCGTGGTGGCCTGGTAGCCGCGTTCCGCGAAGGCATCGATGGCGCCGGTGAGCAGCCGGCGTGCGGCGGCCGGCTGGACGTGTTCCCAAACCATGGGGTCGGTGACTGCGGACACGTTGACACCCTGCACCAAACGCGTGAAGCTAAGCAAGCGCTTAGCCATTCGTCTCAATCCTCGGGGAGGCCCCATGGAGCGCGTCATCTTCAACGAGGACCATCACGCATTCCGCGCCAGCGCGAAGGAGTACTGCGACCGCTCGCTGGTGCCGCGGATGGAACAGTTCCTCGACGAGAAGACGATCGACCGTGCCGCCTGGCTGGAGGCCGGCAAGCAGGGCTTCCTCGGGCTCGACGTGCCGGAGGAGTACGGCGGCTCGAGCGTCGGCGACTACCGGTTCAACGCGGTGTTCGCGGAGGAGGTGTCGAAGGTCTCCGCGTCGCTGTCGAGCTGCTTCGGCATCCACTACGACTGCGCCGCGCCGTACTTCGTGGACCTCGGCACCGAGGAGCAGAAGCAGCGCTGGCTGCCGAAGTTCTGCTCCGGCGAGTACGTCGCCGCGATCGGGATGACCGAACCGTCGGGCGGCTCGGACCTGGCCGCCCTGAAGACGACCGCGAAGAAGGCCGACGGCGGCTGGGTGCTGAACGGCTCCAAGACCTTCATCACCAACGGCGACATGGCCGATCTCGTCATCGTCGCCGCGCGGACCGACCCCTCGAAGGGCGCCAAGGGCATCACGCTGTTCGTGGTCGAGGAAGGCATGGGGGGCTTCGCCCGCGGCCGCAAGCTCGACAAGGTCGGCCAGACCGAGTCCGGTACGTCGGAGCTGTTCTTCGAGGACCTGTTCGTTCCCGACGGCAACGTGCTGGGCGAGCTCGATCGCGGCTTCATCCACATGATGGAGCGGCTCGCGCAGGAGCGGATCGGTGCCGCGGTGTCGAACATCGCGCACGCCACGCAGATCCTCGCCGAGACGATCGAGTACGTGAAGCAGCGCAAGGCGTTCGGCCAGGCGGTCGGCTCGTTCCAGTACAACAAGTTCCTGGTGGCCGAGCTGGTGACGAAGGCCGAGGTCACGCAGGCGTACGTCGACAACGCGATCGTCGCGCACGACGAGGACCGGCTGTCCGCGGTGGACGCGGCGAAGGTGAAGTGGTGGAGCGCGCACGTGCAGAACGAGATCCTGGACGCGTGTGTCCAGCTGCACGGCGGGTACGGCTACATGAACGAGTACCGGGTGGCCCGCGCCTGGCGCGACGCCCGGGTCACCAAGATCTGGGCCGGCTCGAACGAGATCATGAAGGAACTCATCGGCCGCGACCTGGGCCTCTGAAGGGGAACTGACAATGCCTGAAGCAGTCATCGTGTCCACGGCCCGCTCGCCGATCGGCCGCGCGTACAAGGGATCGCTGACCACGATCCGTCCGGACGACCTCGCCGTACAGATGATCCAGGCGGCGGTCGACAAGGTGGGGCTGACCGGCGACCAGATCGAGGATCTCGCACTCGGGTGTGCGGAGCCGCACGACGAGCACGGCGGGAACATGGCGCGCCGGGTCGCGGTCCAGCTCGGCTGGGACAACACGCCCGCGACGACCGTGAACCGGTTCTGCGCGTCGTCGACGCAGACCGCGCGGATGGCGTACCACGCGATCAAGTCCGGCGAGGGTGACGTCTTCGTCAGCGCGGGCGTCGAGTGCGTGTCGCGGTACAAGAACTTCGGCTCCGCCGGGGTCGGCGACCCGAGCTCGTTCAACCCGGTCTTCACCGACGCGGTCGCGCGGACCGAGAAGTACGCCGAGACCAACGACACCTGGCACGACCCGCGGGCGGACGGGCTGATCCCGGACATCTACATCTCCATGGGTCAGACCGCGGAGAACGTGGCGACGCTCAGGGGCATCAGCCGCGCGGACCAGGACGTGTTCGGCGTCCGCTCGCAGAACTTGGCCGAGAAGGCGATCAACAACGGGTTCTTCGAGCGCGAGATCACGCCGGTGACGCTGCCGGACGGCACCGTGGTGAGCAAGGACGACGGGCCGCGGGCCGGTACGACG
This sequence comes from Kribbella shirazensis, assembly GCF_011761605.1. GTDB lineage: Bacteria > Actinomycetota > Actinomycetes > Propionibacteriales > Kribbellaceae > Kribbella > Kribbella shirazensis. The sequence goes on along the minus strand of NZ_JAASRO010000001.1, from coordinate 7,252,456 downwards.
CTGGAGAAGGTCAGTCAGCTGCAGCCGGTGTTCCGCCCCGACGGCACCGTGACGGCCGGCAACTGCTGCCCGCTGAACGACGGCGCCGCGGCGGTCGTGATCATGAGCGACACCAAGGCCCGCGAGCTCGGCCTGACGCCGCTGGCGCGGATCGTGTCGACCGGGGTGAGCGGACTGTCGCCGGAGATCATGGGCCTCGGGCCGGTGGAGGCGTCCAAGCAGGCGCTGGCGCGGGCCGGGATGAGCATCGACGACATCGACCTGGTCGAGATCAACGAGGCGTTCGCGGTGCAGGTGATCGGGTCCGCGCGTGAGCTCGGCATCGACGAGGACAAGCTGAACGTGCACGGCGGTGCGATCGCCCTCGGCCATCCGTTCGGGTCGACCGGTGCGCGGATCATGACCACGCTGGTCAACGGGCTGCAGTTCGAGGACAAGCAGTTCGGTCTCGAGACGATGTGCGTCGGCGGTGGGCAGGGGATGGCGATCGTCCTCGAGCGCCTCAGCTGATGGGTCTCGACGGCCGGACAGCGATCATCACCGGGGCGTCGCGCGGTATCGGGCTGGCGATCGCGCGGCGCCTGGTGGCCGACGGCGCCCGCGTTGTCATCACCGGCCGGACCCAGGAGACCCTCGACCAGGCGGTCGAGACCCTGGGTGGCCGGGAACACGCGCTGGCGGTCGCCGGCAAGGCAGCAGATCCGGAGCACCGGTCCCAGGTGGTCGCCGCCGCGGTGGCGACGTACGGCTCGGTGGATCTGCTGGTGAACAACACCGGCATCAACCCGATCTACGGGAAGTTGCTGGACGTCGACCAGGTGGTCGCGACCAAGATGGTCGACACCAACGTGCTCGCCGCGATCGCCTGGGTGAAGGCCTGCCGGGACGCGTGGATGCGCGAGCACGGCGGCGCGGTCGTGAACCTGTCGTCGGTGGCCGGCCTGGCGCCGTCGCCCGGCATCGGGTGGTACGGCGCGACCAAGGCGATGCTGTCCCGCGTCACGCAGGAGCTGGCGGTCGAGCTGGCTCCGGAGATCCGGGTGAACGCCGTGGCTCCGGCGGTGGTCAAGACGAAGTTCGCCGGAGCCCTCTACGAGGGGCGTGAGGACAAGGTCGCGTCGACGTACCCGCTGGGGCGGTTGGGCCGGCCGGAGGACGTCGCCTCGCTGGTGTGGTTCCTGCTGTCGGACGAGGCGTCGTGGATCACCGGCCAGACCGTCACCATCGACGGCGGCCTCACACTGAACGGCGGGATCGTCTAAGGCCGGCCCATCCAGGCGGCCGGCGCGGGCTATATAAGACATCTTCTGTCTCATATTGTCGAGCGCATGCGAGCGGACCGGTTGTTGCAGATCATCCTGTTGTTGCAGCGGCACGAGCGGCTGAGTGCGCGGGAGCTCGCTGAGCGGCTCGAGGTGTCGACGCGGACGGTTATGCGCGACATGGAGGCGTTGTCCGCGGCCGGCGTACCGGTGTACTCCGAGCGGGGGCGCAACGGGGGCTGTGTGTTGCTGCCGGGGTACCGCGCGGACGTCAGTGAGCTGACGCCTCGGGAGGCGCAGGCGCTGTTCGCGTGGTCGGGGCGGGCGGCCCTTTCGGAGGAGCTCGGCTTGCAGGACGCACTGCACTCCGCGATGGGCAAGCTGTCCGCGACGCTGCCCGTGGAGTTGCAGGGAGATGCGGACGCGTTGTCCGGTGCGATCGTGGTCGATCGACGGCGGTGGTTCACGGAGGCCGAGGACACCGGTGCTTTGCCGGTACTGCGGCAGGCCGTCGTCACGCGGCGACGGGTACGGCTGCGCTACGCGTCGGCCAGTGAGGGCGTGCAACGCCGGACGGTCGATCCGTGGGGCCTGGTCGAGCAGGCCGGGCGCTGGTACCTGGTGGCGGCTCATCGTGGCGCGGCGCGGATGTACCGGGTGTCGCGCGTCGAGCAGGTCGAGATCCTCGACGAGCCGGCAGAGCGCCCGGACGGGTTGGACGTCCGTGCGGAGTGGGAGCGGCTGCGGTCCGGGCTGGAGCGGCAGTTGCCCGTCGGTGTCGACGTCCTGGTCCGGGTACGGCCGGAGAAGGTGGAGCTGATCCGGCGGATCGCTACGCCGATGCTGGCGAAGGGGGAGGTGGCTCGCGACGTGCCGGCGGATGACGAGTGGCGGCACCTGCGCATGCACTTCCGGGTGCGGGAGGCGGCATGCGGCGTACTGCTCGGGTTCGCCGGCGATCTGGAGGTACTGGAGCCGCAGGATCTGCGGGACCGGTTGCTGCAGCTGGCTGAGGCAGCGGTGGCGACCTACGCCTGACGAGTCGCGACGAAGGTCTGCCGGAGGATCACGTTGCCGTCGGCATCGATGTCCTCGTTGCGCCAGTGGAATCCGGACTCCGTGATGCCGGTGAACGCCCAGCGGGTGTTCGCGGTCTGTGACTCGAGCGTGATGGTGTCCGCGGTCGCGTGCGCGACGAACGGCATCACGAAGGCCGCCTTGGGACCCATCCAGGTCGAGCGGAACGCCTGGAGTTCAGGATCGTGGATGCGGATCGACAGGCCCCACTCGCCGTCGCCGTCGGTGGCCCGGGCGGCGCGGCTCGGGGTGATCCAGATGTCGGCGACGGCGCGGCCGTCGAGCGCCCAGGCGAAGTGCCATTCGCCTTGCGTGGTGCGGGTCGCCGCGCCCGTCTCGTCGTACCAGGCGACGTCGAGGTCCCAGCTGCCGATCAGCGGGGCGAACGGGCGGAACGCCTCGGCGTACTCGGGACGCGGGCTGTCGGAGACCATCAGGCCGGCCAGGGTGCGGGCGGCCGCGGCGCCATCGGTAATCTGCATAGTTGCTGTTTACTCCTGACGACTCAGGAAGGTCAACAGAAAATGCGGACGCCCCGCCGCCGGTGACCCCGTCGCGTGCAACCACGATGGCACTTCCGGCGGTCGGGGCATTCAGTCCGACAGCACCGCGTCACTCTATTACGAGTTCGGCGCACATCCGAATCACGGGATCCGCGCGATCACGTCTCTTAATGCGTGGCGTGGGTCCGGCACCCTGGCTAGGGTCCGGGCATGAGGAGTCGGGCGGTGGTACGGCAGGCCGTGGCGGACGACGCCGAGGCGGTGGCGGCGGTACGGCGGCTGGTGGCGCCGTACAAGGTGATGTCGCCCGCGGCGACGCGGCACATGATCACCGTGCAGTCGCCGGGGGAGCGGTTCCTGCCGCTGCTCGCGGAGCACGACGGCGAGGTCGTCGGCTGGGCGTCGGCCGGGCTGAACGTCTGGACGAGCGAGCCGGGCCAGGCCCACCTGAGCATCTACGTGCATCCGGAGCATCGCAAGCAGGGCATCGGCAGCGAACTCGCCGACCGCCTGCACCAGCACCTGACCGAGGTCGGCGCGGTCCGCGTCCGGACGTTCGTGCAGCCGGACAGCGTCACGTTCGCCCACAACCGCGGGTACGACGGGACGCGGCAGATGCACTTCGCCGGCGTCGAGCTGACGTCGTTGCCCGAGCAGCCCGCGACACCGGACGGCATCGAGCTGGTCACGCTCGACGACGTGGATCCGCGCGCGGCGTACACCGCCGACACGATCGCCTCACTCGACGAGCCGGGCGACTCGCCGCTGGACTCGGTCGACTACGACCAGTGGCTGGAGGAGATCTGGCACAGCCCGTCGCAGGACCGGTCGCTCGGCGTCGCGGCGGTGGCCGGTGGCGAGGTGGCGTCGTTCACCGTGGTCGAGACCGACGGTGACCGGATGTGGTCGGGCATGACCGGCACGATTCCGGCGTACCGCGGGAAGGGGCTGGCGAAGCTGGTGAAGTCGGTCGCGCTGCGTCGTGCGGCAGCGGCCGGGATCACCTCGGCGTACACCTCCAACGACGACGAGAACGGGCCGATGCTTGCCATCAACAACTGGCTCGGTTACCGCCGTGTGCAGACCGAACACGGTCTGCTCCGGACGCTGTGAACGCCGTCTGAGACGGAGCTGTAACGCGCTCCCTTCCGGTATGCACCTGAAACAGCGTTAGATTCCTGGGTACTTTTGTGTTGGAGTGCCCAAGGAGTTCAGATGGAGATCAGGGCGGCTGGACCGGGGGATGTGGACGCGGCGGTCGCACTGCACGACGCGATGGTGCCCTACCTGGTCGTCACCCGGGGCATGCTGGTCCGCAGACTCGGGACGCCGGTCGTCCCGGGGCGCGGGACGTTCGCGGCGCTGGACCACGGCGAACTGGTGGGCTGGGCAACGACCGGTCTGATCGGCGGATCCGTTCCGCTGGACGGGGAACTGCGCGTGATCGTCCGGCCGGAGTACCGGCGGCGGGGGATCGGGACGCGGTTGCTGGAGGCAACGCACGCCAACCTGCGGGCGGCCGGCGCGACGACGGCACGGGTGTTCGCCGATCCGCGCGCGGTCGGGTGGGCCGCGCGGTTCGGGTACCGGCAGACGCGGCAGGTGCACTACGCGGGCATCGATCCGCGGAAGGTTCCGCCGCAGCCGGAGGCGCCGAGCGCCGTCCACCTGGTACCGCTCAGCGACGTCGACCCGCACCTGCTGTACGCCGCCGACATGGTTGCCCAGCGCACCAAGCCCGGCGACGCCAAGATCTCCTCACGGCCGTACGACGAGTGGCTGGCCGCGGTGTGGAACTCGCAGGACACGGTGCTCGACCTGAGCATGGCCGCGATACACCAGGGCGAGGTCGTCGCGTTCACGCTGGGACTCGGCGATCACACCAAGATCTGGTCCAAGATGACGTCCACGATGCCGCAGTACCGCGGCCGCGGCCTGGCCAAACTGGTCAAGGCCGCCGCACTGCACCGAGCCGCGGACGCCGGCGTCGAAGGCGCCTACACCGCGAACTACGACGGCAACACCCCGATGCTCGCGGTCAACGAATGGCTCGGCTACCACCGCATCGCCACCCACGCGGTCCTGATCTGTCCGCTCTAGGGAACGAGCAGTACTACGGTCTCCGCGACGCAGGCGGGTTTGGTGGAGTTCTCGCGCTCGATGACCCAGTTGAGGGAGATCTGGACGCCGGCCGGGGTCTCGACGGCGTTGGCGATCGAGGCGCCGGCGCGGACCCGGGTGCCGACCGGGACCGGCGACGGGAAGCGGACCTTGTTGACGCCGTAGTTGAGTTTCGCGGTCACGCCGTCGACCTTGAAGAGTTCGTCGCCGAAGCGGGCGATCAGGCTCAGCGTGAGGTAGCCGTGCGCGATCGTCCCGCCGTACGGGCCCTTGGCGGCGCGCTCGACGTCGACATGGATCCACTGGTGGTCCCCGGTGGCGTCGGCGAACTGGTTGACCTGCTCCTGGGTGATCTCGAGCCACTCGGTCTCGCCCAGTTGGGTGCCGACCGCGTGCACCACCTCGTCGACGCCGGTAAAGGTCTGCGGCATGGTCAGGCGCCTCTCAGTTCCAGGTGGGTCCGGGTCGGGGTTCCGGGTCAGTTGCGGGGTCCGCCGGCGACGTACAGCACCTGGCCGGACACGAACCCGGCCTCCTCGCTGCAGAAGAACGACGCCGCGGCGGCGATGTCCTCCGGCTTGCCGGTCCGCTGCACCGGGATGGTCGCGGCGGTGGCCTTCTTGAACTCCTCGAAGTCGACGCCGACGCGGGCCGCGGTGGCCGCCGTCATGTCGGTCTCGATGAAGCCCGGCGCGATCGCGTTCGCGGTGATGCCGAACTTGCCCAGCTCGATCGCGAGCGTCTTCGCCAGGCCCTGCAGACCCGCCTTCGCGGACGCGTAGTTCGCCTGGCCGCGGTTGCCCAGCGCGGACGTCGAGGAGAGGAAGACCATGCGGCCGTACCCGGCCTCGACCATGTGCGCCTGGCAGGCCTTCGACATCAGGAAGCTGCCCTTGAGGTGCACCGACATGACCGTGTCCCAGTCGTCCTCGGACATCTTGAACAGCAGGTTGTCGCGCAGGACACCGGCGTTGTTCACCAGGATCGTCGGCGCGCCGAGCTCGGCCGCCACCCGCTCGACCGCGGCGGCGACCTGGTCGGACTTGCTGACATCGGCGCCGACAGCGATCGCCTTCCCGCCGGCGTCGGTGATTGCCTGGACCGTCCCTGAGCAGGCTGCCTCGTCGAGGTCGACGACAGCGACGGCGTTACCGTCCTGGGCGAGCCGCTGCGCGACGGCCGCGCCGATTCCCCGGGCCGCCCCGGTCACGATCGCCACCCTGCTCATCCGTCGCTCCCATCGCTGGTTCGGTCTGCCGGAGATGACATTACCCACGGTCAGTCACCGGGGAAGTACCTCGGATGCGATGATCGCCGTGTGGATCATCACAACCGCCACGTCTACCACTGCCCGTTGCGCTGGGGGGACATGGACGCGCTCGGCCATGTCAACAACGGCCGGTACGTCGACTACCTCCAGGACGCCCGCGTCGACTTCCTGTTCCGGACCGCCAAGGAGCTCGGCGCCGACAACCTGGAGACCGGGTTGCTGGTGGCCCGGCACGAGGTGCAGTACCGCGCGCCGCTGCACTTCCGGCCCGAACCGGTGCGGATCGAGCTCTGGATCAGCGAGATCCGGGCCGCCTCGTTCACGGTCGACTACGAGATCCTCGACGCGAAACCGGAACGCCGTACGTATGTCGAGGCGAAGACCAAGCTGGTCCCGTTCGACTTCACCGCCAACCGCCTGCGCCGGATCACCCCGGTGGAGCGCACGGCCCTCGAGAAACTGGTGGGCGCATGACGTTCACCCATCCAGTTCTGGTGCGGTGGTCGGACATCGACTCCTACGACCACGTCAACAACGTGCGGTACTTCGACTACCTGCAGGAGGCCCGGATCGCGTTCCTCGGGCAGGTCATGGAGACCACGGGCGACTTCTTCGCGCAGTACCCGTGCGTGCTGGTCAGCCAGACCGTCGACTACCTGCGGCCGATCCTGCTGAGGCACCCGCCGTACGACGTGGACGTGTGGGTCGAGACCGTCGGTACGTCGTCGTACACGCTCGGCTCGCGGATCGTCGACCGCAGCGGCGGGTCGGAGGACGTGTACGCCAAGGCGGAGTCCGTACTGGTCGCCGTGGACGGTGCGACGCACGCGAAGCGGCCGCTGGTCGACGCCGAACGGGTAGCCCTGCGCAAGCACGTTGTGAGCGGTTGAGAGACTAGATGTGACATGACTGAGCAGCAGAGCTTCTACGACGCCGTTGGTGGGGCGGACACCTTCCACCGGTTGGTGGCCGCCTTCTACCGTGGTGTTGCCGCCGACCCGGAGCTGCGGGCGATGTATCCCGAGGAGGACCTCGGTCCGGCCGAGGTGCGTTTCCGGATGTTCCTGGAGCAGTACTGGGGCGGCCCCAAGACGTACTCCGAGCAGCGCGGGCACCCCCGGCTGCGGATGCGGCACGCCCCGTTCGCCGTCACCCCGAGCGCACGGGACCGCTGGCTCGGCCACATGCGGGCCGCGCTCGACGAGATCGCCCTGTCCCCGGAGCGGGACGAGGAGATCTGGCGCTACATGGTGATGGCCGCACACAGCATGGTGAACACCGACGAGCCGAACTATCCGGGCGCGATCGACGTGTCCGGCCGCTGAATCCCCCTCTGAACTCTTTCTGAAGGAGACAACACGAGCATGGCTGCTACCCGTACCGCCAAGGCCCACTGGGAAGGTTCGCTGCTGGAGGGAGGCGGCCAGGTCAACCTGGAGTCCTCCGCTCTCGGCTCGTTCGACGTGACGTGGGCCGCCCGCACCGAGCCGGAGGCCAGCGGCCGGACCAGCCCGGAGGAGCTGATCGCCGCCGCGCACTCGAGCTGCTTCTCGATGGCGCTGTCGCACGCGCTGGCGCAGGCGGGCAACCCGCCGGCGTCGCTGGACACCCAGGCCGACGTGACCTTCCAGCCGGGTGAGGGCATCACCGGCATCAAGCTGTCGGTCAACGGCAACGTGCCGGGCCTGACCGCCGACGAGTTCGCGGAGTTCGCCGAGGGCGCCAAGAAGAACTGCCCGGTCTCCCAGGCGCTGTCCGCCGTCCCGATCACCCTGGACGTCACCTTCACCGCCTGATCCACACCCGACGCCTCCCGTGCAGCCACCTGCGCGGGAGGCGTTTCGCTGTCAGGCGGGGTGTCCGTCCTGCCTTCCGCTCGCCGCGCTTTCGTCGGCCTTGGCGGCCTCTTCTTCCTTCTCCGCGGCGGAGCCGACGCCGGAGGAGCCGGAGCTGCTCGGGTCGCGGGTGCTCATGTTGCCGACCCGGAGTATTTCGCCGTTGCGGACGTACCAGGTGGTGCCGTCCTCGCCGCGGAGCGTGGTGATCCGCAGGCCGACCGCGACCACGACGCCGGTCGCCTTCTCCATGTCGATCAGGTCGCCGACGCCGTACTGGTCCTCGAAGATCATGAACACGCCGGCCAGGAAGTCCTTCACCAGCGTCTGCGCGCCGAAACCGAGCGCCACGCCGATGATGCTCGCGGACGCGATCACCGGCAGGATGTTGAACCCGAGCTCGGCCAGCACCATCACCACGAGAACGGCGGTCAGCACGATGGTGACCGCGCTGCACAGCAACGACGCGATCGTCTCGGCGCGCTGGGTACGGCGTTCAGTGGCGAGCGTGCTCTCCACGAACCCCTGCCCCAGCTTCGACCTGGACAGCACGCCGGCCACCGCGCCGTTCCCGGTCCGCCGGGCGAACCGGCGGATGATCTTGTGCAGCAGCCAGCGGAGCACGAAGAAGCCGATGATCAGCCCCGCGATCCGGGCCGGGACGACCACGATCTGGTCGGTCACCTCCAGCTTGCCGTCGGAGCCCATCCGGAAGAACGTCGGGAAGGCCTCGGGCAGTGAAAACAGGGGGTGATTGACTAGGGACACTAGGTAGCTGGTCAGAATAGGCATCTCGCCGCCTGATGTTAGTAGGCTGACAAGGAGACGGAAAAGCATGTCGAGTCGGCTGGACGACGAGCTCTCGAGGCTCGTGAGCGCTGGTGTGCTGCGCCAGTACCAGGCCGATTCGATCCGCGACGCCGCCGACGCGGAGATCGACGCGGCGCTCGCCGATCCCGGCAGACCCCGGCCGTTCGAGAAGCCGCCGGAGCCCGAGCGTGCGCAGCAGCAGCCGCGGCCCGTCACGGCCCGCACGAACGCGCTGGTCGAGGTGCTCGGGTACATCGGCGGCGCGCTGCTGCTCGGGGCGGTCGCGCTCCTGACCTTGGCGAACTGGGGCGAGATGGGCCGGGCGGCGCGGATCACGACCGGCGCCACGGCCGCGGTCGTACTGCTCGGCGTGGCCGTCGTGCTGGCGGTGGTGGGGCGCCGTCAGCAGCTGAGCGCGGCGCTCGCGTCACTGGGCTGCTGTGTCGCCGGGTTCGCGACCTACGTGGCGATCGAGGGGGAGGCGGGGCGGGTCGCCGGGGTGATGGTCGCGCTCGCCCTGGCCGCGGGCGGCCTGTGGTGGCTCAAGGAGTCGTCGTTGCTAGTGGCAACGTTCGGGATCCTGGCCGTGGGTGTGTTGGTGATCACGGCAGATGTCCTCACTCCGGACACCGGGCCGGCCACCAACAGCGCGGGCATCGCGGGGACCGGGTTCATCCTCGTCGCGTTCGTGTTCGCGATGCTCGGCCTGGTGCGCGATCAGGTGACGTCCTGGTCACTCGCCGGAGCCGCGATGTTCAGTTCGTCGATCTGCTGGCTGGTGCAGGAGCGCGGCGAGATCATGGCGCTGGCCGTCGGTACGGCGGGACCGGCCGCGCTGCTGGTCGCGTACGGGCGGACCCGGCGTTCGGCGTACGCCGTGGTGGGCTGCTCGATCCTCCTGGTCATCTGGCCGACCGCTCTCTACCAGCTGACCGACAACCTGGCCGGTGTGGCGATCGGGCTGGTCGTGGCGAGCGGAGTGCTGCTGCTCGCCGTGCTGATGCTGACCCGCCGCCATTCGAACGACTAGCTGCATCGAGTAGCTGGATCGACCAGCTGTACTGCCGAGGGACAATCGCAACGCGCGCCGTTTGGCAGTCGACACGGTTGATACGGCAGACTCGCTGGGGTGACAGCTCCCACTCCGGCCCTTGTCGAGCTAGCAGTCGCCCATGGCGTGGCCACGGAGTACTGGAACTGGCAAGGCGAGCATGTGATCGTCTCCAGCGAGGTCGTGTCCGACGTGCTCGCTGCACTCGGCGTGGACGCGTCTACACCGGAGAAGGCGGCTCTTGCGCTTGCTGAGCACCAGCAGGCGCGCTGGCGCCGTACTCTGCCCGCCACCGTCGTGATGCGGGAGGGCTGGACGCCCTGGTTCGCCGTCCACCTGCCGCACGGGTCGACGGCGGAGGTGTGGGTTGACCTCGAGGACGGCGGTCAGCGGCGGGACATCCCGCAGCAGGACCACTGGGTCGAGCCTGAGTGGGTCGACGGCGTACAGGTCGGTGAGGCGACGTTCCAGCTGCCGGGCGACTTGCCGCTCGGCTATCACCGCCTGTGCGCGCGGATCGGCAGCAGCCCGGAGATCGCGGTCAGCACGCTCATCGTCACGCCGCGGAAGCTGGAGCCGGAGAAGCTGCACCGGACCTGGGGCTGGGTCCTGCAGTTGTACTCCGTTCGCTCGCGGCGCTCGTGGGGGATCGGAGATCTGCACGACCTGGGCGACCTGGCTGCGTGGTCGGCGCATGACCTGGGCGCCGGGTTCGTCCTGGTGAACCCCCTGCACGCCGCGGAGCTGTCGGGCCGCATGGAGCCGTCGCCGTACCTGCCGGCGTCCCGGCGGTTCGGGAACCCGGTCTACCTGCGGATCGAGGACATCGACGAGTACGGCGACCTCGCGCCGGCGGAGCGCGATCAGGTACGGGCGCTGGCGCTGCAGGTGCGGGCGCTGAGTGAGGACTCCACTGCGCTCGACCGGGACACGGTGTGGGCTGCGAAGCGTGAGGCGCTGCAGGTGCTGTTCCGCGTGCAGCCGTCGGTGGGCCGGATCGCGGAGTACGGCGCGTACTGCGACCGCGAGAGCCAGGGGCTGATCGACTTCGCGACGTGGGCCGCGCTGGCCGATGTCCACGGGCCGGAGTGGAGCAAGTGGCCGGAGGAGCTGCAGGAGCCGGCATCACCGGCTGTCGTTGCCTTTCGCAACGAGAACCCGGATGCGGTGGAGTTCCACTGCTGGCTGCAGTGGCAGCTGGACGAGCAGCTGGCTCGGACCCAGGCTCGGGCGAAAGCGGCCGGGATGTCACTGGGCGTCGTACACGACCTTGCTGTCGGTGTGCATCCGGACGGTGCCGACGCGTGGGCGCTGCAGGACGTGCTGGCGCAGAACATCCACGTGGGCGCACCGCCGGACGCGTTCAATCAGCAGGGACAGGACTGGTCGCAGCCGCCGTGGCGGCCCAACGCGCTCGCCGAGACCGGGTACGCCGCCTGGCGGGACCTGGTGCGGGCGGTCATGCGTCACGGTGGGGGACTGCGGATCGACCACATCCTCGGGATGTTCCGGCTCTGGTGGGTGACCTCACCGGAACGGCCGACCGAGGGCACGTACGTGAGGTACGACCATGAGGCGTTGGTCGGCATCCTGGTGCTGGAGGCCCAGCGGGCCGGGGTGACTGTGATCGGTGAGGACCTGGGGACTGTCGAGCCGTGGGTGCGCGACTACCTCACGGAACGCGGCGTCCTCGGTACGTCGGTGCTGTGGTTCGAGCGGGACGCGGACGGGAAGCCACTGGCGCCGGAGCGCTGGCGGGAGCTGTGTCTGGCCACGGTCACCACGCACGACCTGCCGCCGACCGCGGGGTACCTGGCCGGTGACCACGTGGAGCTGCGGAACCGCCTCGGTCTGCTGACTCGTCCGGTGGCGGAGGAGTTGGCAGTGGACGAGGCGGACCGGGACGCGTGGCTCGACGCGCTCCGCGAACGCCACCTGCTCAGTAACACCGACGGCGACGTGGAGCGGATCGTCGAGGCGCTCCACCGGTATGTCGCCCACACACCGGCGAAGCTGGTCGGCGTGGCGCTGACGGATGCTGTCGGAGAACGCCGTACCCAGAACCAGCCGGGTACGACGGACGAGTATCCGAACTGGCGGGTCCCGCTCGGCGGGCCGCAGGGTGAGGCCGTCCTGGTGGAGGACCTGCCCAACAACCACCGCCTCCGTCGGCTGATCGGCGCGCTGAACATCTAGATCTAGCTTTCCGTATCCGACTGCTCACGAACCGTTGACAATAGATTGGAACGGTTGTTTTCTATTGAGCAGGAGAGGCGCCTTCCTTCGCTGTCCACCGCCCCAACAGTGGAAGGAGTCCGCATGCTGTCTCAGCGGAGCTGGAAACGGAAGCTCAGAATGGCCGGCATCGCCGTCGGCGCGCTGGCGCTGACGGTCTGTACGTCGGTCCCGCTCGCCTACGGGCACGGATACTCGACCGGCCCGATCAGCCGGGCGAAGAACTGTCAGGAAGGGAACGTCACGAACTGCGGGCAGATCCAGTGGGAGCCGCAGAGCGTGGAAGGTCCCAAGGGATTCCCGCAGAGCGGGCCGGCCGACGGGAAGCTGTGCTCGGCAGGCCTGGGTCAGTTCGCCGAGCTGGACGACCAGCGTGGCGGGACCTGGCCGGCCACCCAACTGCAGGGCGGGCAGGGGTTCACGTTCACGTGGCACCTGACCGCGCCGCACTCGACCACCGATTTCAAGTACTACATGACCAAGCAGGGCTGGGATCCGACGCAACCGTTGACCCGGGCCGCGCTTGATCTGAACCCGTTCCTGACGGTGACGATGAACGGCACCCGTCCGCCGTACGACGTGGCCCACCCGGGCACGATCCCGAGCGGCCGCACCGGACGGCACATGATCCTCGCGGTCTGGACCATCGCCGACACCGGGAACGCCTTCTACCAGTGCTCGGACGTCACTTTCTGAGGTTGGTCACGACTCACCTGGGATGCACTCCTTGAACTGACCGCCCCACAGGTCAAGGGGTGTCCCCGTGAATTCACGCGCCGGGGCCGGACCGCCCGGCGGCTCGGGCGGGTAGGGGGTTAGGCTTCGGGGCGTGATTGTCGAATTGTCCGGGCACTCCTTGCTGGTGTTCGTCGGGATTCCGGTGCTGGTCGTCGCGGTGGTGGCGCTGCTGGTCTTCGCGTCCTCGATCGCCCACGGCCCGCGGTACCGTCCGGGACTGTCCTGGTGGGCGCCGCCGGTGTGGATCAACGGTCCGACGGCGACCAAGCCCGACCCAGCCAACCTGCCCGAGCTGCCTGAGCTGACCTCGTCGAGCCAGGCGCCGGGTGCCACCGCGACGGCCGGCACCGGCGTCGCCCGCACGACCGGAGGCGCAAGTGCCAGCTGGTGACGCTTTCACCCCTGACCAGCTCCACGACATCGAGCGGGCCGTCCGGCACGCCGAGGAGGTCTCCGGCCTGCACTTCTCGGTGTACGTCGGTGGCGCCGACTCGGAGACCCGTCCGTTCGCGATCGAGCTGCTGAACGAGCTCGACGACCCGGACAACTCCGTCCTGGTGTACGTCGACCCGGCCGGCCGCCGTCTCGAGATCGTCACCGGCACGAACGCCCGGCGCCAACTGTCGGACTCGTCCGCCGGCCTGGCCGCGCTGACGATGCAGACGTCCTTCGCGACCGGGGACCTGACCGGCGGGCTGGTCACCGGCGTACAGCAGCTGGGGACGCACGCGCACCAGGCGCCGCTGCTGCACGCGCACACCGAGCCGCACAAGCAGTAGATGGTCGCGCTGCAACCGCATCGCATCGAGCTCGGCGACGTCGTACTGCGTCCGTTCGTCGCGTCCGACGAGGACGCGGTGGCGCTGGCCCTGCAGGACCCGGGGATTCTTCGCTGGACCGCGGGGACGGCGGTCATCAGCACACCTGCCGACAAGCGGGCCCGCAGGTGGCTGGAGCCGCGCATCGACGGCTGGGCCCGCGGCAATGCCGTCTTCGCGATCGCGGACTGCGCGACCGATCAGGCGATCGGGAGCGTCACGCTCCGGGACGTCCACCGCGTGCCCGATCAGGCCGTGGCGGCGTACTGGGTGGGGCCCGCGGCGCGCGGTCGCCGGCTGGGTGCGCGGGCACTCGACGCTGCGGCCCGCTGGGGCTTCGCGGCCCACGGACTCGGTCTGCACCGGATCTCGCTCGACCATTCGCTGATCAACGAGGGGTCCTGCCGCGTCGCACTGCGGGCCGGGTTCCAACTCGAAGGCGTCATGCGCGACTACTACGTCGAGCCGACGGGGCAGCGGCACAACTCACATCTGCACGCCCGGCTGTCGACCGACGACGTACCTCAGCTAGCGGGCTCGTAGGTCGGGCAGGCGCTCGGGTACGCCGCCTGCGTGCGCGGATCCAGGCAGAGGTTGAGCATCTGCTCCGAGGACGAGCCAGGACCGAGGTAGACCACCCAGGTACCGGTGACCGGCGCCAGTGAGCTGTCCGTGAAGCCCGGGTACTGACCGTCGACCAGCATGGCCTTCGCCGGGATGCCGGCCCGCGTGATCCTGGTCGCGGTGTCCTTCGCTGTCTGGCCCGCGTCCGCCGGGTACTTGTCCAGGACCGCGATCCATTGGCCGCGCTTGAACTTCGGTGAGGTCGGACCGGTGTTCACCGGCGGCGGCGTGGTCGGCTTCGTCGCCGACGTGGCCGCCGTCGGCTTAGGTGCCGCGGCGGACACGGGCGGCTTCCGGTCGGCCTTCGTGCTGATGCCTGTTGGACTCGCCGTCGGATCGGCCGGCGCCGCGGCGCCGCTGTCGGTGCCGGAACCCATCCGCAGTCCGTCGGCCACCGTGCCGGCGGTCGTACCGCGGGTGAGGATGAACGCGAACACCGCCGCTATCGCCAGACCGGCCACGATCGCCGCGCCGATGGCACTGTGCGAACGCTGCGCTTTCCGCGGTCGTGCGGCGGGCGCACTCCGCCGGGCGGCGGTCCTGTGCTGTTTGCGGGCAGCCCGTGCGGGCGGCCTCCGGTGATCGACGCGTGTCACGGCAAGGGCCCCTCCCCAGACAACCCCTGGACGGATATGTCCGGTGCAGCTTAAACCCAACCACCGAAGAAGTGAGCCTCTTTCAGGTGGCAAGAATCTCTTTCCCCGCAGGGGAATCGCGCACCGCGCACGAGCCCTCACCCACCGCCGACCAACAACCGTTTGACCTCACCGAACGAGATCGCGTGGTCAGCGAAACGCTATGTCCGGACTAGGTTCCCGAGGGGATGCCGTCGAACTTGGCCTTGGGGCGAGTGTCGAGGGCGTCGTCCAGCCAGCTGTCGATGTCGACCTCGGCAGAGAGGATGTGCCGCACGTACGACGTCCGCTCGTGGCTGAGCACCTCCAGCTCCCAGACGCTCGGCGCGGCGCCGATCGGGGCCGGGCGGAGGTCGCCGGCCTCGATCCCGCTGAAGATGCTCAGCCGGGACTGGAAGTCGCGCGCCCAGCTCTGCACCACCAGGGAGATGCCGTCGTCGCTCAGGTGCAGTACGACGACCCCGAGCCCGACGGCACCCATCGCGTCGTCGAAGTCGAGCTGGCGGGTGGCGGTGCTCCGGGCGACGTCGACCATCAGGTCGTCCCACTGCCGTCCGCGTGCCGTGACGACGTACGGCTTCACGAGGCGGTTGGTGTACCGCCAGGGCATCAGCGGGGTGACGGGGCGGGGTCGGTACGCCTCTGCGAGTCCGGTCAGCGCAACAGCTGCCGCACCAGCCAAGGCGGGATCAGAGGCGGGCACCGACCCAGTCTTACCGCACCGCGAGGTTCAACGCGACAGGGCCGGTCTCTCGATGAGACCGGCCCTGTCGTGAAGATCGGTCAGGAGGCCGCGTCCGTCGCCTGCGCGGCGATCGCGCGGGTGAGATCGGCCTGTGCCTCGGTGACGTACCGCAGGGTCGGAGCGTCCACCGACGCCGACTCCGTCTCCAGCCAGCCGGTCAGCGCGTCGAGCGCACCCTGGTCGGCCAGGTGCCGCGGCGACAGGTAGACCAGCACGTTCTCGCCCATGGACGAGCCGAGCCGTGTGTACACGTCCTTGGCGGCGGTCAGGTACTTGTCGACGTACGGCCGCAGCAGGTCCTCCTGGCCGGGCTGCTGGAACCCGAGGATGGTCCGGAACTGCGTCTCGTTCGGGGTGTCCTCGGACTCCACCGCGACCCGCCAGGCCTCTTCCTTCGCCTCCACGGTCGGCCGGGCGGCTCGCGCCTGCGCGGCCCGCTCCTGCCCGGTGATCGTGGTGTCGCGGGTCAGCTCGTCGTCGATCTCGTCCGCGCCGATCCGGCCGAGCCGGGCCAGTGCCACGATCAGCGTCCAGCGCAGGTCGGTGTCGACGACCAGGTCCGCGGGCAGGTCACGACCGTCCAGCCACCCGGCGAGCCGGTCCGCCCCGGCGTCGGAGAACACCGCCGAGCTGTAGGCGCGGACGAAGGCGAGCTGGTGGTCGCTGCCGGCCTTGGCGTCGGCGATCAGACCGGCCAGCGCCTCCTCGAACTGCTCCCGCAGGGCGGGCCGGTTCTGCGGGGCGGCGTACTGGTTGATCGCGGTGTTCGCCTGGTTGAGCAGGGAGCGGACGCCGGTCAGGTCGGTCTCGGCGCGGATCCCGCGCAGCACGATGCCGACGTACTGGCTGGCCGGCATCTCCGCGTCCCGGGTCATGTCCCACGCCGCGCCCCAGGCGAGTGCCCTGGGCAACGACTCGGTGAGCTGGTCGATCGACTCGACCAGCGTGGCCCGGGAGCGTTCGTCGAGCCGGATCTTCGCGTAGGTGAGGTCGTCGTCGTTCAGCAGCACCAGGTCCGGCTGGGCGGCGCCGGTCAGCTCGGGGAGCTCGGTGCGTGGGCCGTCGATGTCCACCTCGAACCGCTCGGTCCGCACCAGGCCGGCGTCGGTCCGCCGGTACAGCCCGACCGCGAGCCGGTGCGGCCGCAGGACCGGGAACTTCTCGTTCGCGGTCTGCTCGATCGCGAACGACGTGAACGCGCCCTGGTCGTCGACGGCGAAGTCCGCGCGCAGCGTGTTCACGCCCGCGGTCCGCAGCCACCGCTCGGTCCAGTCGTCGAGGTCCCGGCCGGACGCCTTCTCCAGCGGCTTCAGCAGATCGGCCAGCTCGGTGTTGCCGAACGCGTGGTCGTGGAAGTACTCCTTCAGCGCGGTGACGAAGGTCTCCTCACCGACGAACGCCACCAGCTGCCGCAGCGTCGACGCGCCCTTGGCGTAGGTGATGCCGTCGAAGTTCACCTCGACCGCGTGGAAGTCGATCATGTCGGCCGCGATCGGGTGCGTCGACGGCAGCTGGTCCTGCCGGTACGCCCAGTTCTTGCGGGCGTTGCAGAACGTCGTCCACGCGTCGGAGTACTTCGTCGTCGCGACCACCTGCGCCCAGTGGCTGGCCCACTCGGCGAACGACTCGTTCAGCCACAGGTCGTCCCACCAGGTCATCGTCACCAGGTCGCCGAACCACATGTGCGCCAGCTCGTGCAGGACCGTGTTCGCACGGGCCTCGAGCTCCGCGTGCGTCGTACGGCTGCGGAAGAGGTACTCGTCCCGCAGGGTGACGCAGCCCGCGTTCTCCATCGCGCCCATGTTGTACTCCGGCACGAACGCCTGGTCGTACTTGTGGAACGGGTACGGCGTACCGAAGGCCTCCTCGAACAGCGCGAAGCCCTGCTTGGTGACCTCGAACAGGTCGTCGACGTCCAGTGCGTCCTTCAGCGACGGGCGGCACAGCAGCGACAACGGGTACGTCCCGTGCGGGCCCTCGTACGCGTCCGTGACCACGTGGTACGGACCCGCGACCACCGCGGTGATGTAGGTGGAGATCCGCTCGGTCGGCGGGAACTCCCAGCGGGCCAGCTCCTCGCCGTTCTCACCGGCGTACGGCGTGGGCTCGGGCGCCGGGGCGTTCGAGATGACGACCCAGCGGGCCGGGGCGGAGACGGTGAAGGTGAAGGGAGCCTTGAGGTCGGGCTGCTCGAAGGTGGCGAACACCCGGCGGGCGTCCGGCACCTCGAACTGGGTGTAGAGGTAGGTCTCCTTGTCGGCCGGGTCGACCGAGCGGTGCAGCCCTTCACCGGTCCGCGAGTACAGGCAGTCGGCCACCACGGTGAGCTCGTTGCGTTCGGCCAGCCCGTCGAGCTGGATGCGAGCGCCGTCGTACACCGCGTCCGGGTCGAGGTCCTCGCCGTTCAGCGTCACCGAGCGGACCTTGTCCGCGATCAGGTCGGCGAAGGTGCTCGCGCCGGGTTCGGCGGTGAACGTGATCGTGGTCACCGACGGGTACGTCGGGGCGCCACTCGGTGCGTTGGCCAGGTCGAGCTCGATCGCGTAACTCACGTCACGGACGACGCCCGCTCGGGAACGCGCCTCGTCGCGCGTCAGGTTGGTTCCAGGCATGTCGGCATCCTATGCACCTGGCCCGCGGCTTGGCCGAGGGTTTCCCCCCGACCTTGGGTATTGGATACCAAGACGGTATCTCCGCCGGTGACCCGATTCTTCAACTTTGTATGATGGTGAATATGACTGCCTCCGCAGATTTCTGGTTCGACCCGGCCTGCCCCTGGGCCTGGATGACGTCTCGCTGGATGCTCGAGGTCGAGCAGGTCCGGGACGTGAAGACGACGTGGCACGTGATGAGCCTCGCCGTCCTGAACGACGGCCGCGACGAACTGCCCGACGAGTACAGGAGTTTCCTGGTCAACGCGTGGGGCCCGGTCCGGGTGCTGATCGCGGCCGAGCAGGCGCACGGCAACGAGGTCCTGCTGCCGCTCTACACCGCAATGGGCCGGCGGATCCATGTCGACGGCCGCGGGATCGGCGACGGCAAGGGTGACGTGATCAAGGAGGCACTCGCCGAGGTCGGCCTGCCTGCCGCGCTGATCGAGGCCGCCGACACCGATCGGTACGACGACGCGCTCAAGAAGTCGCACCACGCCGGCATGGACCAGGTCGGCATGGAGGTCGGTACGCCGGTGATCTCCGTGGAGGGCACCGCGTTCTTCGGGCCGGTGGTGACTCCGGCGCCGAAGGGTGAGGCGGCCGGGAAGCTCTGGGACGGCGTCCGGCTGGTGGCCGGCACCGAGGGCTTCTTCGAGATCAAGCGCACCCGCGACCGCGGCCCGATCTTCGACTGACGGTTCAGGGGTTGTCTTCCGGGCGCCCCGGCGGTGAAAGTTGCTCACTCAAGCATCCGTCCAGTGGTGAGTAGGTTCAGATGACCGTCGGCATCGCCGTGTTCGACCGGGAGACCGGGCAGTTCGTCCAGCAGGAGAACGCCGAGCAGCAGTTCCGCTCGGCGTCCGTGGTGAAGCTGTTGATCGCGCTGGACTTCTTCTGGAACCGCGGCCCGGAGTACGACGTACCGGCCGCGGACCAGGAGCGGCTCGAGGTGATGCTGCGCAGCAGCGACGACGACGCCGCGAGCTACTACTGGGACCAGCTGGGCGGTGCGGCCATCGTGGACCGCATGGTCGGGCGGCTCGGTCTGACGCGCACCGCGGGGCCGCCGGCGAGCCACCCGGGCTTCTGGGGGTACGTCGCGATCACGCCCGCCGACACGGTGCGGATCTACCGGTACCTGCTGGACGACGCCCCGGAACCGGTACGCCGGTACGTCATGGGTCTGCTGCACCGGGCGACCCGCCACGGCACGGACGGGATCGACCAGTACTTCGGGATCGCGTCGGCGTTCGAACCGGGATTCAGCATCAAGCAGGGCTGGTCCGGGTTCAAAGGGTCCAGCGGTTACCGCTCCGACCGGCAGAAGCCGGAGTCCGTGGTGGACCTGGTGAACGACGCGCTGCACACGACCGGCACGGTCGGGCCGGACGACCGGAGCATCGTCGCGGTGTTCACGCTGCACCCGAGCGGGACGCCGTACGAGGAGGCCTACGCCCAGGTGACACGGCTGACCGCAGGGCTGACTGTGCCGGGTGCCGTCCGGGTGCAGACGGCTGACAAGTAGATTGCGGGCCATGCGAGTGCACATCGGCTCTGACCATGCCGGCTTCGAACTGAAGAACCACCTGGTGCAGCACCTGACCGCTGCCGGGCACGACGTCGTGGACCACGGTCCGGCTGTGTACGACGCCGTGGACGACTACCCGCCCTACTGCCTGCGCGCCGGGCAGGCAGTGATCGACGAGCCGGGCAGTCTCGGCGTCGTGGTCGGCGGCTCGGGCAACGGCGAGCAGATCGCCGCGAACAAGGTGAAGGGGGTCCGGGCCGTGCTCGCCTGGAGCACCGACACCGCGCGGCTCGGTCGCGAGCACAACAACGCCAACGTGATCAGTGTCGGTGCCCGGATGCACAGCGAGGAGGAGGCCACCGGGTTCGTCGAGACGTTCCTGGCGACCGACTACTCCGGTGAGGAGCGGCACACCCGGCGGATCGACATGCTGGCCAACTACGAGTCGACCGGCGAGCTTCCGCCGCTGCCCTGATCCTCCTGCTGCTCGTCCTTGTCGGCTGCCGGTAGTACGGGCCGGCGTGCGACGGACCGACGGGGGCGGGAGACATCGCGAGCCCGCATGCTCCGGGCGGTGCCGACCACGGCCGGAGTGGGTGGAGCGGACCTGCCGCCCCCTTTCGCTGCACTGGAACCACCTGTCGTCCCCATACGAGGAATCATGCCTGAAGGTCACACCCTGCACCGGCTGGCGAACGACGTCTGGGACGCGTTCGGTGGCCGTCCGGCCCGGGCGTCGAGCCCGCAGGGCCGGTTCGCCGAAGGCGCCGCGCTGCTCGACGGGCATCTGTTGCGGCAGACCGAGGCGCACGGCAAACACTTCCTCGCCGACTTCGAGGGCGCCGGCTGGCTGCACATCCACCTCGGGCTGATCGGGAAGATGGACATCAACCCGGCGCCCGTGCCGGAGCCTGTCGGCCAGGTCCGGCTCAGGCTGCAGAACGCCACGTCGTACGCCGATCTGCGCGGCGCGACCGTCTGCGAGGTCATCACCGACGAGGAGCGCGAGAAGCTGCTCGGCCGCCTCGGTCCGGACCCGCTGCGCGACGACGCGGACCCGGAGCTGGCGTGGAAGCGGATCCACCGCAGCAAACTGCCGATCGGGCAGCTGCTGATGAACCAGGACGTGCTGAGTGGCGTCGGCAACGTGTATCGCGCCGAGGTGCTGTTCCGGGCCAAGCTGAACCCGACGACGCCCGGCAACGTGGTGAAGAAGCGCGAGTGGCAGGGCATGTGGGACGACCTGCTCGCGCTGATGAAGTACGGCGTGGAGACCGGGCGGATCGACACCGTGGCCGACGACCACACGCCGGAGGCGATGGGCCGTGACCCGCGGCGGGACGATCATGGTGGCGAGGTGTACGTGTACCGGCGCCAGGGGCAACGGTGCTACGTGTGCCAGTCGGTGATCCGGACGAAGATCCTCGCGGGCCGTAACTTGTTCTGGTGCCCCAAGTGCCAGCGGACCGGTCTCACCCGCAAGAGCTGACAGTCATCGGTTGTGTTGCGAATTGATGCGCGGACCGATCAGTACCGTTATCTTCTTCACACCATGAGGAAGAGCGGCGGTCTTGCACTGGTACGACGCATCGGCCGCCGGGTCGAGGCGCTGGCGCGTCGTGCCCGCCGCTCGCCCAGGGTGGCGTTCCTGGCGCTGTTGCTGATGTCGCTCGTGTTCACGCTGGGCAGTCTGGCGTTGCCGGGGTTCGTGCCGGCGTCGTTGCTGGTCGTCCCGCTGCTGCTCGGCGGTCTGCTGTTGCGCTTCCGTCAGTTGGTCGCGTTGAGCGTGCTGACGTTGATCTTCGGCGTGTACGTCGTGGTGCTGAGGTCGCCCGTGCTACCGCGGACCGGGTTCGTGCTGGTGCTCGCGCTGGTGGCCTGGATTGTGCTGACCAGTGCGAAGGTACGCAACCGGCTCGGGGTCCCGGGGACCCGTGGTGAGTCGATGCTGATGGAGTTGCGGGACACGCTGACCGCACAGGGGGAGTTGCCGACCCTGCCGCCGGGCTGGCGGGTCGAGTCGGCGATCCAGTCCGCCGGTGGGTCGACGTTCTCCGGTGACTTCGTGGTGTCGACGGTGCACGACGACGTCCTCGAGGTCGCGCTGGTCGATGTCTCCGGCAAGGGCATCGACGCGGGGACGCGGGCCCTGCTGCTGTCCGGTGCGTTCGGCGGGCTGCTGGGCGTCGTACCGGAAGAGGAGTTCCTGTCGTCGGCGAACCGGTACCTGCGGCGGCAGGACTGGGACGACGACTTCGCGACCGTGGTGCATGTCGTGATCGACCTGCGGACGGGCGAGTTCGACGTACGGACGGCCGGGCATCCGCCGGCGATCCAGTTCGACGCGTGGTCGGGGCGGTGGCAGACGCGGGACGCGGACGGGCCGCTGCTCGGGCTGGTCGAGTCGCCGGAGTTCGAGGTGAACCGGGGGCAGTTGAAGCAGGGGGACGCGCTGTTCCTGTACAGCGACGGGATGGTGGAGACCCCGCGGCAGGACATCGGCCGCGGTACGGACCGGTTGGCGGGGCATGCGGAACGGCTGGTCGCGCAGGGGTTCAAGGGTGCCGCGCAGGAGCTGGTCGCGTCCGCCGGAGGGCCGGGGGACGACTCGGCGATCGTCATCATCCACCGCCAGGCACATGCCTGAGGCAACCAACACCGCCAACCACCGGGCAAACCTGTCGGCTCCGCCCGCACTCGCCCGTCGCAGGACTGTCCTGGGGATGGCGTAGCCTGCTGGGTCGTGATGATGGATGGGGTGGACGGCTCGTTCGACTCGGGGGCGGATCGGGTCGCGCCGGACGTGTCGTTCGAGGAACTGGTCGCGTTGATGCCGGAGGCGTTGCGGGAGGTGTTCCCGCCGTACCGCTGGCAGCTGGCGAAGCTGTGGGAGCTCGACCTCAAGGTCGAACCGGTCGAGGTCGCCGACCTGGTCTGGATGTTCGACCTGCCGTTGTGGCAGCTGGAGGGCGAGCGGTTCCGGGTCACCCCGCACCAGGTCGCGGAGACGCCGATGAACTTCCGCGCCCACTACCAGCGGGTGATGGACTCCGACCTGGACTTCCCGATCAATCTGGTCGCGTATCGTGGCCGCCTGGTCGTGCTGGACGGCGTTCACCGGCTGCTGAAGGCGCACTTCCTGCGCCGCCGCTGGATCGCGGCCACCATCGCCACGGCCGCACAGCTGCAGTCCTGCGCGGTCTGACCCCCGCGTCGGCTGTCATTGATGACGCGTCACCGTTAGTATTGGTGACATGACATCGAACTACGACGACGAGTACGCGCCGAGCACGACCGGATGGGTCCGCGAGCAGGTCGAGAAGGTGACCGAGACCGGCACCACCGACGCCGTGGACATCCTGGGGATGAAGGTCGTGCTGATGACGATGCGCGGCGCCAAGTCCGGCAAGATCCGCAAGGTCCCGGTCATGCGGGTGGAGAACGACGGTGTGTACGCCGCGGTCGCGTCCCTCGGCGGTGCGCCCAAGAACCCGGTCTGGTACTACAACCTCAAGTCCGACCCGAAGGTCACCCTCCAGGACGGCGAGACCACCAAGGAGTACGTCGCCCGCGAGATCGACGGCGCGGAGTACGACGAATGGTGGAAGCGTTCCGTGGACGCCTATCCGCCGTACGCGGAGTACCAGACCAAGACCACCCGCAAGATTCCCGTCTTCCTGCTCGACCCGGTGAACTAAGTCCTCGCAAAGATCTCGCCCCGGATGACGGTCGGTGACGGGGGCGGGACCAGGCTTGTGAGACGCTGGCGACGGGCGGGTTGACCTTGACCCGCTCCGGCGCGCTGCGTCGATTGAGTTCTGGGAGTTGTCCTGACCACACACGACGCGGTGCGGGAACCGTTCGTCGGGTCGACGCGGCTGCGTCTGGCCGGACTGGCACTGCATGCCTATACCGCGAGCGGAACGGTGCTCGCGTTGCTGATCGTGATCGCCGCGATCGACGGCGACGCCGTCCGGGCGCTCTGGCTCGGCCTCGCGGCCCTGGTGATCGACGGTACCGACGGGATGCTCGCACGCCGGCTGCGGGTGAAGGAGACCATCCCGTGGTTCGACGGTGCGATGCTCGACAACATCGTCGACTACCTGACCTACGCGTTCGCGCCGATCGTGCTGCTCTGGACCGGCGGGTACCTGCCGTCCGGGACCTGGGGCGCGGTGCTCGGGGCGCTGCCGTTGCTTGCCTCCAGCTATCAGTTCTGCCGGGTCGACGCGAAGACCGAGGACCACTTCTTCCTGGGCTTCCCGAGCTACTGGAACGTGGTCGCGTTCTACGTCGTGGTGCTCGGTCTCAGCCCGGTCGCCACGGGCGTCATCCTGGTGGCCTGCTCGGTGCTCGTCTTCGTCCCGGTGAAGTACGTGTACCCGTCGCGCACCAAGGCGTTCCGCTCGCTGAACCTGGTGGCGACGGCGGTCTGGCTCGCGTCGTACGCCGTACTCCTGGCGCTGATGCCCGACCCGAACGCGATCGTCGTGGCGATCTCGCTGGCGTACCTCGTGTACTACGGCGGACTCAGTCTCTACCTCACGTGGCGCCGGAGGGCTGCGGCCTAGTGGTCCTGGGGCTGAGCGCGGCGCTCGCTGCCGCGGTGCTGTTCGGTTTCGCGGCGATCCTGCAGGCCGTGGGTTCGCGGAAGGTGCCGACCGAGTCGGAGCTGGATCCGCGGCGGCTCGGCCGGTTCGTGGTCGCGTTGCTCAAGCAGCCCGCGTTCCTCGGGGCCCTCGTGCTGAACCTGGCCGGCTTCGGACTGCACTTCGTGGCGCTGCGGCTGCTGCCGCTGTACCTGGCGCAGGCAGGGATCGCGGTGAGTCTGGTCGTGACCGCGCTGCTCGCGACCCGCTGGATGTCCGACCGGCTGAGTGCGCTCGAGTGGTCCGCGGTGATCGCGGTGTGCGTCGGGCTCGGTCTGCTCGCTGTGGCGGCCGGCGACGCCGGTGAAAGCGCCAAGCATCACGGACTCACCATCGGCGTCGTCGTCGGACTGATCGCGATCGCCGTACTGGGTGCCGTCGCCAGCCGGTCCCAGCACGGCGTATCCACCGCGCTGCTCGGGCTGCTGGCCGGTCTCGGGTACGCCGGGGTGGCGATCTCGGCGCGCTTGCTGGAGGACGGGTCGCTGGGCGAGCTGTTGCGCAGCCCGACGACGTACACGTTGCCGATCAGCGGGGCGCTCGCGTTCATCCTGTACTCGCTCGCGCTGCAGCGTGGTTCGGTCACGCTCGCAACGACGCCGATGATCGCGCTGCAGACCATCGCCCCGGCGGCCGCGGGCGTGTTCGTCCTCGGCGACGCCGTCCGCGCGGGATGGTGGCCGGCCGCGGGCATCGGCTTCCTGCTCTCCGCCGCCGGCTCCGTCATCCTCGTCCGCTTCGAAAGCGTGAAGCCGGATTAACGAGTCGGCCACTTCCAGGGCGGTTCGTCCAAGGGGCCCTGACCAGTGATCCGGGTGGCGCCCTTCTCCTTGAGCAGTTCGATCGTCTGGAGGTCGGGGGAGAGGGCCTCGAGTGCGCTGATGAACGGGCGGGAGTGCGAGACGGCGATCACCTGGGTCTCCTTGGCGGCGGTGACGACCAGGTTGGCGAGCGCCGGCAGGAGGTCCGGGTGCAGGCTCGTCTCGGGTTCGTTGAGGACCAGCAGCTCCGGCGGTCGCGGGGTGAGCAGGGCGGCGGCCCACAGGAGGTACCGGAGCGTGCCGTCGGACAGCTCCGCACCGGACAGCGGCCGAAGCAGACCGTGCTGGTGGAACGCGATCTCGAAGCGCCCCGCGGTGTTGACGACCTCGACACGACTGCCCGGGAACGCCAGCTCGATCGCCTCCTCCAGCACCCCGCGGGGGCCGAGCTCGCGGATCGTCTGCAGTGCGGCCGCCACGTCCGCGCCGTCCGGGGCGAGTACTGCGGTCCGGGTACCCACCTGCATCCGGCGGGCAGGAGCCGTCGCGTCGGTGCGGAAGTGGTCGTAGAACCGCCACCCGCGGAGCCGCTCCCGCACCAGCAGCAGCTCCGGCGCGCGCTCGGGATCCGCGAACTCGCTCAGCATGCTGTCGAACGTCTGCAGTTGATGCCCCGCCCGCTGCCATTCACCGCTCGCCGCACGGATCCGCACCTCGCGATTGCTGCGCTCGACCAGCGCCGCCGCCGGCCGCAGGAACGGCCCCGACCACAGCGCCTCGCGTTTGATCTCCGGATCAAGATCGAACTGGGAGCCTTGGGCAACCGGTAGCCCGAGATCCATCAGGTAGCCGTAGTCGTCGCTCGCGAAGCCCATCCGCAACGTCACCGGCCCCGTCCGTCGGGTGCCCTGGACAGGTCGATCCTTGCGGACCTGCTCCGGCCCGGCCCACAGCGTCGACTGCAATCCGCCCTCACGGGCCAGGGCCGCGACGGCTCCGTTGCGCGACGCATCGGCCAGCAGCCGCAGCGCCCGGTACAGGCTCGACTTCCCCGTGCCGTTGGCGCCGGTCACCACGTTCAGCCCGCGCAACGGCATGACGATCCGCCGCAAGGACCGGTAGTTCTCCACCGCCAGCGTCGTCAGCATGTGGGTCACCGTACCGGCGCCTGCGGACAGTTCAGTTCTCAGCGCGGGAGGGGGAGCGGTGCCAGAGGACCCCGAGTTCGTGCAGCATCGCCGCGGCGGCCGCGCCGTACATCTTGCTGTGGTCGGCCATCGTCGAGAAGCGGGGACGGCGTACGTCGACGGCGGGCAGGCGGCGCGCGAGCTCCTGCTCGATCGCATCGAGGAGCCGCGTTCCCGCCCGGCGGACCGGGCCGTCGATCACCACGTCCGGGATGTCGAGGATCGCCGCCTGCACGCAGATCAGGGCGCCGAGACTCCGCCCGGCGTACTCGACCCGGTCGGCGAGCGCCCGCAGCCGCTTCCCGGCCGGCTCCTGTCCGGGCGACGAGATCGCGTCCAGGTCCTCGACGGCGGCCCCGGCGAGGATCGCGGGCAGGTTCGCCACGGTCTCCAGACAGCCCGTCCGGCCGCATTCGCAACGCCGGTCGCTCACGCCGACGTCGATGTGGCCGACCTCGCCGGCGCGCTGCCGCTCGCCGAGGTGCACGCGCCCGTCGAGGATGATGGCCGACCCGATGCCGCCGGCGATGTGCAGCACGATGACGCTGCCGCCGGCCTGACTCTGGTGGGACAGCTCGGACATCGCGACCGCGGTCGCGTCGTTGACCAGTACGACGTCGTACCCGAGGTCGGCCTGCAACGGCCCCGCGAGGTCGACGTCGTGCCAGCGGAACTGGATCGACTCGACGATGCCCTGCTCCGGCGACAGCATCGCGGGGACGGCGATGCCGGCGGCCAGGACAGCTCGCCCGTCCTCGGCCGCCAGCCGGCGCAGGCAGTCGCCCAGCACCCTGATCACGTCATCGACGCTGGGGTTCGGTGGAAGGTCCGCCCGGCCGGTCGTCCCGATGACCCCGTCCAGTCCCACCACACCCGCGACCACCTCGGTCGGCCGCAGGTCCGCCATCAGCAGGCACTGCCGCTCGGTGTCGACGCGGAGCGGCTTCGCGGGCTTGCCGCGGCCGCTCGGCGTCCCGGCCTCCTCGACCAGCAGGTGCCGCGCCAGCAGGGACTCGACGATCTCCGACACCACCGCTCGCGCCAGGCCGGTCGTGCGCGAGATGTCCGCGCGGGACAGGCCGTCGCCGATCAGCACGGTCTGCAGGACCAGCCGGGTGTTGCGCTCGCGGAGAACGCCGGGTGTCACCTTCTCGGTGATCCGTATCGCCTTCGTCATCCCTGCCTTCCGCGAGCGCCGGAGCCCTGCCCCGCTGCCCGATCAGCCCACGCCATACACCCCCAGCTCCTGGAGGTGGAGCGTGTACGCATTGGACGTGTTCCCGAAGCCGGTGACCCGGATGTACCGGTACGCACCGGTCACGTCGTACCGCTCACCGACATCAGTCTGCGCCTTGTGGGTGACCTTCTCGGCCAGCCGGGTCCACGTCTGTCCGTCCACGCTTCCGTCGACACGATAGAGGTAGGACCGGCCGTCGGCGTAGTACGGCGTCACGCGCACACTCGACAGCTCGTGAGCAGCACCGAGGTCCACCTGCAGCCACGACGGCTGACCGGCGCACTCCTGAGGCGCACAGAACCACCCGGTGCTCAGGTCGCCGTCGACCGCGTTCGCCGCGACCCGCGTGCCTTCCGTACTGCTGGCCGTCGCCGGCTTCCGGTGACTCAACGAGACCGGCAGCGGTCCAGCGCACGTCACCGTCGGAACCCCGAACGACACTGCGTCGAAGAACCGGTTCGCGTCGGACTGGTGCACCTGCAGCCGCAGCTGCCGTACGCCGGTGAGGTCCGCCTCGAGCCGCACCGCTTTCGAGGCCGTGCCGCTGATCCCACTGCGCAGTACGCCGGAATCGGCCAGCAGACGCCCGTCGCCGAAGACGCGGACGACCGCATCGCCGTCGGGAGTGTGGTTCATCGCGTCGTCGATGCCGACCACCGTGGTGAACCGCGAACAGTCACCGCCGAGCTCGAACCGGATGTCGGCGTTCGAGTTGGTGCCGAGACCCTTGCTGTAGGCAACACCGTCGAGCAGGATCGGCGCACCGTTGCCCGAAGGCGTCGCCGGTGTGACAGTGTCTCGAGCGACCGGGTGCAGGCCGTCGTGGTTGCGTGACGACGCGAACGGCAGGTCGCTCAGTTGGTAGCGTCCGGCCGCGGCCACCGGCATGACGGCGGTCGCCTTCAGCAGCTCGGAGCGTCCGGACTGGTCGAACCGTGTCGTCACCTCCAGCGATGCCACCTCGGCCGGCTGCCCGTCGGCGCGTCGGACGGTCCAGGAACGGGTGGCCGTTCCACCTGGTCCGACCTCGCCCGGTGCGTCGCCCACGGGTTCGACCGTGATCCCAGCGGGTGCTGAGACCTCGAAGGACAGCCCGGTGAGCGCGGCGAAGTAGTTCGTGTTGGTCACGGTCGCGGTCACCCGAGCAGCCCCTGACGCATCCACCGTCCCGGTCGGACGCAGTACCAGAGTCGGGTCGTAGTCGTCGTTCCGGAGCCGCTCCAGCAGGTTCGCCGCCTCGGTGTAAGTGTCGCCGGTCGGCTCGGTGCGGTAGGCGGTGCGATCGGACGACCACTGTTCCGCCACGTCGTACCAGTCGATTGCCGGTGCTGTGGTGCCTGTGGTCAGAGCAGTCCGCAATCCGTCGAAGTACTGCTTCCAGCGCGGCGCGTAGTACCCGTCCAGCAGGCCGGACCACTCGCGGTACGCGTAGTCCTGGAGGTCTGTGGTGCGCAGGCCCCATGACGTGACCTGCTTGCGCGCGTCGTACTCGAGCTGCGCGGCCTCGGTGTCGTCCGCGGCCCAGCTCCTGGCCTTCTCCAGCCACCGTCCGATCAGGTACTCCTCGTTGGTGGCGACCAGGTCGTCGACACCGGCGATGTAGCCGAGCCACGTCTCGGTCAGCTGCGAGAAGCGCTCGACATCCTCGGCCTGGTACGCCGTCCTGATCTGGGGGAGCAACGTACGGGACCTGTCGGCGGCGGACTGACGCGCCACCTCCAGCAGGTCATAGCGGTACGCCGAGTTGTTCCGGAGCGACTCGTCGACGCCGAGCAGCGCCGGCAGTGCACCGGCGTACGCCGCCGGATCGTAGGCGAACGCGGCCTGCGCCCAGCTGTGCGGACGCTGGACCGTCAGGCTCGGGATGGCGGCGAACAGACCGCCGTGTCCCGAGGAGCGGCCGCCGTTCGGGGGAATCGAGTAGGCGGTCGAGGCCAGGATCTGCCAGGCCTGCCGTGCCTTCGGGTCGGTCCCGCCGTACCGCGCGTCCGCGTAGTCGGCGAACCATCGGTCGAGATCCACCGGGCCGTCGTGCCACGGCAGCTCGGCGAGGAACTCCATCGCCACCGCGTTGTTGTAGCTGGCCTCGGGCATGATCGCGATGCCGTTCAGGGCCGAGTCCGGTTTCGCCAGCGACGCCCAGAACCGCTCGTTCCAGGCGCGGATCGGAGCGCCCATGGTGGAGTTCCCGCCGAAGTTCCAGATCGACCCGAAGGCGTACGGCGTCCCCTTCCAGTCCTCCTCGCGGTCGGGGCTCAGCGCCCGGTCGGACAGCCCGTCGACGACCAGCATCCGGCTCCGGTCGATGGCCGCGACCGTCTCCGGGCGTGGGTTGCTCTGCCAGCCCAGGATCGCCCAGATCGCGCCCGGATGGGCTTTGTCCATGGCGTTCTGCACCGCGACGGATGCCTGGCCGACGGAGATGCTGCCGGGCCGGCCGCCCTCGTGCAGCAGATCCATCTTGAACATCGTCGACTTCCCCAGCAGCCGCTTCTGGACCTCGTAGAAGCGTGCCGCGACCTGGTCGAAGAGCGGATCGGTCGGTGCCAGCCAGTCCGGCCGGTCCAGTCCGACCCAGGTGCCCTGCGGAACCGTGGTGGCGCCGGGGTTCTTCACCTCGAAGTCTCGCGGCACGGTACCGAAGTAGCCCGGCAGGACCGGCGTGATCCCGAGTGAGCGCATCCGGTCGGCGATCCGTCGGCCGAGCTCCGCGCGTTCGCGGATCACCTCGGCGCTCACCGGCGCGGTGAAGTTGGACATGTTCTGCAGCAGCCACCACGGCTGGTACCCGGGGCTGGGGATCCACGCGCGCAGCTCGTCCGCGGTGTAGCCGAAGGCCTGCAGCATCTCGTAGTACACGGCCTCGGTGCCGATGGGCATGAAGATCTCGTTCACGCCGTGCAGCGCCTGGACGTCGATCAGCCGTTCCCAGTCCTCGAACGTCCGGTACGGCCCGGAGTACCCGTCCTCGGTGTCGTTGCCGGCGAACCGGTGCTCGACCACCGACGACTTCTCGATCGGCGCGCTCGGGGCGGGCAGCACGAGGGGGAGGTCGAGCTGCTCGCCCGTCCACGAGACGTCCGCCTTCACGACGTGCTTGAGGTACCAGTTGAAGCCCATCAGCAGGGCCGACGTACTGCTGCCCTCGACCACCGGGCGCGCGCCGCGGCGGGTGATCCGGAACGTGTCACGGCCCTCGGACGCCGGGATCGTCGCCAGCGTGATCTGGCTTCCGTACTGCGTGCCGACGAGGCGGCGGATCGCGTCCGCGGCCGGGCCGGTGTCGAACAGTGGGCGTGCGGCCGGGCTCGGCTCCGGGGATTCCGCGTGCGCGGGCGAGGCGCTCAGCAACAGCGCCGCGCTGGTCAGTGCGGCCGTCGCGGCGAGCCACCGCCGGAGCCGGGTACGTCGGTTCATCAGACTGCCCTCCCATTTTGATCGCGGCCCAAACTAAATGGGCGGAGGAGGGCGGTCAAGAGTTCGTAAACGTTCTTCCCGAAACTCGTTCGGGCAGAAATGAACAGCGGGCGCGCGGGAGAACCCACGCGCCCGCTGTTGCCGGGGTCAGGCCAGGGAGTCTTCCCAGGCCTGGTGCAGCCCCGCGTAGTGCCCGTCGGTGGTGACCAGGTGGTCGGGAGCGCCGTCCTCGATGATCTGCCCGTATTCCAGGACGAGGACGCGGTCGGCGGTCTCGACGGTGGACAGCCGGTGCGCGATGACGATCGCCGTCCGGTCGGCGAGGATCGTCCTCAGCGCCCGCTGGATCAGGCGCTCGCTCGGGATGTCCAGGCTGGACGTCGCCTCGTCCAGGATCAGTACGGCGGGGTCGGCGAGGAACGCCCGCGCGAACGCGACCAGCTGCCGCTGACCCGCCGACAACCGCGAGCCGCGCTTCTCGACCGCGGTCTCGTACCCGTTGGGCAGCGCCATGATGAAGTCGTGCGCGCCGATCACCTTCGCGGCCTCGACGACCTCCTCCATCGTGGCGTCCGGCTTGCCGAACCGGATGTTGTCGGCGACCGAGCCGGTGAAGAGGAAGTTCTCCTGCGTCACCATGACGACCCGCGAGCGCAGGTCGTCCTCGGACAGGTCGCGCAGGTCCACGCCGTCGAGCAGCACATGGCCGCTGGTCGGGTCGTAGAACCGCGCCACCAGTTTGGCGATGGTCGTCTTGCCCGCACCTGTCGTACCGACCAGGGCCAGGGTCTGACCAGCCGGCACGTCCAGCTGCAGACCGGGCAGCACGGGTACGCCGTCGACGTACTCGAACCGGACGTTGCGCAGCTCCAGGTGACCGTGCGCCGGACCGGGCTTGGCCGGCTTGATCGGCTCCGGCACGTCCGGGGTCTCGTTCAGCACCCCGGACAGCTTCTCCAGCGCCGCGCTCGCGGACAGGAAGGTGTTGTAGAACTGCGAGATGTCCTGCAGCGGCTCGAAGAACTGCCGCAGGTAGAGCAGGAACGCGGTCAGGACGCCGACCGTGACGTGACCGTGGTACGCCTGGTAACCGCCGTACGCCAGGATCGCGACGATGGTGATGTTGCCGACGCCCTTGATCGACGGCATGAAGATCGCGTTCAGCCGGAACGACTCGAGGTTGGCCCTCCGGTAGCGGTCGTTGACGCCGTGGAAGATTTCCTCGTTGCGCGGCTCCCGGCGGAACGCCTGCACCGCGCGGATGCCGGTCATCGACTCGACGAAGTGCACGATGACCAGCACGACGGCCTCACGCGTCTGCCGGTACACGACCGCCGACCGCTTCCGGAACCACGCTGTCAGGATCAGCAGGGCCGGGAACGACAGCAGCGCGAGCAGACCGAGCTTCAGGTCGAGCGTGAGCAGGATGATCGACGTACCGACCAGAGTCAGTACCGCGGTGACCAGACCGTCGAACCCGTTCGCCAGCATCTCGTCGATGACCTGTACGTCGGAGGTCAGCCGGGAGATGACCCGGCCCGACGTGAACTTGTCGTGGAACGCCGGGCTCAACCGCTGGAAGTGGTCGAACACCCGCTTGCGCAGGCCGAGCAGGATCGTCTGGCCGAGCCGGCCCGACCGCATCAGGAACAGCTGCCGCGCCCACGCCTGCAGCAACGCCATCGCGAGGACGGTGATCACGATCGTGACCAGCTCCCGCGAGCCCTCGCCCGCGAGGATCGGCGGGATGCCGTTGTCGATGCCCAGGTGGACCAGGTACGGCACGGCGAGCCGGGCGGCGTTCTCGACGAGCACGATCACGACCAGCAGCCAGATCAGCTTGTGGTACGGCCGGAGCAGCTCGCCCAGCAGCTTCCGGGAGTCCTCCTTCAGCCGGATGCTGGTCGCGCGGGAGACCTCCCGATCGGGGTCGTCCTCGAAGACGCCCCGCCAGTTCTGCTCTTCCGGCTGCTCGTCCTTCGCATCGGTGTCGGGAGGTGTCTGCTGGGTCGACTGTGTGGTTGTCATGCGTGCACCTCCTCTTCTTCCGCTGCGAGCAGGTGCCGGTACTCCGGGACTGTCTCGAGCAACTCGTGGTGGGTTCCTACGTGGGTGATCGTGCCGTTCTGCAGCAAAGCGACCTGGTCGGCCAGCATCACGGTCGACGCGCGGTGCGCGACCACGATGCCGGTGGTGTCGGCGAGCACGTTCTGCAGCGCCTCCTCGACCAGGGCCTCGGTGTGTACGTCGAGCGCGGACAGGGTGTCGTCCAGCACGAGTACTGCGGGCTTGGCGAGTACTGCGCGCGCCAGAGCGAGCCGTTGCCGTTGACCACCCGACAGCGACATGCCCTGCTCACCGACCCGCGTGTCGAGGCCCCAGGGCAGGTCGTTGGCGAACTGCGCCTGGGCAACCTCCAGAGCCTGCTGGACCTCTGCGTCGGTCGCGTCCGGCCGGCCGAGGGTGAGGTTCTCCCGGACGCTCATCGAGAACAGCGTCGGGTCGTCGAACGCGGAGGCGACCGCGGTCCGCAGCGACACCAGGGACAGGTCCCGGATGTCGTGCCCGTCGATGGTGATCCGCCCGGAGGTTACGTCGTACAACCGGGGGACCAGTGCGGTCAGTGTGGTCTTGCCGGACCCGGTGGCGCCGACCAGTGCGAGCGTCGTACCAGGGGTCAGGTCCAGGTTGATGTCGTGCAGCACTTCGGTGGAGTCGTCGGAGAACCGGAAACCGACGTGCTCGAACCGCAGGTGACCGCGGGAATGGGGGAGCTCCTCCTCGCCGGACTTGATCACCGAGTAGGTGTCCAGGATCTCGCTGATCCGGTCCGCCGCGGTCATCGCCTCCTGGGCCATCGCCAGGATCGCGCCGAGCGAGGTGACCGGCCAGACCAGCGACAGCATCAGCGTGATGAACGCGACCAGGGTGCCGAGTGTGATGGCCTCCCGGCCGACGGCGAGCGCGCCGAGCAGCAGCACGATCACCAGGGTCAGGTTCGGGATGACGCCGAGGAAGCTCCAGAAACGCGAGGCGAGCCGGACCTTCTCGACCTCGGTGTTGTACAGCGTGGTCGCCTCGTCGTCGAACTGCCGCTGCACGTGCGGCCGGCGGCCGAACGCCTTGATGACCCGGAAGCCGAGCGCCGACTCCTCGATCCGGGTGGCCAGGTCGCCCTCCTGGTCCTGCACCTTGCGGGAGATCCGCAGGTACTTCTTCTCGAACTTCAGCGATACCCAAACGATCGGCACGGCGGCCACCAGGACCACGAGCCCGAGCGGCCAGTACAGCTGGAGCAGCAGGACCGTGACCACGGCCAGCTGCAGGATGTTCATCACCAGGAACAGCAGGCCGAAGCCCATGAACCGCCGGATGATGGACAGGTCGGTGGTGACACGGGAGAGCAGCTGACCGCTCTGCCAGCGGGTGTGGAACTCCATCGGCAACGACTGCAGCCGGACGTAGAGGTCCTGCCGGAGCGTGGCCTCCAGGTCGCTGACGGTCTTGGACTGCGCCCAGCGGCGCATCCAGACCAGGACGACCTCGGCGATGCTCAGTCCGAGGGCCAGCAGGGCCAGCGGGACCAGCATGCTCAGCTCCCGACGGGTGACCGGCCCGTCGATGATGGCCCGGGTGACCAGCGGGATGGTGAGGCTGACACCGACGCCGAGCATCGCGGTGGTGAACATCACCGAGAGGCGCCAGCGGTGTGGCTTCAAATAGGGACGCAGCCGCCAGAGATTGCGGCTACGTTCGGGGGCACGGGTGGAAGGGGCAGCGATCGACGGCGCTTGGACAGGGTGCTCTGAGGGCATCTGGACGGGCGCACTTCCCATCTACTTCGATACGAAGGGGTTTTTGGCGACCGGAAAACGGCGCACTTTCCAGTATCGCCCAGTAGGTAAGCGCTTGTCCTCCGAATTCCATTCCCGGTCGATGAATTACCACTGGTTGCAATAGGCCGTTGCGGTCCTACGCGGAGACCGGCGGCGGACCTATCGCGGTTCGTTATCAGTGTGGGGACATCGATCGCGCCTCTTCGGGCAGATCGCGCAGCCCGCGGAGCGGGGAGACCGCGGCGACGGCGAGTCCGGCGAGCATGCCGGCGGTGGCGATCAGCAGCGTGGGACGGATCTGCAGGGCTGTCGCGAGCACACCCGAGGCGGCTGCGCCGACGGTCTGGCCGCCGATGACGAGAGTGCGCCACGACGCGGTCACCTGCCCCAGGAGCTGCGGTGGTGCGAGGGACTGCCGCAGGGTGCGCTGCGGGACCGCGAACAGCGCCATACCGATCCCTGCGAAGACCTGTCCGAGGAGGATGAGCGCTGTCTTCCCGGTGAACAGTGCGACGCCGGTGAGCGAAGCCATGAACACGCCGGACAGATAGGAGCGGCCGAGGCCGACACGGCGGCACCAGGCCGTGGCGAAGAACGTACCGGCCACCGCGGCGGCTCCGAACGTGGTGAGGGTCAGTCCGACGAAGGCCGCCGACTTGTGGAGTTCCCGGACCAGGAAGAGGACGATCAGCGGTCCCTGCATCGCTCCGGACATCGCCGCGACACCTGCCGAGACCACGAGCGGCGCGAGCATGCGGTCCCCGAACAGCACCCGCAGCCCCGCCGACAGTCGTACCTCCGACCGCGGCTGCGCCGGGGCACGGGCCGGCTCGCGGATGAGGTACGCCGCGACCGTGGACACGACGTACGACGCAGCGTCCACGAGGATCGCGAACGGTGCCGTGAGCACCTGTACGAGGAAACCCGCGGCAGATGGGCCCAGCGTGGAGGCGAGGTTCAGATTGAGCAGTGCCGCGCTGTTGGCTCGCATCAGGTCCTCACGCGGCACCAGCCGCGGCAGCATCGTCTGGGAAGCGGTGTCGGAGAGCAGAGCGAGTAGTCCGGTCAGTACGGCGACGACGTACAGCTGCTCGATCCGCAGCCATCCCAGCGCCGCTGCCGCGGGCACCGAGCCGAGCAGCAGGAGCCGCCCGACATCGGTCCAGATCAGCACGCGGCGCAGCGACCACCTGTCCACCCAGACACCGGCCAGCAGTCCGAACACCAGGTGCGGTGCGATCGTCAGCGCGGACAACGCACCCATCTGCACGGCCGAGGCCTGCAGGTTCACGACAGCTACGAGCGGCAGTGCGACCGTGGTGACCGCGCTGCCGGACGCGGACACCAGTTGCCCGATCCACAGCTTCCGGAATTCGCCTCTCACGATCCATGCCATAGAGGGGAACCTGTCACCCGGGCGGTCCGCGGACTACGCGTGTTCGCCCGGAGCAGACGCGCTTCACTCCACGCGAAAGACAGGACCCCTGGCGGTGAAGGGCAGCGATGCGCCGCGGGGGATCAGCCAGGCGTGCTCCCGCCGTACCCGGACGACGTCGCACTGCCCGTCGGTGATGAGCAGGATCGGGCCGTGGGCCGGGAAGTCGTCCGCCCGCTCGAGCAGGTCCACCCCGGGCTGTAGAACGGTCCCACCGCGGCCATGGACCTTCGTCCGTCCGGCGATGTCGTCCACCGGCAGGTAGCCGGCGTCGTACGCCGCCGCGTCGCAGTACACCACCCGCGCGGCCGGGACATCGCGGGCGCGTGAGTACGACGCGATCGCGCCCAACGCCTTCCCGAGCAGCTCGCGGTCCATCGAGCCGGAGGTGTCGAGCACCACGCCGTACGTCGGGAGCCGTTCCAGTTCGACCGGGCGGATCCAACCGGGGCGCGGGATGTCCGGCGTACCGGACTGGCGTCGGGAAGCACGTGCGTACGTGCGGGCCTTCTCGACGGCGGGTACGTGTTCCTCGAACCAGCGGGCGAGCTGTGCGTCCCAGGCGAGCGGCGGGTGGTCCAGCGCGCGGATCTCCTCGACCAGGCCGGCTGGAAGCGTGCCGCGGCTGGAGTCGTGGTATGCGAGACCGGTGCTCAGTGCGCGGCGGTAGATGTCGTCCAGACCGGCGGACCGAGCAGCCTCACCCGCGTGCGGCAGCGGGTGGCCGAGTACGTCGCCCAGGCCGACGCCGCGCAGCGTCGCGAGCTTGCGGTAGCGGCGGAGGTCGGTGGCGATGCGGTCGTACACCTCCTCGGCCGACATGCCCTTCAGCGTCGGGTCGTGGAGCGCGCCGTCGGGCATGGTGCCGACGCCCATCTCCAGGAGCCAGCCGTTGATCACCAGGTCGGCCGCGACGTTCCACAGGTACGGGTCGCGGCCGCCCACGCGTTCGCCGTGCCGCAGGGCGGCGTGCAACATCTCGTGAGCCATGACGAACCGCCACTCGCTGAGCGTGAGGCTGGTCAGCGGGTTGATATAGATCTCTCCGGCGGCCGCGTTCACCGCTGCGGTGTGGATGTTCCAGCCGCGGGCGAGCTCCGCCTCGGCCACGATGGTCATGCTCGACGCGATCGCACCGAGCAGCGGGTACGACGAGACGAACCAGCCGAGCGCCAGCTCCCACGTGTCACGTCCGCCTCGTGACGCGCTCAGCGACGAGCGGGCACCACCTGCCACGTCGACAGCGGCTGCCGCCGCGGCTGACAGCCCAGCTGCGAACAGCTCGCTCCAGTTCGGCGGCTTGCCCCAGCCGTTCCAGCGGGCCGCTTCGACGTCAGGTGCGTGACCAGCCACGCCGAGACCTTCGTACTCCGCCGGTACGCCGGAACGCTGCCAGAGCCGCGCCAGCGCGTCCTCCTCCAGGCTGGGGAAGTCCTGTGGCAGCTCGACGACCGGCGTACCGAGCTTGAGGGACTGCAGGAAGCGGTTGACCGCAACGTCGTTCGCGGCGCCGGCTGCCTGGTCCGGCTGTGGCAGGTCACGCTCGCCGTGGCCGAGACCGAGGTGGATCAGCAGGTGCGCGAAGACCCACGCCCACTCGTCCGGGGTCGCCCGGCGGGTGCGGTGCGTGCGGATCTGACCGTTCGAGTCGATCGTCGCCCAGGCGTCGGCGGGCGTGCTGTCGTCGCGGACCGGGTCACCGGTCCGGTCGGTCATCGGTGCGAACAGCGGGTGCTGGACGATCGTCGTCCAGCCGGCCTGGATCGCCTCCCAGGCCGGGTCGCGCTGCGCCTTCCTCCGCTTGGGCATGCGTCGCTCAGGCCCGTGCTGCGACCAGCCGCGGCAGGTCGCGGCTGACCTCGACCAGGAACCACGTCGGCAGGACAGGACGGCCGTCGTCGTCCGAGGCGATTACCAGCTGCGCCACCTCCAGCGAGATCTCTGCCAGCTCGACCAGCAGTGCCTTGCCGCGGTGCGCGAGCTGACGGGCTGCAGGGCTCGCGGACGCCTTGTCGGCGGCCAGTTCCTTGATCAGCCGGGCCCGGAACGTCTCCGCCAGGAAGTACAGCAGGTCGCGATCCTCCGGTGCGGCCGGCCAGCCGGTCTCGCCCTTGAGGACGGCGTCCAGTCCGAACGCGTGCCGCACCGTCTTCACATAGGCGCGAAACGCCGACGCGTGCGCGGCGGACAAGGTGCCGAAGGCAAGGACCCGCAGTGTCTCGTCGGAGATGTCGTCGCCGTACGAGTGCAGGGCGTCGGACAGCATGTGCCAGCTGCGCGGCGTGGAGAACGGCTCCTCGGTCTTCGGCGGTGCCGTCCACAGGTGATCGGGGCGGTTGCGCAGGTATTCCAGTACCCACGCGTGGATGCCCGCCGTACCGGCCCACTGGAGCCAGTCGCTCGCGGACGCGCGCAGGTGGATGTGGACGAGCCGGTTCACCAGGGCGCTCGCCATAGGACGGGCCAGGGCGTTGTCGGTCGCGCGGTTGCCGGCGCCGATCACCACCGACCCTTCGGGCAGCTCGTACTCACCGATGCGACGGTCCAGGATGAGCGAGTAGAACGCCTTCTGCACCTCGGCGGAGGAGGCGTTGAGCTCGTCGAGGAACAAGCAGTACGGCTGGTCGCGCGCGATCGCCACGGGCGGTGCGAACCGGCTGCGTCCGTCGACGATCTGCGGTACGCCGATGAGGTCCTCGGGCGCCAGCTGGGTCCCCAGGAGCGTGACGCACTCCAGACCGAGCGATTCCGCGAACGCCCGCACCAGACTGCTCTTCCCGATCCCTGGTGCGCCCCAGAGGAAGACCGGGCGTACCACCGCCACATGCAGCAGTACTTCTGGCAGCTCGGCCGCCGATACCGTGATTCCCGCCTGCATCCGTTCCTTTCCCTGCCGACCGTTTGTCAGCCTTTCAGGATCCTCTTGGCGTCACGGTGTGTCACCTGGTTTTCGGACGGCGCTTCCGTTACTGGCGGTTACTCACTAGGGTGCGGGCCGTTGTCCTGGAAGTACTGGGGGGTTCTCGTGCTGGGTTTTCGTGTGAAAGCGGCCGCTGTGTGCGCCGTCGTACTGCTGCCGTTGACGGCGGCACAGGCAGGCGCTGCCGATCCGCCGGCGCACCTGGGGGAGGGCGTGCTGGTTCCTGGGCGTACGGCGGTCGACGTGGGCCTGTCCGGCACCCGCGTGGTCGTTTCGAACCCGGTCTACGAGACGAGCGACAACGGGACCACCTGGACTGCTTCGGGAGGCTCCAACGACGGCAAGTCGCTGCAGGTGGAGGGGGCCGCGCTGCTGACGTTCGACGCCGGTACTGCGAAGGTCGGCGGGCTCACGTTCCCGGCAGCGGACGAGGTGGTGCTGGGGAAGGGCGGCAAGCTCGTCTCGCATCGTGCGGCGAGCGCTGCGACCGCAGCGGTGTACGACGTGGCCAGCAAGACCAAGGTGGCTGACGTGGCCCCGCCGTTCGCGCTGTCCGGCGACACGGTGTGGAAGGTGACGCAGCCAGGTCATCTCGACGGTAAGAACCTCACCACTGGTGTCGTGAAGACGGTCCTGGTCGCCAGCGCGTGCTCTGTGGGAGCAGGCGGGGTGAACGGCCGCTGGGCGGTGCTGAGCGGCTGCAACCAGGTCGTGGACGTCAACGGGCCGCAGCCGCCACGCAATCTGACCGTTGCGGCGGACTCCCAGCTGGGCAACGGATTCGCGGTGCAGACGTCCGGCTCCGACCTGCTGGTGACAGACCTGAACGACCCGGCACTCGGACAGCGCCGCTATGGGCCGATCCGCACTACTACCCCCAGCTTCCGTGCGGACGGCTCCGGGCAGGCGAAGATCGTGTACGCCGACGCGCTCAGCAAACCACGTGTGATCACGCTGGGCTGGCTGACCGCGGACCCGCAGCAGCACCCCGACAGCGTCGCGCCCGTACTGAGGAGCGCCTCGGCCGGCGACCGCATCCGCGACAACACCAGCCTGTCGTTCGAGTGGGCGTACGACGACCCGCAGGACCCGAACTCACCAGCGACCGGCGTGGACAGCTACGACCTGCGCTACCAGCAGCGCCCCAACCGCACGTCGCCGTACGGCGCCTGGCTCCAGCCGCCGGCGTGGCAGGGCCTGAAGACGACCGGTGCGAGCTTGACCGCGCCGGTCGGTACGGATACGTGCTGGCAGGTGCGTGCGCGCGACTACGCCGGCAACGTGAGTGCCTGGAGTACGTCGTACTGCAGCGAGGTGGACGGTACTGCGCCGTCACTGGTGACGTGGCGGATCGGTGACCGCGTCCAGCTGAGCGGCTCCGCCACGGTGCGCTGGGCGTACAAGGACGACACCGACATCGCGTCGTACGACGTGGTCTACAAGGTCGCCGCACCGGGTGTCGCGTTCGGCAAGTGGATGTATCCAGCGGTCTGGCAGGGCACCCGCATCACCGCGATCACCTGGGCGCCGCGTCTCGGCTGGGACGAGTGCTTCATGGTCCGCGCCCGCGATTACCTGGGCAACTTGTCCGCTTGGTCCGCGCCCATCTGCTCGGTGGCCCCTGAGGACGACCGTGCTCTGACGTCGGCCGGCAGTGTCACCCGTTCGACGAGCACACTGGCGTTCCAAGGCACCACGAGCATCCTGCGCGCCAACGGTGCCTACCTCACGAAGGCTACCGAGGCCGGTCTCCGGATCGCTCTGGTCGCTATCCACGGTCCTGGCCAGGGCCGAGTGGACATCTACCACGCCAACATCAAGGTCGGCACGGTCTCGCTGGCCGCGACCACCACCAGCCGCAAGGTCACCTACCTTCCCATCACCCCCTTCCGCACCGGTTCTCTCAAGATCGTCTCCACCTCCACAGCCCCGGCCGTCGTCGACGGCATCGCCTTTCTCCGCGCCTGACAGGAATTTCGGCACCTGTTGGTCCGGTTCGCGGTTTAACCCGTGGGACCGCGGGTAGGTTCGCGGCGGGAGACCAGACGGAGGACTGATCGACTCGGGGATAGAACTGGGAGGGAAACCCTTGTCAACGCAGTGTCCGTCGGCTGAAAACGCCGACGTCCGGCAGTACCTGGTGCCCTCAGACTGGCTGTCCGTTCCGCTCGAGGAGCTGCCCGCTCGAGCCGGATAACGACGCCCGATGGATGCCCATGCCCTCCAGCGCAGCTGGGACCGGGTGACGGAGCACGGAGAACAGGTACCGCTCTACTTCTACTCACACCTGTTCGTGTCCTATCCCGAAGTACGGTCGATGTTCCCGCTGTCCATGTCCAGCCAGCGGGACAAGTTCGTCAGCGCGCTCGGCCGGATCGTCAGCCACGCCGACCAGATCGAGAACGACGCCGCCTTCGTGCAGCACCTCGGCCGCGACCATCGCAAGTACGCCGTCGTCGCGGACCACTACAACGCGGTCGGCGCCTCGTTGTGCGCGACGCTGAAGCACTTCCTAGGACCCGAGTGGGACGAGGAGCTCGCCGCGCAGTGGACAGCGGCCTACCAGGTGATCGCGCGGATCATGGTCGAGGCGGCGGAGACGTCCTCGGAGGTCAACCCCGACTGGTGGGACGCCGACGTGCTCTCGGTCGAACGGCGGACCATGGACCTCACGCTGCTGACGGTGCGGCCGCGGCGTGAGTTCCAGTTCCTGCCCGGCCAGTCGGTGTCGATGGAGATCCCGCAACGGCCCAGGCTGTGGCGGTACTTCAGTCCGGCCAACGCGCCGCGCCGGGACGGTTCGATCGACCTGCACGTGCAGCAGATCGACGGTGGTCAGGTGAGTCCGGCCGTGGTGCGGACGCTGAAGGTCGGCGACGTCGTGAAGCTCGGGGCGCCCGTCGGCGAGCGGCTGACGCGGCGAGCCGACGACGTACGGGATCTCCTGATGGTCACCGGTGGAACCGGTCTGGCTCCGCTGCTCGCAGTACTCGAGCAGATCG
Source organism: Kribbella shirazensis (assembly GCF_011761605.1). Taxonomy (GTDB): domain Bacteria; phylum Actinomycetota; class Actinomycetes; order Propionibacteriales; family Kribbellaceae; genus Kribbella; species Kribbella shirazensis. The sequence goes on along the minus strand of NZ_JAASRO010000001.1, from coordinate 7,210,106 downwards.
ACAACGAGTGGGAACGGTCGCGCACCGCCCCGCGGGTCCATCTGCTGCACGGTGTCCGGATGCCGTGGCACCTGTACGAACGCCCACGGCTGCGCGAGCTCGCGCAGACGCGGCCCTGGTTCGACTACACGGAGGTCGTGTCGGACGACGCGTCCTATCCCGGCACGCGCGGGAAGGTCGGAACGGTCGCGGCCCGGCAAGACCTCTACGGGCGTATGGCGATGGTGTGCGGCGGCCCCCAGATGGTCGCGCACACGCTGGAGCGACTGGCCGGCGCGGGAATGGACCCGCAGCACATCAAGTACGAGCACTTCTACTACGCGGCCGGGGGCGAGCACACGCCCGGTCCGGCGCTGACCAGGTCAGGAGACAACAAGTGACGAACGGAAAGCACCGCCACGGCTCTCCGCAGTACCGCACACCCGAGGCGATCCGGGGCGAGACGTTCCGGCGCCGATTCCGGGGACTCGATGCGGACGAGGTGTACGGGTACATCGATCTGCTCGCCGACCAGGTGCACGCGACGGCGCGGGACATCACCGAGTGCCGGTCCGAGAACGAACGACTCCAGGCGGAGCTGCGGCGCTCCCGGACGGAGCTGCAGCGCGTGCAGGCGGAGCTGGACGAGTACGAGCAGGTCGGCGAGCGCGTGAACGAGCAGATCGTCGAACTGTTCAGCCAAGCGCAGCTGGTGGCCGAGGAGATGGTGCAGGACGTGAGCCGGGACGCCCGCGAACGCATCAGCCAGGCGCGCGCCCACGAACGCAGGATCGTTGAGGAGGCGATGGACACGGCCGGGCAGCGGGTGCGTACGTACGCGCAGACGGCCCAGGAGCGGATGCAGTCGATCGTAGACTCGTTCGCGACCGAGGTCGACCGGTTGGGGAGTGCGCCGCAGGCCGGCGTGCCGGGTGCCGCGGTGCCGCGGCAGAACGACGCCTGGTTCGACGACATGAGCGACTGGCAGGTCCGCCTGCGGAACGGCAGCGGCCCGGAGTCTCCCGGCGCGGACTGAGCTCGTGCGAACGCTTCCGAGAACCGCCCGGTCGGAACGCGAACACCTCTCCAGTCGACGGTCTGCACGCGCATCACGGCCCTCGGCCGGGCTGCTCGCTCTGCCGCTCGTAGTGCTCGGGGTGGCCGCCGTACTCCTCCTTGGCCGGACAGTGCCGACCGCCGTCGCGGTGGCGCTCAGTCTGGCGCTGTTGTGCGTGGCCGTCGGATTCTGCGCTCGCCACGTTGTCCGCGCACGGCTGAAGGTCGATGACCTGCCAGCGGGTCGCCGTACGGCGTCTGCGTGTCCCGTGAAGGTCCTGCCGACGCAGGATGTGCCCGATGCGGTGCCGGTGGATGCCGCCGTCGAGACGCTGCGGGCCGCGGCGAAGGAGTTCCTGGAACTCTTCTATGGAGAGAATCCGCAGGCCGGCCCGATGGAACCCCGGTTCGCCGAGGTGATGCGCGAGATCGACCTCACCGGGACCTACTGGCACACCGCCGAGGAGCTGACCTTCGGCGCCCGCGTCGCGTGGCGCAACAACAAGCGCTGCATCGGCCGGCTGTACTGGCGCAGCCTGCAGGTCCGCGACCTGCGCGCGGTCGCCGACGCCGGCGGCGTTGCCCGGCACTGCTTCGACCACCTGCGCGCCGCGCACAACGGCGGCAAGATCCGGCCGATGATCAGCGTGTTCGCCCCCGAGACGCCGACCCGCCCGGCGCCCCGGATCTGGAACGAGCAGCTCATCCGGTACGCCGGGTACGAGCAGCCGAACGGGCGAGTCCTGGGGGACCCGCGGTACCGCGCCTTCACCAGCAAGCTGATGCAGCGCGGCTGGCGGCCGCCTGATCGGCTCGGAGCGTTCGACGTACTCCCGCTCGTCGTGGAGACCGTCGAGGAGGGGCCGCGGATGTTCCAGTTGCCCCAGCAGACCGTTCACGAGGTACCGCTCGAGCACCCCGAGCTGTTGTGGTTCGCGGACCTGGGGCTGAGGTGGCACGCAGTACCGGTCATCAGCAACAACCGGCTGGTCATCGGCGGTGTCTCGTACCCGGCCGCGCCGTTCAACGGCTGGTACATGGGCACCGAGATCGGGGCGCGCAACCTGGCCGACAGCGACCGCTACGACCTGGTCCCGGAGGTCGCGCAACGGATGGGCCTGGACACCTCACACGAGGCGACCCTCTGGCGGGACCAGGCGCTGGTCGAGATCAACCGCGCCGTCCTGCACTCGTTCCAGACGAACGGCGTGACCGTCACCGACCACCACACCGAGACCCGGAGATTCCTCACCCACCTGGAACGAGAGGAACGCGCCGGCCGCACCTGCCCCGCCGACTGGAGCTGGATCGTCCCACCCCTCTCCGGAGCCCAGACCCCCGTCTTCCACCGCTACTACGACACCACCACCCAACACCCCACCTTCACCACCGACCCCGAAGCCACCTGCCGCTCCCTCCAAGGCGGCCCACCCGCCTTCCCCTGAACCACCCCACGAACGCTCCTCGGTGGCCCTGCCGGTCAGTGCTCAACGACCTGGGCGCCGCATCACGGGGCTCCTACATCTCACCTTTGGCCTGGTCGTTCAGTTCGTCGAGCAGGCCGGTGTACTCGACCCAGTCATCAGCGGCCAGCCGCTGCATCAGAACCGCGGCTTCCCCGAACCGTCGAGTCGTGGAGAATGGCCAACTTCGGCGACCCGGATCCACGACTCGGCAGACAGGCAGCAACCATTAGCCACGACTCGCCGCGCAGCGGAGCCCAGACGCGGACACCACTCCAGAGGTTCTCCCGGGCAAGCGAAAGGCCCAGGCTTGAGGCTGTTGCCTCTGACCTGGGCCCATCGTGTCTGGAGCGGGTGACGAGAATCGAACTCGCGTAGCCAGTTTGGAAGACTGGGGCTCTACCATTGAGCTACACCCGCGGTGCTCGGACATGATTCCACATGGACCCCTTTGGACTCAAAACGACTTTCGGAGGGGGCGGTGGCGCGAGCATTGGGTTGGGGCGGCTAGACTCGTGCGGTCACTGCGGGGCGTAGCGTAGTGGCTAGCGCGCCTGCTTTGGGAGCAGGAGACCGCAGGTTCGAGTCCTGTCGCCCCGACAAACCCCTGCTGTATCGCTGCGTCGTGGGCCGGCCCACTACGCACATGTCACCGAATCAAGGAGAACCGCCACCGTGAAGAGCACCGTCGAGTCCTTGAGCCCGACCAAGGTCAAGCTCATCGTCGAGGTGCCGTTCGAGGAGCTCAAGCCGAGCCTCGACGCGGCGTACCAGAGCATCGCCCAGCAGATCGTCGTCCCCGGCTTCCGCAAGGGCAAGGTGCCGCCGCAGGTGATCGACCAGCGCGTCGGTCGCGGGCCGGTGCTCGAGGAGGCGATCAACGACGCGCTCCCGAAGCTGTACTCGCAGGCGGTCAGCGACAACCAGGTCAAGGCGATCGGCCGGCCCGAGGTCGACGTGACCGAGTTCAACGACAAGGAGAGCCTGCAGTTCTCCGCCGAGGTCGAGGTCCGCCCGGAGATCACCCTGCCGGACCTGGAGGGCCTCGAGGCCGAGGTCGAGGACATCGCGATCGCCGACGACGAGGTGAACGAGCAGATCGAGGCGCTCCGCCAGCGGTTCGGCTCGCTGAACCCGGTCGAGCGCGCGGTCGCCGACAACGACTTCATCACCATCGACCTGTCGGCCAGCAAGGACGGCGAGAAGGTCGAGGAGGCGCAGGCGACCGGCCTGTCGTACCAGGTCGGCAGCGGTCAGCTGCTCGACGGCCTGGACGAGGCGGTCATCGGCCTGAGCGCCGGCGAGAAGAAGACCTTCGTCACCCAGCTGGTCGGCGGCGCGCTGAAGGGTGAGGACGTCGACGTCGAGGTGACCGTGACCGCGGTCAAGGAGCAGGAGCTGCCGGAGTTCGACGACGAGTTCGCGCAGACCGCGTCGGAGTTCGACACCGCCGACGAGCTGAAGGCCGACGTACAGGCCCGGCTGGAGCGCGGCAAGCGGCTCGAGCAGGCCGGCGAGGCCCGCGACGCCGTGCTCGAGAAGATCCTCACGCTGGTCGACGTACCGGTCCCCGAGGGCCTGCTGACCGACGAGCTCGCCGCCCGCAAGGAAAACCTGGAGCAGCAGCTCGGGTACTCCGGGATGACCATGGAGCAGTTCCTCGAGGGCGAGGAGCAGACCCAGGACGAGTTCGACGAGGACCTGAAGAAGCGCTCCGAGGACGCCATCAAGGCGCAGTTCGTGCTGGACCTGGTGGCCGAGCAGCAGGAGCTGAGCGTCAACGACCAGGAGCTCACCGAGCACATCGTCCGGCACGCGCAGCGGTCGGGCGTCAGCCCGGACCAGTTCGCCCAGCACGCGGTGGAGAACAACCTGGTCCCGAGCCTGGTGTCCGAGGTCGTCCGCGGCAAGGCGCTGGCCTACCTGGTGGAGAACGCCAAGGTCACCGACGCCTCCGGCAACACGGTCGAGCTGAAGACGCTGCAGCCGGACGGCTCGTACGCCGACCCGGAGGCCGCCGACGCCGGCGAGGCCACCGAGTCCGCCGAGACCGCCGACGAGCCGGAGCCCGCGAAGGCCTGAGCCCGAAGCCGACGACACGGCCCGGATCCCTCGGTGGGTCCGGGCCGTTCGCATGCCGCCGTACGTTCGCGATCGAACTGTAAGAATTCTCGCTTAGCGTGACGGGTACAACGATTTCCGAGAGGGGGACCGGCTGTGGCCGCGCTGCTGCAGGAGCCAGAGGTACGGCGGGACGCCGAGCGGCCCGACCTGCGCGAGGTGCCTGACGAGGCAGCGGCCGACGAGCCGGGATCGGTCGTCCTGTGCAGCTGGTGAAATGCCCGCGAATTCGCTCACAGCAGACGAACGATGCGCCGTGAGCGAACACCTCCGGCCCAGCCTTAGGTCTGTCGCCGCCGACCAGTAATGTCGGGTTCGTGAACGAGACATTTGCAGCCAGCCCCACCGCCGCGGGCGGCAACGGATCCGGCGGACTCGACGACCACATCTACCAGCGCCTGCTGCAGAACCGGATCATCTTCCTGGGGTCCGAGGTTCGCGACGACAACGCGAACGCGATCTGCGCGCAGATGCTCCTCCTCAACGCCGAGGACCCCAACCAGGACATCTGGCTGTACATCAACTCGCCGGGTGGCTCGGTGGACTCCGGCATGGCGATTTACGACACCATGCAGTGGATCTCCAACGACGTCGCCACCGTCGGGATGGGTCTGGCGGCCTCGATGGGCCAGTTCCTGCTCTGCGCCGGCGCGAAGAACAAGCGCTTCGCCCTGCCGCACGCGCGGATCATGATGCACCAGCCGTCCGGCGGTATGGGCGGTACGGCCTCCGACATCAAGATCCAGGCCGAGCAGTCGCTGCACATCAAGGCGCAGCTGTTCCGGCTGATCGCCGAGCACACCGGCCAGCCCCTCGAGCAGGTGGAGAACGACGCCGACCGCGACCGCTGGTTCACCGCCGACCAGGCCAAGGAGTACGGCTTCATCGACCACGTGGTCGCCAGCGCCGCGCAGCTCAGCTCCGGCAGCCCGAACTCCTGACCTCCCACTTTCAGTTAAGGACGCACGAATGAACTACTTCATCCCGCAGTGGGAGGAGCGCACGTCGTACGGCATGCGCCGGATCGACCCGTACACGAAGCTGTTCGAGGACCGGATCATCTTCCTCGGTACGCCGATCACCGACGAGATCGCGAACGCCGTCATGGCGCAGCTGCTGTGCCTGCAGTCGATGGACTCCGACCGCGACATCAGCATCTACATCAACTCCCCGGGCGGCTCGTTCACGGCGCTGACCGCGATCTACGACACCGTCCGCTACATCAAGCCGGACGTCCAGACGGTGTGCCTCGGCCAGGCCGCCTCGGCCGCCGCGGTGCTGCTCGCCGCCGGTACGCCGGGCAAGCGCCTCGCCCTGCCGAACAGCCGGATCATCATCCACCAGCCGGCCACCGAGGGCACCTACGGCCAGTCGAGTGACATCGAGATCCAGGCGAACGAGATCCTCCGGCTCCGTGCGCTGCTGGAGACGATGATCTCCGAGGCCAGCGGCAAGTCGATGGAGGAGGTCTCGCGCGACATCGAGCGGGACAAGTTCCTCACCGCTCAGCAGGCGATCGAGTACGGCCTGATCGACGACGTCCTGCAGACCCTCAAGACCCCGGTCCCGGCCGGCGTCTGACCCCCCGGGCCCGATCGGCGCCGGTCAGGCGGGTAACTGTCTGACCAGCTGTCAAGAGCCTGACGCGTTCGCCACCGGCGTAGTCACAACCCGGTGGCGAGCGCGGTTTTTCGGCCCCGGACGGGGTACCGTCGAAATCGGACCGGGGTATCCATGACCGTCCTGGTCCGTGCGGCCCACGCCCTCTCGGCCCATGGTTCGACTGCATAGAAGGGATCTGCCCCGGTGGCACGCATTGGTGACGGCGGCGACCTGCTCAAGTGCTCGTTCTGCGGCAAGAGTCAGAAGCAGGTCAAGAAGCTCATCGCCGGCCCCGGCGTCTACATCTGCGACGAATGCATCGATCTCTGCAACGAGATCATCGAGGAGGAGCTGAACGAGGGCTCCGAGGTCGGACTCACCGAGCTGCCGAAGCCGCGGGAGATCTACGACTTCCTCAACGCGTACGTCGTCGGTCAGGACGTGGCCAAGAAGGCACTCGCGGTGGCGGTCTACAACCACTACAAGCGGGTCCGCGACGGTCAGGGCGGCTCGAGCGCCGGCCGGCACGCGAAGGACGAGGCCGTCGAGCTGGCCAAGTCGAACATTCTGCTGATCGGCCCGACGGGCTGCGGCAAGACGTACCTCGCCCAGACCCTAGCCCGGATGCTGAACGTCCCGTTCGCGATCGCGGACGCGACGGCGCTGACCGAGGCGGGGTACGTCGGTGAGGACGTCGAGAACATCCTGCTGAAGCTGATCCAGGCGGCCGACTACGACGTCAAGAAGGCCGAGACCGGGATCATCTACATCGACGAGGTCGACAAGATCGCCCGCAAGAGCGAGAACCCGTCGATCACCCGGGACGTCTCCGGCGAGGGCGTCCAGCAGGCGCTGCTGAAGATCCTGGAAGGGACGACGGCCAGCGTGCCGCCGCAGGGTGGCCGCAAGCACCCGCACCAGGAGTTCATCCAGATCGACACCACGAACGTGCTGTTCATCGTCGGTGGCGCGTTCGCCGGCCTGGACCACATGGTCGAGCAGCGGGTCGGCAAGAAGACCCTCGGCTTCAACCCGGTGCGCGAGCCGGAGAAGCCGAAGGAGCTCGGCGGGTACGCCGACGTGATGCCGGAGGACCTGCTCAAGTTCGGGCTGATCCCGGAGTTCATCGGCCGGCTCCCGGTCATCACGACCGTGTCCCCGCTGGACCGCGACGCGCTGATCAAGATCCTCTCGGAGCCGAAGAACGCGCTGGTCAAGCAGTACCGGCGGCTGTTCGAGATCGACAACGTCGAGCTCGAGTTCAGCGACGACGCGGTCGAGGCGATCGCGGACCAGGCGCTGCTGCGCGGCACCGGCGCCCGCGGCCTGCGAGCGATCATGGAGGAAGTCCTCCTGAACGTGATGTACGAGGTGCCCAGCCGTGAGGACGTCGCGAAGGTCGTCGTCACCGGCGAGGTCGTCCTGGAGAACGTCAACCCGACGCTGATCCCGCGCGACCAGATCGAGCGGACCAAGCGCGACCGCCGCGAGAAGAGCGCCTGACAACACTCTGCAGCAGGAGGCCGGGTCCGCCGCGAGGCGGGTACCCGGCCTCCTTCTCGTTTGCGACAGGTAGATGTGCCTGGACGCGATATGAGCAGCCGAGCACCTAGCCGCACGGCCCGACGGTCGACCAGGTGCGGCACCGCGGCCAGTTGCTTGGCTCAGGGGTGGGCGGCGGCCGTGACCGTTACCGTTGCTCCGGGCGTCAGCATCGTGCCTGGCGACGGGGAGACGGCCAGGATGGTACCCGGGATGGAGCCAGGGGACTTTCTGGCCTGAATGCTGGGTTTCAAGCCCAGTGCGGTGAGCCTGTCAGCGTATTCCTCGCCGAAGCGGGCGGCGGGATTCGCTTCGCTGAAGAGAGGCACTGGGACACCGACCGTGTCTGGAACGATCATGATGCGGGCGAGGATGCTGTGGACCTCGTCGGCGTTCGTGGACGACTCCGCCTGGAAGGCTACGTCGAGAGACGGAATGTACACCGTGCCTGAACAGACCGTGAGGGGCGAATCGCCCGTGCAGGTTGTCCGCTGACGCTCGGCTCGCACGCCGTCGAGTTGGAAGGTCTCGTCGGTCTGGAAGCCGATTGGCTTGCCGCTGCGTACCTGTACGCTCTCGACGCCCTTGGGGCGGTTTACGAGACAGAGGTCCTGGGGGCCCGCGTCGATGATGACTGTGTCCTTCTGCGGCGTTCCGCAGCCCAGCTGGTTCCTGGCCCATTGCTCGGGAACGGCGATGGCGGCGTGACCGATGCCCACGAGTCGCGTCGCGGCAGGCGCTGTAGGTGCCGAGGCGGCCGGCGGCGCGGGGTTCGTGAAGCTGGGGCCGCCCGCGAGCAGCATCGTCCCGCCTACTGCCGCTACCGCAGCTGCCACGCCGCCAGTTTTTCGCATGTTTCCCCGCGGCACTTCTTAGACACCATCTCCGCCACCAGGACGTCCATGGAGAAGTGACTGCTCCTACAGGGAGGATAGTACTGAGTCTGCTGCCGCAATAGTTTCGTCGACCTGGTCTGCAGTGTGCTCGGTGGACAGGAACCACAGGCCGCGCGGGACGATGTTGATCCCGGCGGCGAACAGCCCCGCGTGGAACCGGGCCATCGCGCCTCGGTCACAGGCAGCGAACGAACGGTAGTCGGTGACCGCGGCCTGGTCCGTGATGTACGTCTGGAACACCGGACCGGGCCCGTCGACGAGCAGCGGTACGCCGTGGCGCTCCGCCGCTTTCCGCAGCCCGTCCATCAACCGCAGGCCGGCCGCGTTCAGCGGGGGATAGACGGCGGAGCGGTTCTCGTCGAGATGACGCAGTACGGCGTCCGCTGCCGCCATCGCAACCGGGTGGGAGTTGAAGGTCCCCGCGTGCGCGACCTTCCCGTTGGCGATCGATCCCATCACCTCGCGCGAGCCGACCAGCGCGGACACCTGCATGCCGCCGGCCATCGCCTTCCCGAAGGCCGCCAGATCGGGGACGACGCCCAGCAGTTCGCCTGCTCCACCGGGCGCCACGCGGAATCCGGTGATGATCTCGTCGAAGATCAGCAACGACCCGTGCTGCCGCGTGAGCTCGCGCAGTCCTTCGAGGTAGCCGGGCTGCGGGGTGATGCAGCCGGTGTTGCAGAGCAGCGGTTCGAGGATGACCGCGGCGATCTCGTCCCCGCACTCCTCCAGTACCGACGCGACGGCCGGAAGATCGTTGTACGGCAGCACGATCAGGTCGTCGGCGTCGTGCCGCGGCTGGCCCGCCGTACCGCCGACCGCTGTGGGGTGCCGGGCGTCACCGGCCAGCGCCAGGTCCGGATGCACGCTGTACAGCACCGGGTCCAGCCACCCGTGGTAGTTCCCCTCGAACTTCACGATCTTCGGCCGTCCGGTGTGTCCGCGAGCCAGTCTGATCGCTCCGTGCACCGCCTCCGAGCCGACGCTGTTGAACCGCACCAGCTCCGCCGCCGGGATCATGCTGCACAGGCGTTCCGCCACCTGTGCCTCCAGCTCGTGCTGCGCCGCGTAGGCGACACCACGGCGTACCTGAGCGGACACCGCGTCGGCGACCAGCGGTGCAGCGTGCCCCAGGAGGTTCGGGCCCTGGCCGAGGACGTAGTCGAGGTAGCGGTTGCCGTCCACGTCCCACAGCTCCGCGCCGCGGGCATGGTCCACGAACAGCGGCCGGTCGGCGCGGCGGGCGTCGCTGGACACGCCACCCGCAATCACCTGCTTGGCGCGCGCGTAGAGCCGGTCGGCTTGTGTGTGCACAGCTACCTCCAAGGGCGGTCAGTCGAGCTTCTCGGTCAACAGCCGGAACTGCTGGCGTGGCCGGCCGCCGCCGGTGGAGCGTGCCGGAGGCAACGGCCAGGCGAGGCCTGCGTCGACCAGCTCCTTCAGCATGCGGCGGCCGGTGCGCTGGGTGACCTGCATAATCGAGGCGACGCTTTCGACGTCTACGACGACCTGCCGGCCCGGCGCCGGGCTCATGGCGGAGGCGATCGACGTGACGATCTCCAGCGCCCGCTGGTCAATTGGCGACGTACCGTCGACCGGTGCCGAGTCAGTCGTCGCCGGCCCCGGTTCGAGGTCCAGGCGGTCGCTGCCGCCGTCCAGGTACACCGCGACCTTGCCGCCGGCCGCAACAGACTCCTCCACAGCCAGGAGTGCGTTGGCCTCCGCAGCACGAGCAGTCTGTCCGGTCCCAGCGCCTACAGCGACAGGTACGCCGAGCTGCGCGGTCAGTGCACCCAGGAAGGGAGCTACTGCGAACTGCTCGGTCAATCGCACCAGTGCGCCGTACGTCGTGGTGACGAGGAAGAGGGTGTCGGACCGACGTGTCACCGACGCGCCGACCTGACGTGCCTCGGACAACAGCTTCTGGTGCGTGGACAACGCCAGCTCCTGCTGCCAGTAGTCACCCGACTCAGCACGCGACGGAATCACCTGTACGGCGATCATCGCCAGCTGGTGCGCCCCCATCCGCGTGCCCTGCCCCAGCAGTACCGCGGTCTCCAACGCGTCCCGCACACTCGACCGCGTCGGAGCGATCCGCAGTACCGGTACGCCGTCCGCGCGCAGGTCCCGCTCCACCGACAGGATCGTGGTCAGTGCGACCGTGGTGTGCTGCCGCTCGTACTTCTCCTTGTGGAACGCCGCGAACCCGTCGACCGAGTCGGGTCCCTCGTACGGCACGTCGTACACCTGCGTGGTGTCCAGGCCGATCTCGTCGTACGCCTCGGCAACATCCGCGAGGGAGAGCGAGTCGATGCTGACCCGGCTGAGGTCGACGTCCTTGATCGTCAACGAGGCCCGCAACAGGGCGGCGTACAGCGCGGCACCCGTGAGCGGGAGGTGTGTGGACGGAACGGTGAGCCAGTGGCCGGTCGTCGCCAGGTCGAACGCCCACGGGCCGGGGAACACCGCCGCGTCGATCCGGTCCCGCAGCCGCAGGTACCGTTCCTCGGCCTCGGACAGGTCGTCGTACCCGCCGGTGACGAACCGCACGCCGTGCACGGACCGCTCGGCGACCTCCTGGCCTACCTCCGCCATCGTCTTCACCAGCCGGCGCGGCCCGAACAGGCCCACCGTCACCGACGGCAGCCGCTCGCCGGACACCGCCTCCGGTTGCTGCGCCTCGTCACTCATTGCCAACCCCTCGTTCTCCTGGCAGCGGCCGCCACCGGAACAGCTTGCGGGCGTTCCCGCTGAGAACATCTTGGCGTTGACTCTCCTCCAGCGGTGCGCACACCACCCGGCCGAGCGACATCCGCTGGTCGATGAAGGGGAAGTCCGACCCGAACAGCACCCGTCCGCTGCCCACCTGGTCGACCATCGAGCGGATCAGCGGCCCGGTCATGTGCGAGCCGCACACCTCCAGCCACAGCGACTCGTACCGGCGCGCGGCCGCGATCGCCTCGTCCACACCCGGCGGCGTGATCCCGGCGTGCCCGAGCACCACCGACGTCCCGGGGTACCGCTCCGCGACGGTCTGGAACAGCACCGGGGCGTCGTACGGCGACTGGTGCTCGGAGTGACTGAGGACGGGGCAGCCGGTCGACTCGGCGAACTCCCACACGGCGGCGTACCGCGCGCCGGTCACCGGGTACCTGTGCAGCGTCGGGTGCACCTTGATCCCGACGAACCGCTCGTCGCCCGCGAGCCGCTCGAGCTCCCGCTCCGGATCCTGCCACGGGTTGATCACCGCGTACGCCGCGATGCGGTCGGGGTACGCGTCGACGGCGGCGAGGGACTGTGAATTGCCCAGATGCGCGTCCTGCTGGATCGCGCGGTTCGCGGAGAGGACGGTGACGTCGGTCCCGGTCAGATCCATCACCGCGACCATCGATGCGGCGTCCGACTCGGGGATGAAGAACAGCGAGTACGGGCCGAGGTGCGCGTGCACGTCGACGATCCGGTGCTGCGGCCGGCGCCCGATCACGAGCGTGCTCCCGCGGTACGACGGAACAGGCGGCCGGCGGTCTCCGCGCCGACCAGGTGGACGGTCGCGTCGTCGAGACCGGACCACGCCAGCCGGATGATGCCCTCGCCCGGATCGCGAACGCCTAGGCCGGTCGCGAACACGAGTCGTCCGGCGAGGTTGTTCGCGGCCAGCCATTCGACGCCTTGGTGTGCGGCGAAGTCGACGAGATCGACGTAGACGTTGGGGTTTGCGGCGAGGGCTGCCCAGAGTTCGCGCAGTTTGCGGTAGCCGACGGCGCCGATGACGATCGGTAGTTCCGGGTGGCGGGTCGCGATCGTGGTCAGGTCCGGCCAGGTGATCTCCGCGGCGTCGACGCACAGGGGGAGGCGGTTGGTTTCCAGGGCGGCGTACAGCTCGTCGAGCAGGGCGGGGGAGTAGCCGTGCGAGGTGGGGTGGATACGGAAGGCGGCGACACCGTCGTCGAGGGCTCGGTCGACGAGGGAGGTCAGCGAGTCGAGTTCCCCCGGGGTCGCCGGGACGGCGGTCCAGCAGGCGAGTACACCGCGATCGCCCAGATCATGCGCGACAGCGGACGCCTCGGCATTTCCCCCGATCGGATCATGCAGCCAGGAAGCCATCGCGCTCACCAAGGCGCCGGACAGTGCAAAGCGGTCGAGGTGGGCGGCGATCGCTTCGGGATCCGTGGCCGGCAACAAACTCGCCGGATGCGCCCCCGTCACAACCCGCGCATCAAACCACCCACTCGTCACATCCCCACCCACGACGACGGACCCGCTCGACGCGTTCTCACCCACGACGACCGACTCGCGTGTCACCCCCTCACCCACAACGAGCGCGTCGCGCGCCGCGCCCCGCCCCGTGATGTGTGGGGCGGATGCCGGCTCCGGTGCCGTGGCGTGTGCCGGGTCCAACCCCATGGCGTGCGAGTTGCTTGTCGCGCCGGGACCCGTGGCGTGCGAGGCGTTAGTCGCGTTCTCAGCCATGGCGAGCCTCCTGGCCCGTCTCAGGCCGTCCGAACACAACCCCGTCAACAGTCCAGGGGCCGGCGTGCGGGAGGGTCAGGTGGGACCATTCGTCCTCGGCCACGGCGTCGATCACGATGGTGTTGAGCCGGATCTCGCCGTGGGTACGCACCCAGAGGCTGCAGCGCCCGGAGCAGGTCAGTTCCAGCCGGCCGTCGCGGGCGACGACGTCCACCGGTTCCGACGTACGGAGGAAGCCGCCGAGCTCGTACACACGCCAACCGGTTGCCCAGGACAACTGTCCGGCGACGGTCCGCGTCCAGGTCGACAGGCTGATGCGGTCGACTGTTTCGCCAAAGGTGACCACCAGCTCACCGTCGGCCCGCTCCACCGACACCGTCTCCGGTGAACTCCCGGCGTGAGGGACGAGCAGCGTCGTGAAGCTGCCGGTCGATCGCGTCAGCGTGAGTGAATGCAGCGGACCGTACTCAGCCGTGTGCTGGCCCAGAACTGGACGACGGGCAGTGCCTTCTGTGGTCTGGAAGCTGGTTGATGCGGGATCGCCCGCTTCGATCAGCAGCAGACCCGGTCCGTCGGGCGCAGAGGCGTCGTACGCGAGCTGCCCCACTTGCCGCCACGGATGCACCGCATGCCAACAGGCGCGGAACGTGTGCGGTCCCTCGTCGGCGCGATCCGTGACGACGACGTACGTCGGTTCCTCGCGCACCATCGCGATCGTCCGGGCCTGCTCCAGGCCGTTCCCGTGGTGGCGCCCGGAGAACACGGCAACCACGCCCGTGTCGACCAGAGGATCGACAGCAACGCCACGATCGGTCGACAGCTCCACCTCATCGACGAGGACCGTGTTGTGGCCCCGCCCCGACTGGTACCACGTCTGGTACCCGGGATCGTCGTAGCTCGGTGGACCACCCGCCTCCCACAGCAGCGGCTGCTGCCACCCGTCCAGCACCAGGTCCAGTACGGCGCGATGCGAATGCGACTCCAGCTCGTGCTCGATGTGTGGCCCGTGGTTGATCACGGCCCGCAGTACGTCGCCCCGCAGGATCGTGTACCCCGACTCGGGCAGCACTGTCGCTCGCGGCAACTCAGGCACCGCAGCCTGAGCCGACCACAGCTCCTGACGACCCGGCCACGCAGGGAACGTCGCAACCTCCGCAGCGAACTCCGACGTCGACATCCACTGCGCCGCGACCTGTGCGAGCACAGGATCGTTCAGCAGGTAGCTGCCCCGCAGCAACGACGCGGCCGGCCACTCGATCCCACTGTCCTGCAGATGCGGCAGCCAGCCGCCCGACGACACCAGCTCGCACATCCAGGTGTGCATGGCGGCAAAACGAGGATGTGCCGCCACAGCGGGGTCGATCCGGGCAGCGGTCTGCAGAGCGGTCAACACCATCCTGTGGTACCCAGGTGAGCGCTCGTAGTGCCCACCGTCCGGATAGATGTCCAGCAGGAGGTGCTCCTCGATCCGCTCCCGCGCACGCTCAGCCCACGCTGCCGACTCCACCAGGGACGGCAGTACTGCGCTGAGGTGCAGCAGCTCGGTCGCGCACACCAGCTGCCAGTTGCCGTGCCGGAACACGTCATGCTCGTCGTACGCCCAGCGCGCGCCGCCGACGAGCGTTGCGACGAGCTCACCCCACACCTCGTCGGAGAGCGCTGAATCAGTCAGGACCTCGAGCGTGGGCAGCAGACTGCGACAGCGGGCCCATGTGCCGAGCGAGTACCAGATAACGTCGAGCCCCGGCCATTCACCAGTCACGGAGTCACGCTGTTCCACCCAGTCGTGCAGGTGCTGCTCGAACGCCCGTAGGTACCGCTCGTCACCCGTCAGCAACCACGCCTGCACACCAGGTGCCAGCCAGCCGAGGTAGTGGAACCCGTACAGCTGCGACCGGCCGAGACCCGCACCGGTGACGTCCACACCCTCCACGAGCGCACCTGCACTCTCCAGGACAGCCTCGGCAGCGCGCGTACCCCGTGCAGCCTCAGCCCACTCCGGCAACGGCCAGGCCGGCCGCCTCAGCTGTTCACCCACGAAGGCGCGCAACCCAGCCAGATCAGCAGCAGGCGAACCGAACGCCTTGATGAGGTCGTCCGTCCCGATCCGATTGATCCGCCCGTCGATGTGCCGCGGCTTCTCAGGCCCCAGACTCATCCGCGTCCTCGCTTCGCTCCGGGCGCGGCTGAGGCACAAGGTACGCTGCGTTCTTTGATGAGCTCACTCCGTTCGCTCATGCCGCCCCAGGATCGGCGAGCATCGACACGTCGACCGGCTGACGCGTCTCGATCGACAGGTGCGCAGCCTCGAGTACGGCGGTGACGTTGCGACTGCTCTCGATCGTGATCAACGGCTGGCGGCCGGTGCGGCAGCAGTCGACCCAGTGCGCGATCGCGTCGGCGTACGCACCGGCCGGGACGCCGTGCATGACCCGCTGCAACATGTTCCGCGGGTACGTGTAGCCGTCAGAACGAGCCAGTACGACGTTCTCCTTCTGCCGGTCCACCTGCACGACACCGTCGTCGGTGACGACTGTGACGTAGGAGTCGACCGTTGTCGGGAACGTGTTCGGATAGATCCACGCGGACTCGAACGTCGCCACCGTGCCGCGCGAGTACTCCGCCTGGATCTGGATCGCGTCCGGGGTGTCGATCCCGAGCGACCGGAGCTTGCCCCAGCGCGCGGTCGCGTAGACCCGGCGGACCTGGTCGCGCAGCAGCCACGACACCAGGTCGATGTCGTGACTGGACAGGAACCACGCGCACGTCGTGCGATCGGCCCAGGACAGCATCTCGGTCGGCACGAAGATCGTGTCGTCCTTGCGGGCGTACGCGACGGCGCCGTCGCCGAGCCCGGCGAGCAGCTCGTAGGCCTGCGCGTACGCCGGGACCCAGCGGTGGTTGAACAGGCACATCGCGACCACGTCGTGCTCGCGGATCGCCTTCACGGCGGCATCCGCCTCCGCGACCGACGTCGTCATCGGCTTCTCCACCAGGATGTGCTTCCCGGCCTCCGCGGCGCGCACCATCATCTCGCCGTGCAGGTCGTCGGGGGTGGTCAGCACGACGGCGTCCACCGCGTCGTCGGCCAGCAGGGCTGCGAGGTCGGCGTGGACCGTGGGCCGCGGCGCGCCCCGGCCGGCGATCTCGTCGGCCAGTTGCGCCGCCGAGTCCGCCGACCGGCTGGTCACCGCGGTGATCTCGGCGTCGGCCCGGCCGGACAACGACAACGCGTTGCCCCGGCCCATGATCCCGGCGCCGACGATCCCGATCCGCAGCGTTTCCGTCACGTCTACTTACCCTTCGCCAGTGTGTCGTTCCACGCCTTCTCGGCGTCGTCCAGTGCCTGCTTCGCCGTCTTGGTACCCGACATGTACGCGCGTACCTGGTCGTCGAACAGCTGGCGCAGCTGCTCGTCGTTCCCCGATCCCATCGACGCGTCCACGCTCTGCTTGAAGGTGTCGATCAGGATCTTGCGTGCCTGGTCGGCCGGTGTGGACCCGCTGATGTCGGTGAAAAACGGATCGGCCAGCGCCTTGACCGAGGACGGGTAGATCGGGACCAGCTTGCAGAGCGCCAGTTGCTGCTCGGGCGCGGCGACGTACTTGAGCCAGGCGGCCGCGGCGGCCTGGTTGTCCGACTTCGCCGGGATCCCCATCACCTGCTGGCCGGGCATGTAGAACTTGCCGTCGGAACCGGTCACCGGCGGGCCGACCACGATCGACGAGTAGACCGCGGGCGCGTTCTTCTCGACGTTCAGCAGTGAGCTGGACACCGCCGCCGGGTTGAACGCGATCAGCTTGTTCTCCAGCGACTGCGGCAGTTCCCGCGGGTTCTCGCCGAGGCTGCCGGGCGCGATCACGCCCGAGGTGTAGAGCGGCTTGAACTTCTCCAGCAGCGCCAGCGTCTGCGGCGTGTTGAACGTGGCCTTCTTGCCGTCCTCGGAGAGCAGCGCGACGCCGTCGGCCTGCACGACGCTGGAGTACGCCATGAAGTTCGTCGCCGACTTGCCGGTCGCGCCGTGGTACTTCGTCGCGAGCGCGAGCGCCTCGTCGTACGTCTTCGGCGGATTCGCCGGATCGAACCCGGCCTTGGCCAGCAGATCCTTGTTGTAGAACGCCAGCGACGTACCGCCGTTGTACCAGGGGATCGCGATCCGTTTGCCGTCGGCAACCAGCGGCTCGGTCAGGTTCGGCAGGTACTCCGCGACGTCTTCCTTGCTGAACAACCCGTTCAGATCAGCCATCGACCCGCCGAACAACCCGGTGGTCGCGGACGTGAAGTTGACGACATCCGGAACCTTGCCGCTGGCGATCGCGGCCAGCAGCTTCGTGGTGATGTCCTGCCCGGGGACGTCGACCCACTTGATCGAGACCTTCGGGTGCTCCTTCTGGTAGGCGTCGATCCACTTCTGGATGTCCGGCCCGTAGTTCTTCTGCAGGTTGATCGTCCACCACTCGATCTCACCGGAGTACGCGTCGCCGGACTGCTGCTCTTCGCTGCCGCCGGCAGGACTGCCGGAGACACAGCCGGCCAGGGCGAGAACGAGTGCGGCAACAACGGCGAGTCGGAGTCTGTGCAGGGGTCGGGCCATCATCGGCTCCTCAGAACGGAATGTCCTAAACCTGGCTTACAGACATCAGAGTGTTCGCCATCTGTGCGGGGGAGTCAACGGAAGAAGCCGGAAATTTCTGAAGTTAGCGCTTCCGGCGTCGAGAGTTGTGCGTTACGGTTCCCGTCAGCTTGGTATCTGAAATCTGGGTTTCAGACACGAGGAGCAAGCATGCCGGGTTTGAAGGGCCGCGTGGTCGGTCAGCACTGGTACACGCCGTACGTGTTCATGCTGCCCGGGCTGCTGTTCTACGCCGCCATGTTCGCGTGGCCGGCCGTGATCGCGATCCAGCTGGCGTTCTCGGACTACGACATCGTGCATCCGGTGCGCTTCTCGGGCCTGGACAACTTCGTCCGGCTCGCGGAGGACCCGCGGGTCTGGATCGCCCTGCGGAACTCGCTGCTGTTCGTGCTGATGTTCCTGCCGCTGACCGTGGTCGCACCGTTGTTCCTGGCGATGCTGGTGAACCTCAGGCTGCGCGCGATCCAGGCGTTCCGGATGCTCTACTACCTGCCGGTGATCACGTCGATGGTCGCGGTCGCGGTCGCCTGGCGGTACGTGTTCAACCGCGAAGGCGTCGTGAACTGGCTGCTCGGACTGTTCGGCGCCGGGCCGACCGACTTCCTGCTCGACCGGCACTGGGCGTTGCCGACCGTCGTACTGCTCGAGGCATGGAAGAACGCGGGCCTGTTCATGATGATCTACCTCGCCGGACTGCAGGCGGTGCCCTCGGAACAGCTCGAGGCGGCCACCATCGACGGCGCGAACGCGTGGCAGCGGCTGCTGCACGTCACCGTGCCGTCGCTGCGGCCGACGTTCGCGGTCACGCTCGTGCTCAGCATGCTCGAGGCGATGCGGGCCTTCGAGTCCGTCTACGTGCTGACCCGCGGCGGGCCGCTCGACTCCACACTCACCCTCGGCTACTACATCTGGTCGAAAGCCTTCGAGGACTACGACATGGGCTATGCGAGCGCCGTCGGCCTGCTGTTGTGGGCGATCATGATCGTCCTGGCCGGGTTCAACCTGCTGGTGACCCGACGGAGGGACGGCTGATGGCCCGCCGCCTCTACCGGACTCCGCCCCGCCGTACGCCGGTCAGCACGCGGACCGTACGCCGGATCGGGCTCTACGTCCTGCTCGTCGCGGTCGCGGCGCTGTTCATCGGGCCGTTCCTGATCCTGCTCAGCGCCGCGACGAAACCGGCCAGCCAGGACGTGTTCGGGTTCCCGCCCGACCTGATCCCGCGGCCGCCGGTGGCCGACTGGTTCCGCGAGGCCTGGACGACGATCCCGTACGCACGGTTCCTGGTGAACTCGGTGATCTACGTCGGCATCACGGTCCCGGTGTACCTCGTCGTGTCGGCGCTGACGGCGTACCCGCTGGCCAGGATCGCGTTCCGCGGCCGGGGCGTGTTCTTCATGCTGTTCCTGTCGATCATGTTCCTGCCCGGCGAGCTGATGCTGATTCCGCGGTTCCTGGTGATGAGCGAGCTCGGGCTGACCGACACGTTCGCGTCCGTGATCCTGCCGGCCATCCTCTCGTCGCTCGGGATCTTCCTGCTCCGCCAGGCGTTCTCGCAGATCCCGGACGAGATCGTCGAGGCCGCGCGGGTCGACGGGGCGAACGAGTTCGCGATCTTCTGGCGGATCTGCGTGCCGATCGTAGCGCCCACGCTCGCCGTCCTCGCGATCCTCGGTTTCGTCTCGGTGTGGAACAGCTTCATCTGGCCGCTCGTGGTGCTGACCAGTCAGTCCAAGTTCCCGATCGCGCTCGGGATCGCCTACCTGAGCGGCGTCGCCGGGACCGACGTCCGCGGTCTCGCCGCCGGCACCGTCATTTCCCTGATCCCTGTCGTCGTGGTCTTCCTCCTGCTGCAGAAACGCATCCTCAACAGCATGGGCGGCGCCGTCAAAGGCTGACCCGCCCACCCCGCCCACCCCGCCCAACCCCCTTGTGAGGTCTTGATGCACGTCAGCCGCCGCACGCTCATCCTCGGAACCGCCGCCGGTGGAGTTGCCGCCTGGGCAGGTCTGCCCTCGACGGCCTTCGCCGATCCACTCGTCTACGACTCACCGGAAGCCTTCGACGCCGCCCAGGCCGGCTACCTGGCGTCCAACCCACAGCACAACGAGGCCGGCCTGTACGCCTGGGGCGAGTCCTACTTCCTGCTCAGCCTGCTGCGCATGTACGAGGCGCACCAGGACGAGCGCTACCTGCGGACGTTCGAGGACCGCGCCCGCCACGTGATCAAGACCACCGACCACGCCCGCGGCGTCAAGGACTACGCGGGCCGGTCGGGCCAGGCCTGGCGCACGGCCGGCAACTACACCGCCGGACACGGTGTACTCCGTGACGGCACCGGCAATGCCGCCGTCCAACTGAGATGGGCCGGGATCAGGTCGGCCGAGTCGACGGCGACCGTCTCGAACGTTGCCAACGGCACCTTCGATCTCGTACTGCGCAACCCTGCCACCACGACCGTCGTCACCCTGCCGGCGGTCAGTCTCGATCCCGCGTCACCGACGTACGTCGTCACCGCGGTCAACAACGCCTACAACGCGGGGCTGCGCTGGACCGCGGTCGATCTCCGGGACGCCCCGGCCGCCGCACCCGCACCGGCGGCGACCACGATCAGCTTCACCTCGCAGTACTACGTCTTCGCCGTGCACACCGGGATGATCGCGTTCCCGCTGGCGCGGTACGCCCGGATGGTGCTGGAGTCGGCGGAGCTGCGGCGCGGCGAGCGGCAGGAGTTCGCGCGCGAGCTGCTCGACGCGGCCGCCTCGGCGGTCGAGTTCCACGACCCGGAGTGGGTCTCGCGACCGGACGGCACCGGCGACTACGTCTGGCCGAAGGGTGCGCCGATCCCGTTCGACGGCACGATCCAGCCGTACAACCAGAGTCAGGGCATCGGTCAGGTGCTCGTCGAGCTCTTCCGCGTCACCAAGCAGCCGCGGTACCGGACCCGGGTTCTGCAGATGCTGAAGGCGTTCGAGCCCGCGCTACGACTCGTCGACGACGCGTACGTGTGGACGTACTGGCCGCCGTACAGCCAGCTCTACACCGGGTTCCCGAAGACCGCGGGCATTTCGGAGTACACGCCGTCGTACCCGGCCTCGAAGCAGATCGAAGACCTCAGCCACGCGGCGATCAGCACCGAGTTCGTGCACGCGGCGTACGACGCGGGCATCGACGGCGGGCCGGCGACGGACGTCGGCCGGTTCACCAGGACGTTCACGAAGAAGCTGATCCGGTCCGCGACCGAGGTTTGGTACCGCGTCGACGGGACGGCCGTTGCGGTTCCGGCGAACGCGGTGCAGTGTGCACGATGGGGTGCTTACGCCGAACAGGACCTGCTGGTCTACCAACAGTCCCTGCGGGTGTACGACGCCGTACAGCTCGTTCCCGTGCAAGGCTCGCACGCCTTGGGCATCGCCTACCTGAACTGGGGCAAGAACTCTGGTTGGAGGAACAAGTGAGACTGCTTCGGATCCACACGCCGGACGGACTGCGCGACGCGGTGCTGGCCGAGGACGGGCGAGTGCTGCCGTTGCCGGGCACGTCCGAGCCGTTCGATCCGGACCGTTGGCGGGAGCGCGCCGCGGCGCCGGAGGACGCCATGGACCTCGAGACGGTGCGACTCGCGGCGCCGCTCGATCCCGGGAAGATCGTGTGTGTCGGGCTGAACTACGCCGACCACGCGGCCGAGGGCGGGCAGGAGGCGCCGGCCGAGCCGATCCTGTTCATGAAGGCACCGGACACGGTGGTCGGTGCGCGCGACGACGTGATCATCCCGCGCGGTGGCGAGAAGACCGACTGGGAGGTGGAGCTCGGGGTGGTGATCGGCCGCACCGCGGCGTACCTCACCGACGAGGCCGAGGCGCTGGAGCACGTCGCCGGGTACGTGCTGGTGAACGACGTGTCCGAGCGGCACTTCCAGTTGGAGCGCGGTGGGCAGTGGGACAAGGGCAAGAACGCGGCGACGTTCTGCCCGCTCGGGCCGTGGATCCTGACCGCGGACGAGGTGCCGGACCCGCAGAAGATCAGGCTCGGGCTGGACGTGAACGGCGAGGTGCTGCAGGACAGCTCGACGGCCGAGATGATCTTCGGCGTCGCGCACCTGGTGCACTACATCTCGCAGTTCATGACGCTCTACCCGGGCGACGTGATCAGCACCGGCACCCCGGCCGGCGTCGGCGCAGGCCAGAAGCCGCCGCGCTACCTGCGCGCAGGCGACGTACTCCGGGTCTGGGCCGACGGCCTCGGGGAGCAGCACAACCGCCTCGTCGCGGCGACGTGATGCGTATCGCCACGCAGGCAAAACCCCGGTATCTGCGCGTCAAACGCCCAGAACGAGGGGTTCTGCCTGCGTGGCGGTTCGCCTACGCCTTCAGGGCGGCGGCGATGGAGTCCGCGAGCGGGGTGGTGGGACGGCCGATCAGGCGGGTGAGGTCGCTGCCGCGGCCGGCGAGCAGGCCGCGCCCGATCGCGTTGTCGACGCCGACGAACAGCTGTGCCACCGGCTCCGGCAGCCCGGCGCCGACCAGCACCTGGGCGTGGTCCGCGGGGGAGAGGTTGTTGTAGGCAACGTCCTTCCCGGACTGCTTCGACAGCTCGGCGGCGTACTCGGTCAGCGTCCAGGACACATCGCCGTTCAGCTCGTACGCCTTTTTCTCATGGCCTTCCGACGTGAGGACGACGGCCGCCGCGGCCGCGTAGTCCCGCCGCGCGGCCGAGGCGATCTGCCCGTCCCCCGCGCTGCCGACGACACCGTGCTCCAGCTGTACGGCGATCTGGTCGGTGTAGACCTCGTTGTACCAGCCGTTGCGGAGGAACGTGTACGGCAGGCCGGAGTCGAGGATCGCCTGCTCGGTGGCGCGGTGGTCGGCGGCCAGATCGAAGTCGGCCTCCGGCCCGCCGAGCACGCTGGTGTACGCGATCCGCGCGACGCCGGCGTCCTTCGCGGCCGCGATGACAGCCTGGTGCTGCTCGAGACGGTTCGCCTCCAGACCGGAGATCAGCAGGACCGTGTCGCCGGCCCCGAACGCCTTCGCCAACGCGCCCGGGTCGTTGTAGTCGGCGATCCGGACCTCGACGCCACGGTCCGCGAGCGGTGCGGCCTTCGCGGCGTTCCGGGCGACCGCGACAACCTGATCGGCCGGAACCCGCTGCAACAGCTCGTCGATGACGAGTGTGCCCAAGTGGCCGGTGGCTGCGGTGACGACGATGCTCATCCTTGCTCCTTCTCGTTGATGTTCTGTCACCGAGCGTAGGAGGCGCCAGCGAGCGGATCTATGTCCATCGAGCGCAGATTTATGTCCGATCGTCTTGGCGTGTGCGCGTATCATGCCAGGTATGGATGTACTCGCGGATGTCGTCGACTCGATGAAGACCGGTCCGGCCACGTCCGGGCGCACCGACGTCCGGGGCCCGTGGGGCCTGCGCTTCGTGGACTCGCACGGCGCCACCTTCCACCTGATCCTGCAAGGTACGGCGTGGTTGCTGCCGCCGGACGGCGACCCGATCCCGCTCGGGCCGGGCGACGCGGTCCTCCTGCCCCGCGGCGCCGAACACGCGCTCGCGGATCACCCGGACTCGCCCCTGGTCGACTTCGATCCGACCGTCGAGGATCCGCAGCAGGGGCCCGGCGCCCGATCGCTGCTGCTGTGCGGGACCTATCGGCTGGACCGTGAGCGCCCACACCCGGTGCTGAGCAGGCTGCCGGACGTGGTCGTCGTACCGGCGGATCCTGGACGCCACCGTTCGTTGCACACGGCAATCAGCATTCTGGGCGAGGAGCTGGACGCGCAGCGGCCCGGTTCCGCCGCCGTCGTACCGGCGCTGGTGGATGCCCTGCTGGTGCTGATCCTGCGGGCCTGGTTCGAGGACCGGGACTGCCCGACGGAACAGGGCTGGGCGCGGGCGCTGACCGACCCCGCGGTCGTCCGGTCACTGGAGCTCATCCACGAGAAGCCCGGTGCCGCGTGGACGGTCGCCGACCTGGCGGCGGGTGTGGGGTTGTCGCGGGCGGCGTTCGCACGGCGGTTCACCGACGCGGTGGGGGAGCCGCCGTTGACCTACTTGTCGCGGTGGCGGATGACGACCGCGGCGCGGTTGCTGCGGGACCACGATCGCCCGCTCGCCACAGTGGCGAAGGCGATCGGTTACACGTCGGAGTTCGCGTTCGCGAAGGCGTTCAAGCGCGACTTCGGCGTACCACCTGGGACTTATCGCAAGCAGCTCGTCACGGCCTGACCGTCAGGTCGTCCGGGCGCAACGTGGCGACCAGTTCGCCGCGGCTGCGCACGCCGACCTTCGCGAACGCCGACTTCAGGTGGTCCTGGATCGTGTGCGGCGAGATCGCCAGCCGGTCCGCGATCTCGCTGGTGGTGTGCCCGGAGATGATCTCCAGACAGATCTCCCGCTCCCGCGTCGTCAGTCCGTACGCCGCCAGCAGCATCCCGACCAGGTGACTCCCCGATGCCGGCTCGATCGTGACCACGACCTCGTCGTCGTTGTCCCCGAGCAGGCGGCTGCCCTGCATCACAACCCATCCGCCGGACGCGGTCTGCACCCGCGCCTGGAAGGTGCCGGAGGCGGCTACGCGAGTCCCGGTGACGACAGCCCGCAGCAGTACGCCGAACCGCCCGGGCGCGATCTCGTCGAGCTCGTCCTGCCAGGTTCGCGCGGCCGCCGTGATCGCCCGCGGCTCCCCGGCCGGGCCCGTGACCACGATCGACGGGCCGACCCCTCCGCGGTACCCGTGCGCGTCCGTGCGGACGGCGACCCGCGTCGCCGCGCCGATCACCGGCGCCACCGACCCTAGGAACTCCAGTTCCCGATCGCTGAAATCAGGTCCGCTGCGGACGAACCCGGCCGCGCCCCAGCAGTCCCCGTCCACCACGAACGTCGTCCGCACCTCGTGCTCGATCCCGAGTGGCCGCCACACCTCGTTGAGTCGCCGGTGCGTGACGACCTCGCGGTACGGCAGGTCCGACAACCGCGCGACCTGGTGTGACGCCCGGGCCAGCTCGGCGAACGAGTTCGGCACGGTTCCGGCGTACTCCGTCTCCGCCAGCCGCGGCTCGTACTCCGGCGGAATGCGGGCCGCGCCGCTGGTCATCGAGCTGATCACCAGCGTGCCCGGGTCGATCCCGGCCCAGCAGGTGAACTCACTGCCGACGACCTGTTCGACCACCTCGATCGCGGCAGCGTGCAGTTCGGCGACGCCCATCCCCGACGTCGCCAACGCCGCGATGTCCCGGCGCGCGGCCCGCGCCCGGCCCTCCCACATGGGCTCAGTATGCGCCGCCGTGCCGCTGCCGCCTATCCCGGAAATGTGGGGATTCCGGCCGTCCGCCGAGCCTCGCCGCACGGGATACCCCGACAGCGCACGCGTTCCTACCGTCGCTGTCATGAACGAATCAGTGCATCTCAGCAATGCGGGCAGCGGCGCCGAGTACGCCGCCCCCGACGCGACCGTGACCGTGAAGATCGGCTCGGAGCACACGGACGGGCAGTACGAGGTCTTCGAGATCGACGCGCCGCGCGCCGACGCGTCGCCGCCGCACGCCGAGTCGTGGAGCAAGGCGTTCTACGTCCTGCAGGGCCGGATCCTCGTGCAGGCAGGGGATCAGGGTTACGACCTCGGGCCCGGAGCCTCGATCAGCATCCCGGCCGGGACCGTGAACACCTTCTCGGTGCTCACCCCGGCCGCGAAGTTCCTCGCGATCAGCCAGACCGGGCGGATGGGCGCGTTCTTCGCGGACCTCGCCGGCGCCGACCCCACCGACTACGCCGCGCTCGGGCAGATCTCGGCCCGGCACGGGGTGACGATCGGAGCGCCGTCATGAGTACGGCGGCCCAGATACTGGCGATCGTCATCGCGGTGCTGCTGGCCTCGGTCTGGCTGATGGAGTCGTTCTTCTACCGCCATCCGCGCCTCTACCCGCTGTTCCTGCTCGAGCGGCGGGACTTCGACGCGGTGCGGCTGTGGATCGTGAACCTCGGGTTCTACAACTTCACGACCGCGGTCGCGCTGGCGCTCGGCGTCGTCCTGGCCCGGACCGGTCATGTTCCGCAGGGGGAGGCGCTGGTCGCGTTCACCGCCGGGCAGCACGTGTTCCTGGCGCTCGTGCTGCTGGTGACGGAGCGGCGGCTCTGGACGAACACGCTCCTCGAGGGCGTACCGACTGCCGTACTGCTCGCCCTCGTTCTGCTGTAGGAAATTTACCGATGTTGCGCAATCATGGGCACGAAGCACCGCACACACTCAAGGTTCCCGAATGGTCACCGGCAGTTCGACCGATCCGGGGGCCTACCGCCCTGAGTACCCGTGAAGGTGAGGCTCATGAGCCCA
The DNA here is from genome assembly GCF_011761605.1 of Kribbella shirazensis. Lineage (GTDB taxonomy): Bacteria > Actinomycetota > Actinomycetes > Propionibacteriales > Kribbellaceae > Kribbella > Kribbella shirazensis. Next base: position 7,184,006 of record NZ_JAASRO010000001.1, on the reverse strand, counting down.
ATCAGTCGCAGGACCCTCGTTCTCGGCGGACTCGCCGCGGCCGGGGCCGGCGCCCTCCCGGCTGCCGCCCAGTCGTCGGTGATCACCGCCACCGCCGCCGTCCCGTACCCGTTCCAGCTCGGCGTCGCGTCCGGTGAACCGGATTCCGGCAGCGTCGTGCTCTGGACCCGGCTGGCGCCGCTGCCGCTGAACTCCGACGGCCACGGCGGCATGGCGAACGCCGACGTCGCCGTCGACTGGCAGGTGTCGACCACCGACACCTTCAGCACGCTGGTCGCCTCCGGCACGGTCACCGCCACGTACGCCGCCGCGCACTCGGTGCACGTCGTCGCGGCCGGCCTCGGCCCGGACGCCGACTACTTCTACCGGTTCCGCGCCCAGGGCCACATCTCGCCCGTCGGCCGGACCCGCACCGCGCCCGCCGTGGGCACCAACGGCCGCGACCTGGTCATGGCCTTCACCTCGTGCGCGCACTACGAGGAGGGCTATTACACCGTCTACCGGCGGATGGCCGAGGAGAATCCCGGCCTGATCCTCTTCCTGGGCGACTACATCTACGAGTACGGCGCCACGACCGGCAGGCCTCGTCTGCACGCGGGTGCCAGCGAGATCGTGTCGCTCGCGGACTACCGCCGCCGGTACGCGCAGTACAAGTCGGACCCGGACCTGCAGGCGGCACATGCGGCCGCACCGTGGATCGTCGTACCGGACGACCACGAGGTCGAGAACAACTACGCCAACATGGTGCGGGCGGACAGTACGCCGTCGCTCACTTCGGCGCAGTGGACCGCACGGCGTACAGCGGCGTACCAGGCGTACTACGAGAACATGCCGCTGCGTCCAGCCCAGGCGAACAGCGGCAACTCGATCCCGTTGTACCGCCGGCTGCGGTGGGGGAGTCTCGCGACGTTCCACATGCTCGACACACGGCAGTACCGCAACGACCAGGCCTGTGGCGACGGCTGGAAGGTGTGCTCCGACGCCGACCTCGCCAGTCGCAGTCTGCCCGGCAACGCACAGGAGACCTGGCTGCTCGACGGACTGAATCAGCACTACGGCACCTGGGACATCCTTGGACAGCAGGTGTTCTTCGCCCGGCGGTTCGACTCCGCAGGCGCGGCGAGCATGGACTCGTGGGACGGCTACCGCGCGTCCCGGGCGCGGATCCAGCAGGGCTGGATCAACCGTGGCACCCGCAACCCGGTGGTGCTGACCGGCGACGTGCACCGCGCGTGGGCCAGCGACCTGAAGGCCGACTACAGCAACGCGAACTCGGCCGTCATCGGGTCGGAGCTGGTGACGAGTTCGGTCAGCTCGAGTGGAGACGGCGACGGCTCCACCACGATCCCGAACGTGTCGAACAACCCCTGGCTGCGCTTCTACCAGAACCGCCGCGGCTACGTCCGGACGACGATCAGCCCGACCCAGCTGCGGGCCGATTTCCGTGCTGTGGCGAAGGTGTCGGAGCACGGCGCCGCTGTCACCACGGCGAAGTCGTTCGTCATCCAAGAGGGCCGACCCGGACTGCAGGCGGTGTGACATGAAGAAGACCCTGGCTCTCACAGCGCTGGCAGCTATCGCGCTGACCTTCACCGCCACGCCGGCCGAGGCGCACGTCGCCACACCTACCTGGGTGACAGCGAACAGTTCGTCGACCGGTGACCAGGACGCCGCCGCTGTGGCGACCAACCGGAACGGGTACGTCGCTGTGGTCTGGGAGGACGACCGCGACACCGACAACGCAACGGACAACGTGCACAGCGAGATCTACCTACGGCTGTTCCGCAACGGCACAGCTGTGTACGAGAAGAAGCTGTCCGCCGGTGGTGGCAGCGGTGTGACGAACTGGAGACACCTGCATCCGGACGTCGGGCTGGACGACAAGGGCAACGCGGTCGTTGTGTGGCAGGACGACCCGGACGGCAACGGGTACTACAACATCCCGTACCGCGTCGTGAACACCGCCGGCACCGTGACGGCGTCCGGCAACGCGAACAACAGCTCCACCGGCCAGCAGATCAACCCACGGGTCGCCGTGGATCCGGACGGTGCACCGACCAGTGGCGCTGTCGCGTTCACTGTGGCGTGGGAGGACATCCAGACCGGTGCGCAGGCAACTGTGATGGCGGCCGGCTTCACCGGTCCGACGACCCGTGCCTGGCAGGTGAATGCTTCGCAAACGACCGGCCAGCACCACAACCCGGACGTGGCAGTGTCCGCGTCCGGTGACGCGGTTGTCGTGTGGGACGAGGACGGCGACGCCAACGCGTACTACAACGTCGGGTTGATCCGGCTGGCTCGGACCAACGGTGCGGCCTCACTGTCGCGACGTACCGCCAACTCCGAGGGCGGTGGCCAGCAGACGCACGCATCGGTCACGGCCAACTTCAACGGCGACTTCGCAGTCGCGTGGGCGTCCGACCACACCGGTACGGCGGGTGTCTGGACGCGTTCGTTCACGTCGACCGGTACGGCGCGGTACGCCGACACCGAGGTCGCCGCGGGAGGTACAGCGGCGTCGATCGGCATCGACGACCAGGCGCAGACCGTGGTCGGCTGGACGGTCCAAGGCACCGACCCGGACGTGTGGGTCCGCGGCTTCGGTACGAACGGTACCGACACCGACCGGTTGTCCTCGCAGCGGTTGAGTTCCGTGACCACCGGCCGGCAAGAGCAGATGACGGTTGCCGTGTCGCCGTACGCCGAAGTCGCCGTCGCCTACACCGACGACAACGACGGCAACACCTACGACCAGGTCGTTCTGGGCACCGGAATCTCCAACAACAGTTGGTGAATCAGTGCGTCGTCGGGGACACCGTGCTCAGTACGGTGTCTCCGGCGGCGACCACTTCGAGCCGTACGATGTCGCGCAGCGGGATCGACGTACTGGCAGGAACCTGTGCCCGGTAGTTGCCGTTCGCTGCCCACCAGCCTGCTGTTTCGACGGTGCCGTCGCGGCCGTGGACCACGAGCGCGCAGTGCTCGTACGGCTTCAGGTCGGTCATCCGGAGCTGGATGTCCGTGCCCCAGCCGCGGCTGACAAGCTTCGCCGTGGTGTCGATGCCACCGACCCCGTCCGTGGCTTTCCACGTTGCTGACGCCGGTGTGGACAGCAGGCCCCAGCTGACGACACCAGCGACCGTTGCTGCCGATGCTGCCGCCAGCACCCATCGCCGCCGCGGCCTCTTCTTCCTGGTCAGCTGGAGCGGCGCAGGTTCTGGCTGATCGATCTCGATGTCTTCGACTGGTACTGCGTGCAGAAGCCCCGGCAGGTGAGCGAACTGCAGCAGGGCCTCACGACAGGCCGCACAGGTTTCCACGTGCTCCTCGACCACGTGCCGTTCGGATGCCTCGAGCGCACCGAGCACATAGGCGCCGATCGACGTCGTCTCCGGACAGGTCATGAGCCGGTTACTCCTCGCTCTTCCAGTGCAGCTCGCAGAGCGTGCAGCGCGTAGTAGCTGCGCGACTTCACCGTCCCCGGCGGTACGCCGAGGATCACAGCCGCCTCGTTGACGGTGCGCCGGTGGTAGAACAGTTCGACGATCACCTGGCGGTGCTCCTTGCTGAGCCCACGCAGTACCTCGATCACCTGCCAGACCTGCAGTACCCGCTCGATGTCGTCTCCGAGCGCCGGGAACTCGCGGTCCTCGATCGGCACCTCCGTCACCCGGGCGCCCTGCCGGCGGCGGCCGGAGATCACCAGGTTGCGCGCGACCGTGAACAGCCACCGCCCGGCGCGGTCCGGATCCAGCTCGGCCGCGTGCGCCCAGGCCCGGGTCATCGTTTCCTGCACGATGTCCTCGGCGTACTGCCGATCGCCGACCGAGCGCAGCACGTACCCGTACAGCGGCCGCCGGTACCTGTCGTACAACGCGCGGATCACCGTGTCGTCATCCACACTTCTGCACTACGCGGCACGGCCGCGAACGGTTCAATCTGAACCGGGCGGCCGGATCTCGCGTATCTGTGGGGGAGAGGAGATCCCGATGAGAACACGAATCTTGTTGCTGGGAGCAACAGTGGCCGCGCTCGGCACGCTCACCGCGTGCGGCGGGAACAACGGCTCGCCCGCCTCCGGAGAAGAGCAGGCGGTCGGCGCGATCGCGGTCAAGGACGTCGGCGGCGTCGGCCGGACGCTCGTCGACGCGTCCGGGAAAACGCTGTACTTCGCCGACCAGGAAGCCGACGGGACGATCAAGTGCACCGGCAGCTGCCTGAGCTTCTGGATGCCCGTCGCCGGCACCGCCGCCGACACGAAGTCGGTCACCGGCCTCGCCACGATGAAGCGCTCGGACACCGGCGCAGAACAACTCACCTTCCAGGGCAAGCCCCTGTACACCTTCAAACTCGACACCAAGGCCGGCGAGGCCAAGGGCAACAACCTCACCGACGCCTTCTCCGGTATCGACTTCACCTGGCGCGCCGCCACCACCACAGCCGCAGCGCCCACCCAGGCGCCGTCGTCGTCGGATGACGGCGGCTACGGTTACTGATCCAACTCGACGAGCACCCGCACATCCCACGGGCCCAGCTCCAGCTCGCCGTTGGCCGGCTGGTCCGCGAGCACGTCGTGAGCGCGGCCCGGCACCTTGAGGCCGACGCTGTCCCACGACCAGTTGTGAACGAACCGGAGCCGTCGGCCGTCCGCGCTGGTCGCCGAGGTGACGGTCACCCCGGCCGGCAGCTCGGTCCAGGACGCGGGCTTGATCCACCGGAACAGTGCTGCGGCCAGGGCCGGGTTCGGCACAGTGCCGACGTACGTGATCCGGCCAGCTCCGTAGGCTCGCGTGGTGATCGCCGGCCACCGCCCGAAGTGCGGGTGGTCGTAGCCCACCAACACGTCGGCGCCGTCGACCTCGAGCCCGTCCACCCAACGGGTGGCGGCGGCGTCGGCATCGAGCTCCAGGCCGATGCCGCGCACCGGTACCTCCACGCTGACGTTGCTGAACTCGTCGTACCGGACACCGGCCGCGTCGGCGAGCCTGGCGGGCTGTACGTCGGTGCGCGCTCGTGCCTCGTGGTCGGCGTACCCGGTCCGTGGTCCGACGACGAGGTGCCCACCGACCTCGGCGTACGCGGCCAGCTGGTCCAGCAGGTCGGTGTCAGCCAGATAGAGCGCCGGTACGACGAGAACCGGGTGGTCCCGCACCGATCCGGTGAACTGGCTCGTGTGCAGGATGCGGACCTGGAGACCGGCGTCGAAAGCCCCACGATAGAAGGGATCGAAGAAACCGTGGTACGAACGCTCGTCCGGGCTGCCGTCCGCGTGCGCGAGCGCGGGGTACTTCTGCATCAGCCACTTGCTGGGCGTCGAGTAGAGCAACGTCAGGTCGCTGTCCGGGGTGAGGTCCACGACGAGTGAGCCCGCGGCCTCGAACTCGGCACCGAGCTGTGCGACCTCCCGGTACGTGCGGCCCGGCTGACCGCTGTGCGGCAGGACTCCGCCCCAGTAGGTCTCCGCGCCGAAGTGCAGCGTGTGCCAGTGCCAGTACTCGATCATCTTGGCGCCACGCGACACCAGCGCCCACGCGGCCTGCCGCCACTGGCCGTCGTACGCCGGACGGTTGTTCCACGGGAAGCCGATCGACTGTGCGTTGGTCTCGGTCACGAGGAAGGGGCTCTGTTTCGAGGAGTACATCCGGTCCGCACTGAGGTAGAGCGCCCAGGTGCCGTTGGTGGTCCAGCCCTGTTGGGCCGACCCGGCGTGCGGGTGCCGCAGTCCGTCCTGCATGGAGTAGTACGCGTTGCCGGCCGTCACGTCGAGGCGTCGTACCAGCTCGTCGTCGGCGACGGCAGGGCGCTCGTAGGCGATGCAGGTGGTCACGAACTGGTCCGGACGCGCGTACTCGCGCACGATGTCGGCCTGCCAGCCGATGAACTCGGTCGTCTGGTCCGCCTGGAACTGCCGCCACGCCACGTCGTACTGCGGCTGGACGTTGCCGTCCGGCGTCCACAGGTCGGCCCAGTCCGACAACCGGTGCGACCAGTAGACGAGACCCCAAGCGTCGTTCAGCGTCTGCACGTCGCCGTACTTGTGCCGGAGAGTGTCGACGAAGCGCTGGAAGACGCCGTGGTTGTGCAGCAACTCGTTGCCCGGCTCGTTGTCCACCTGAAAGCCGATGACCGCCGGGTGATCGGCGTACCGCTCGGTGATCTTGCGGATCACGCGCTCGGCGTGGAACCGGAAGCCGGGATGGGTGAAGTCCACCTCCTGCCGGGCGCCCCAGCCGATCCGTTGCCCGGTCCTCCGTTCGCCGGTGATCTCCGGGTAGAGGCGGGCCAGCCAGGGCGGTACGGCGTACGTCGGGGTGCCGAGCACGACCGCGATGCCCCGTGCCTGCGCGCCGTCGAGGACGGGTTGCAGCCAGTCGACGTCGAAGCGCCCGTTCTCCGGCTCCCAGGTCGACCAGACCGACTCGCCCACCCGGATCACCGAAAAACGAGCAGCGGCCATCAGGTCGAGATCCTGGTTGAGCCGGTCGTGGGGCTGGTATTCGTGATAGTACGCAGCGCCGAAGAGCACACGCTCTTGCACAGTGGTTCTCCCAAGGGTAGAAGTCAGGCTTTGATGCCGCCGGAGGCCAGCCCCGACTGCCAGTACCGCTGCAGCAGCAGGAACGCGGCGATCAGCGGGACGACGGACAGGAAGGACCCGGTGATCACCAGGGACAGCACGGCGCCGGTCGTGCCGCCGCCGGCGCTCGCCTGTGACGACCATTGGGCCAGTCCCAGGGTGATCGGGTACAGGTCCGGGTTGTTGAGCATGATGAGCGGCAGGAAATAGTTGTTCCAGGTCGCGACCAGCGTGAACAGCAGCACAGTGACGATGCCCGGGGCAAGCATCCGGAGTGCGACCTGGAAGAAGATCCGGAACTCGCCCGCCCCGTCGATCCGGGCCGCCTCGATGATCCCGTCCGGAACGGCGTCCTGTGCGTAGATCCGCATCAGGTACAGGCCGAACGGGCTCACCAGCGACGGCAGGATGATCGCCCACGGCGTGTTCACCAGACTCGCCTTGCTGAACAGCAGGTACGTCGGGATCGCGAGTGCCGTGGTCGGCACCATGATCGCGCCGAGCACCAGCCCGAACATCGCGCCGTTCCCGCGGAACCGGTACTTCGCGAAGCCGTATCCGCCGAGCGCGCACAGGAACGCGGCCCCGCCCGCACTGACCACCGAGTAGAAGACGGTGTTGCCCATCCACCGCGAGAACACCCATCCGCCGTTCGTCACGGTCTCGCGGATGTTCGACAGCAGCGAGAAGTCGTCGGCGAACCACAGGCCGAAGCTCGAGAACAGGTCGCCCACCGTCTTCGTCGAGGCGATGAACAACCAGAACAACGGCAGCAGGAAGTAGATGAGCAGGAGCACCATGCACACGGTGAGCACGTTGCTGCGTCTGGCCGTCATGACCTGGACCTCCGGGTGCTCATGAACAGCACGGCGTACGACGCGACGACGATCACCGCGCCGAGGAGGAACGAGACCGCTGCGGCGTAGTTCACCTCCTGGCCAGTGAAGGCCAGGGTGTAGGCGTAGAGGTTCGGCGTGTAGGCGCTGTCGATGACGCTCGGGGCCAGTCGCTGCATCAACTGAGGTTCGTTGAACAACTGGAAGCTGCCGATGACCGAGAAGATCAGGCAGACCAGCAGGGCCGGCCGGAGCGCCGGGATCTTGATGCTCCACGCGGTCCGGATCGCTCCGGCGCCGTCCACTGCGGCGGCCTCGTAGAGGTCGTGCGGTACGGCCCGGAGGGCGGCGTACAGGATGATCATGTTGTAGCCGGTGAACTCCCAGGTGACGATGTTCGCGATGGAACCGAGCATCCAGTCGCTGCTGAGGAACGTCGGCGCCGGCAGGCTCAGCTTCCCGGCCAGCTGGGCGAACGGACCGAAGTCCTGGCCGTAGAGGTAGCCCCACATCAGTGTGGCGACCACGCTCGGGACCGCGTACGGCAGGAAGATGCCGAGCCGGAAGGTCTTCGCCGCCCGAAGCAGCCCGCTGTCGATGGCCAGCGCCGCGAGCAACCCGATCGCGAGCATGATCGGCACCTGGATCAGGAAGAACAGCGCGACCCGGCCCATACCTCCCAGCAGCCGGGGATCGGTCAGGGCGCGGGTGTAGTTGTCCAGCCCGGCGAACACCGTGCCGCCGATCAGCCGCTCCTGGAACAGGCTCAGGTACGCGGCGTAGGCCAGCGGCAACACCAGCAGGCCCAGGAACACCAGCATGAACGGCGCGACGAAGAGGTAGCCGGTGCGGGCGTGGCTCACGCCGCGGCCCCGCCGGCGAACCTCACTGCGGCTCGGCGCCCGTGCCCCGAGCCGATCGGTCGTGTTGACGCTCATTGCTCGACCTTGAAGCCCTGGTTCTCCGCGTACTTCGTGGTCCGGTCCTGCCACTGGTCGAGTGCGGCGCTGGTGTCGGTCTTGTTCGCGAACGACTTACCGACGGTCTCGCCCCAGTCGCTGTAGGCCTGGTCCAGGAACGGCGGCCACTCGAACTCGGTGTCCACGGTGTCGCTGATCCCGGCGAACAGCTTGTTCACCGTCTGACCGCCGTAGAAGGGCAGCGGGCGGTCGACGAACGAGGTGTCGGCCAGCAGAGACTTGGTGACCGGGAAGAGGAACTGCTGGGTCGCGAACATCTTCGTCGACTCGGGATCGGTGTTGATGAATTCGGCCAGCTTCGCCGCCGCGATCGGGTTCTTCGTCCCCTGCACGACCGCTGTCGTCGAGCCGCCCCAGTTGCCGGAGACGTTCTTGCCCGCGTCCCACTGGGGCAGCGGTGCCGCGCGCCACTTGCCGCTGGTCGCCTTCGCGCTGCCTTCGAGGAAGACCGGGCCCCACGCGGCGGTGAGCCAGGTGGCGTACTTGCCGCGGTTCAGCGACTGGTACCACTGGTCGTTGAAGTCGGCATCGGTCGAGACCGAGCCCTCCTTGATCAGCCCGCTCCAGTAGTCGGCGACCTTCTTGGACTCCGCACCGTTCAGATCGACCTTGACCGAGTCGGCGCCGGTGTTCTCGAACGGCTTCACGCCGGCCTGCCAGAGCAGACCGAACCACACCCCGGCCTGGCTCTGCGCGAGGTTCGTCAGGTAGACCTTGGGATCCGCGGCGTGCAACTTCCGGGCCGCCGCGGCGAACTCGTCCCAGGTCTTCGGTACGGCGATGCCGTGCTTGTCGAAGATGTCCTTGCGGTACAGCATCCCCATCGGCCCGCTGTCCTGCGGAATCGCCCAGACCTCGCCGTTGGAGCCGACCACCTGCTGCCAGGTCCACGGAACGAACTTGTCCTTCAGCGTCTCGGCGCCGTACGGCCGCAGGTCCATCAGGCTCTTGGTGATCGAGAACGTCGGGATGTACTGGAACTCGATCTGCACGGCGTCCGGGAAGCCGGCCTTGGCTTTCAGTGCGGTGCGCAGTTTGGTGTACTGCGGTCCGCCCTGTCCGGCGTTGACCACCTTCACCTTGATCGCGGGGTACTTCTTCTGGAACAGGTCGACTTCCTTCTGGATGTTCGGCACCCAGGTCCAGAACGTCAGTTCGGTGGGCGTGGACATGGCCTTGTCGATGTCGGCCTGGCTGACGGTCGTGGCCGCGGGCTGACCGCCGGAGTCGTCACCGCCACCTCCACAGGCGGCGAGGGCGAGACTGCCGCTGAGGACGAGTGCCGCGGCGAGCGCGACTCGGCGCCGCAGGGATGTGCGTTGGAAACGGAACACGTGGAACAACTCCTTGGGATCTGAGCAGAGCTTCGCCCTGGGTCGCGGCCTCGGCCGGCCGGTGCTGGACCGCCCGTCAGGGCGGACGTGTGCGTTCAGCGGTGCGTGCGGCTCCGCCCACGCGGAGCGGCAGTGGACTGGCGGATGACCAGCCGGAGCGGCGGTGGCTCCGGCGCGGGAGACCGGTCGCCGGTGGGCGACTCGATCTCCTTGACGAGGTTCGCGATCCCGCGGGCGACATGGACGTCGAAGTCCTGCGGGACGGTGGTGAGCGGCGGTGTCAGGAACGCCGCCGTCGGGATGTCGTCGAATCCGACGATGCTGACGTCATCGGGGACCGATCGGCCGGCCTCGGTCAGCGCGCGCAGGACACCGATGGCCATGTCGTCGTTGGCGACGAAGATCGCGGTGACGTCGTTGTCGGTGGCCAGTTCCCGGCCGGCTGCGTAGCCGGAGGCGGGGAGCCAATCACCTTCCAGCACAGGTGGTTCCGGGGCACCGGCGTCGGCGAGGGCTTGTCGCCAGCCGGCCATCCGTTCCCGGGCGGCCCACCAGCGTTGCGGGCCGGCGACGTGCCAGACCGTCCGGTGCCCGAGACCGAGCAGATGTTCGGTCGCGGTCCGGCCGGCGTCGACGTTGTCGCCGCCGGTGTCCAGGCTCGGCTTCGCGGTGAGACCCGGGAGCCGGCCGAAACTCAGCACCGGGATGTCGACGTCGATCGGCCGGGCGTCGCCGCCCTCGTCGATCGGTTCGGACAGGATGATCCCGTCCACCCCCTGCACCAGGAGGTGCTCGATCGCGTCGGCCACGGTGTCGCCTTCGAGGGTGTTGACGATGCTGACCGAGTAGCCGGTGGTGCGGAGGGCGCGTTCGATCGCCACCAACTGCGTCGCCGGACCGAACAGCGCCGTACCGAGGCAGACGACGCCGATCCGTTGGGTGCGGCCGGAGTTGAGCGCGCGGGCGGCGTCGTTGCGGCGGTAGCCGAGCTCCTGCATGGCGGCCTGGACCCGGAGCCGGACCTCTTCCTTGACGTACGGCTCGCCGTTCAGCACGCGCGACACGGTCTTCTGCGAGACGCCTGCGAGCCGGGCGACGTCCGTGCTCCCCGGACGACGGCGCGCCCGGCCGTCGTTGGAGCCCGGTTTCGCCACCGTCATGAGCCGCACCTTCTGACGTTTCTGACTACTTCTGACTACGCAGTCAGGTTCTGTCTACGTAGTCAGAACGTCAATGGCTGATGCTGTGTGACCTGAGTCACACCGGTCAGCGGGAGTAGAGGGCGGTGATCCGGCCGCGGGCGATCGTCTTGGCGTCGATCGCCTTCAGGGCTTCGTCGAGGCCGGCGCCGTCCAGGAGACCTGTCGCTGCGGACAAGCCGTAGACGGTGAAGCGATAGTGGTGCGTGCCGCTCGGCGGACAGGGGCCGTAGTACCCGGTCTTGCCACCCGAGTTCTTCGCCTGCTTCACGCCAGGCGGCACGCCGCCTTCGGCCAGCGAGGCGGCGATCGCTTCGAGGTCGAGCACGATCCAGTGGGTGAAGGTGCCGCGGGGGGCATCAGGGTCGTCGACGACCAGGGCCAAGGCTGCGGCGTTCGCTGGGATGTCTTTCCAGGCGAGCGGTGGCGCCACGCCCTCGCCGTCGCAGGTGTACTTGCGCGGGATCGTCTCGCCATCGCGGAACGCTGGACTGGTGACTGTGATGCTCAAGGGCGTGGTCACGGCAGGCTCCTTCCCGGAATCGGCACCGCTGTAGGTGGCTGTGCTCACCAGCACAGCCACCTACAGCAGCAGGCGCTTGCCTTCAACGTACTGCGGGTTTACCTGCCGGGGACGAAGACGATCGCGTCGCCGACTGCGCGTTCGGCGCCGCCGGTGCTGCTCGGGCGGTTGACGAGGGTGCCATCCTGCAGTGCCATCGCGGTCGAGCCGCCGCCGTCCAGGTTGATGGCGTCGTACAGGCCGAGGGCCTTTGCGACCGCGGCCGTCTCGGCCATCGTGGTGCCGACGCTCGTGGTCTGCCGGCCGTCGAGCGTGGCGAGGACGATCTTGCCGCCGCGTGTCGTCCCGGCGATCGTGCGCGGGTTGCGGGCGAAGAAGCTGCCGGTGCCGTCCGGTACGACGATCTCGCCGTTCTTCGTCAGCTGGTAGCGACCTGTGACGCCGTACAGGCCCTTGGACAGCTCGACCTTCTGACCGTTCTCGTTCGACACCGCGATCTCGGTGCCGAGGCATCCCTTGGCCAGGTTCAGCAATGCGGCGGTCTCCTGGCCGGTCGCCTGCAGGGAGGTTTGGCTCGGGCTGAGCGTCGTACCGCGCGTGGTCGACGTACGGACGACGCAGCCGCGGCGGTCGAGCACGACCTCGGCACCCGCCCCGGACGGCGTCGCGGCGCCGAACTGCGGGGTGAAGCGGACGAGGTCACCCGGCACGGTGCAGGTTGTCTGGTCCGGGAGCGTGGCGCACGCCGTCGGGACCACCGGCGGGTGGTTGATGAACTCGAGCGGGAGTTGGCTGCCGGTGAGCCGGTTGCGGACGGCGCCGGTCCAGCGCAGGTGGCCGGTCACGACCTTGTTGCTGTTGGCATCGATCACCAGGTTGGCCTCGGCCGGGTCGGTGAGCGGCTCGCTGAGCAGTTCGCCGTCGAACAGGCCGAGACCGACCGGGTCGCCCGGGTACTGCGGGTTCGCGGTGAAGGTGAAGAACGACGCGTTCACCCCGGCCAGCGCGCCGGAGGACCTCACCAGGTCGGAGGTCTTCTCGACACGAGCCAGGTCCGGGCCGTACGTCGCCTGCAGCTGACCGTCGGCGATCCGCGGGTCGATGGTCAGGACGTTGACGACCCACGGGCCGCGGGTCGTGGTGTTGATCTGGTCGGCCGGCGCCGGGTCGGTGCCGCGGACGATCCGGGTCAGCGTGACGCCGCGCGCCAGCGTCCGGTCGGTCCGGGTCTCGGCCAGGTCGGCGTCCCCGAGCGGCAGGCCCTGCCCGGCCGGTACGACCTGTTCACCGGCCGGGACGGCACCGGCTGTCGACATTCCGGCAGCCAGTAGGCCGCACACCGCGGCGGCACTGAGAGCAGCCTTGAACACTCGAGCGGAAGTAGTCATGCGGCTCATCCTCCGAGCTCTCGGTGGAATCTTTCTGATCTTTTCCCCGACTCGTCAGCATCTTCCAGGTTACGGTTCCGTGCCGCAGCTCACCATCCGGCCGGTGAGCGGGGCGCGTCGCCGGACAACGCTTGCCCGTACGATCGAACCCGTGCCCAACCCAGTGAGTGCCTGAGATGTCGGCCGTCATCGGTGCGTTCACCGCACTGGTCGCCGTGGCCGTGCTCGGGTACGTCATCGGGCTGTTCGGCGTCCTGCGGTCGCAGGACGAGCTGGTGCTGTCGCGGCTGGCGTTCTTCGTGGCGACTCCGGCGCTGCTGTTCACCACCGTCGCGAAGGCCGATCTCGGGACGATCTTCTCGGTCGTGCTGGTCACCAACCTGGTGAGCCTGTTCGTGGTGCAGGTGGTGTTCCTCGTCGCGGTCGTGATCTGGCGGCGGACGCGGTCCCAGGCGGCGATCGGTGTGCTCGCGGCGTCGTACGTCAACGCGGGGAACCTCGGCGTACCGGTGGCGGCGTACGTGCTGGGTGACGGGGCGTTGGTGGCGCCGATCGTGTTGTTCCAGGTGCTGATCATGGCGCCGATCGCGTTCGCCGTACTGGACAGCGACCGGCAGGGGACTGGGCGGCGGGTGTCACTGCGGTCCGTGGTGATGCGGCCGCTGCGCAATCCGCTGACGGTGGCGTCGTTGCTCGGGCTGCTCGTGTCGCTGCTCGGTCTACGACTGCCGGACCTGCTGATGCGGCCTATCGAGCTGGTCGCCGCCGCGGCGGTGCCGGTCGCACTGGTCGCGTACGGGTTGAGCCTCAGCGCCGGGACGAAGGACTCGATCACGCTGCGGCGGGACGTCGTCCTCGCCGTCGCGCTGAAGACATTCGTGCAGCCGCTGGCCGCGTACGCGATCGCGCGCTGGGTCCTCGATCTACACGGCCCGGCCCTACTAGCCCCAACCCTCCTGGCCGCGCTCCCAACCGCCCAGAACGTGTACGTCTACGCAGTCCACTACCGAGCCAGCCGAACCCTCGCCCGCAGCGCAGTCCTCCTCAGCACCCTGCTGTCCATCCCAGTCATGATCCTGATAGCAGGCCTACTGACCTGACCCACAGTGCAGTCGGATCCAGCCAAGAGACCCACGCGGGACACAACCAAAGATGACGTACCAAGTTTGGTTGTCTCCAACGGCTCTCTACTTCATGGCCTTGAAGGCTTCTTCGGCTACGGGTTCTACCTTGTCGACGGTGACGCCCTCGTTGGCGGACTGGGCGATGACGGTGAGGGTGTTGGAGCCTCGGTAGCACTGGGTCGGGAGGTTGCCGCTCGACTGGACACAGGTGGAGCTGCCGACCTTCTTGACCTGGTCGCCGGTCGCGCCGGAGTCGGCGACGGTCTTGTCGATGTCGACCTTGCCGCGCAGGGCGATGATCACGAACATCCGGTCCCCGTCGAGCGTCCCGTACGCCTCGACGGTCGCCTGCTTGCCGTCGTTGATCCGGCTCAGCGCCTCACGGGTCTGGTCCAGTTGCAGCTGGTCGCGGATCTCCTTGTCCGTGATCCGGTCCAGCCCCGCGAGCTTGGCCGGCGGGGTGATCCCGCGCTCGGTGTTCAGCCGGTTCAGCGGGCCCAGACCCCACAGATACCCCAGCACCGCCAGCACCAGCAGCACCACAACAGCCCCACCCACCGTGACCCAGGGCCCTTTGCTCCGCCCCTTCTTCCCCCCGGCCCCCACACCCGACCCACCAGCTCCCGCACCCGGCGTCCCAGCCCCCGGCGTCCCAGCTCCCGCCCCCGACGTACCAGCCGGTCGGCCCGGCGTAGCGGCTGTCGTGGTGGGTGTACCGGCCTGGGGTGGGACGGGGGTGAGTTCGGCGGTGTCGGCTGTGGTGTCGGCCTTCTCCGCGGGGGCCGGGTTGCCCGGCTTGGTGGGGTCGCTCATCAATTGGCTCCTCGGACGCGGGTCACGGGGTGCAGCTCATCGCTTCGTCCTGATCGTTCCACATCCGGACAAACCGGTCTCGCAGGGTAGCTGAACGCGCAGATGCCCGCCTCCCCAGCGGGAAGACGGGCACCTGGCCTACAGCTACTCGGCGACCTCAGAGCGTCGCGACGACCTTGACCGCATCGGAGTCGTCGGCGTGCCACACGATCTCGCCGGTGATCCGCCCGGCCGCCCGCAGGTCCGGCTCGGCGCGCTCGGCGAGCGACAGCCGCGCGGCGGGACCCGAGACCTCGACCTTCGACACCTCGGTCTTCATCGACACCTGCGCCTCGGACTTCGCGCCGCGGATCCCCGCGAGGACCTCGGACACCGCGTCCAGCACCTCAGGCTCCTGATCCGCCACCGCGAGGTCACCGTCCGGCGTCGGCCACGACGACACGTGGATCGAGCCCTCCTGCCACCACGACCAGACCTCCTCGGTCGCGAACGGCAGGTACGGCGCGAGCAGCCGCAGTTGGACCGACAACGCAACCGCGAGCGCCGCCTTCGCGGAGGCAGCGGCCGCGTCGCCCTGACCGCCGTACGCACGCTCCTTGACCAGCTCGACGTAGTCGTCGCAGAACGTCCAGAAGAACCGCTCGCTCGTCTCCAGCGCACCGGTGTAGTCGTACCGCTCGAAGGCCGCCGTCGCGTCGGCGACCACGGTCCGCAACCGCTGCAGCATCGCCAGGTCGACCGGCTCGGTGACCGCCGCCGGGTCGACCGTCGTCGCCCCGAACCCGAGCACGAACTTCGACGCGTTCAGGACCTTGATCGCCAGCCGGCGACCGACCTTCATCTGCGACTCGTCGAACGGCGAGTCCAGCCCCGGCCGCGCCATCGCCGCCCGCCACCGGACCGCGTCCGAGCCGAACTTCTCCAGGATCTCCGACGGCACGACCGCGTTGCCCTTGGACTTCGACATCTTCTTGCGGTCCGGGTCGACGACGAACCCGGAGATCATCGACCGCGCCCACGGAAGCGTCCCGTTCTCGAAGTGGGCCCGGACGACGCGGGAGAACAGCCAGGTGCGGATGATCTCGTGGGCGTGCGTGTTCAGGTCCATCGGGAAGGTACGGCGGAACAGGTCGTCGTCCCGCTCCCACCCGCAGACGATGTGCGGCGTCAGCGAGGACGTCGCCCAGGTGTCCATCACGTCGGGGTCGGCCTCGAACCCGCCCGGCTTGCCGCGCTGCGACTCGTCGTACCCGCGCGGTGCCTGCGAGGTCGGGTCGATCGGCAGCTCTGCCTCGGACGGCATCAGCGGGTGGTCATAGTCCGGCTGGCCGTCCTGGTCCAGCGGATACCAGACCGGGAACGGGACGCCGAAGTACCGCTGGCGGGAGATCAGCCAGTCGCCGTTCAGCCCCTCGACCCAGTTCAGGTAGCGGTGCCGCATGTGCTCCGGGACCCAGGCGAGCTCGGTGCCGCGCTCGACGAACTCCTGCTTCAGCGCGGCGTCGCGCCCGCCGTTGGTGATGTACCACTGCCGGGTGGAGACGATCTCGAGCGGCTTGTCGCCGTTCTCGTAGAAGTTCGCCATCCGCTCGGTCTTCTTCGGCTCGCCGTCCAGGTCGCCGCTGTCCCGCAGCTTCTGGACCATCAGCTCACGCGCGCTGAACACGGTCTTACCCGCCAGCTCGCCGTACAGCTCCGAACCCTCGAGCCACGCCGGGGTGTCGCGGAGCAGGCGGCCGTCGCGGCCGATGACCGTGCGGACCGGGAGCTGCAGCTCACGCCACCACTGGATGTCGGTCTGGTCACCGAACGTGCAGCACATCGCGATGCCGGCGCCCTTGTCCATCTCGGCGGCCTCGTGCGCCAGGACCGGGACCTCGACACCGAACAGCGGCGACTTCACCGTCGTCCCGAACAGGTGCTTGTACCGGTCGTCGTCCGGGTGGGCGATCAGCGCGACACACGCCGGGATCAGCTCCGGCCGGGTCGTCTCGATGTAGATCGGCCCGTCGGCGCCGTGGAACGAGATCCGGTGGTAGGCGCCCGGGTAGGACCGCGCCTCCAGCTCGGCCTGCGCGACCGCGGTCTGGAACGTGACGTCCCACATCGTCGGCGCCTCGGCCAGATACGCCTCGCCGCGGGCGAAGTTGCGCAGGAAGGCGCGCTGCGACGTACGGCGGGAATCCTCGGAGATCGTG
The DNA here is from genome assembly GCF_011761605.1 of Kribbella shirazensis. Lineage (GTDB taxonomy): Bacteria > Actinomycetota > Actinomycetes > Propionibacteriales > Kribbellaceae > Kribbella > Kribbella shirazensis. The sequence continues at coordinate 7,167,034 of NZ_JAASRO010000001.1, read as the reverse complement.
GTGTAGAGGTACGACCAGTCGACGCTCAGGCCGACCTGCCGCCACATCGACTCGAACGCCTGCTCGTCGATGTGCGTGAGCTCACCGCACAGGTCGACGAAATTCTGCCGGGAGATCGGGACCTGCTTCTTCGGATCCGGCTTGGCCGGCGGGGTGAAGTCCGGGTCGTACGGCAGCGACGGGTCGCACTTGACGCCGTAGTAGTTCTGGACGCGGCGCTCGGTCGGCAGCCCGTTGTCGTCCCAGCCGATCGGGTAGAACACCTTCTTGCCGCGCATGCGCTGGAAGCGCGCGATCAGGTCCGTGTGGGTGTAGCTGAAGATGTGCCCGACGTGCAGCGACCCGGAGACCGTCGGCGGAGGCGTGTCGATGGAGTACACATCGGCACGCTCGGCGGTGCGGTCGAAGGCGTAGGTCTGCTGCTCCTTCCATACCGCAGCCCACTTCTCCTCGAGTCCGTCGAGGCTGGGCTTGTCTGGAACGCTGGAGGTCTGGCTCATGCGCACAATGTTAGTGGTTGTCAAGGGGTGCTTCCGACCGGTTATCCACACCCCTCTCTAGACTGGGCCTTCTGATGAGCGACCTCTCCTTCGCCGAGGTATCGGCACGGCTCCAGCAGCGCTGGCCGGAGTACAAGATCGAGCCCACCCTGGAGCGCGTACGGCGGCTCGTCGAGCTGCTCGGCGACCCCCAGAAGGCCTACCCGGTGGTGCACCTGACGGGCACCAACGGCAAGACGTCCACGGCCCGGATGATCGACACCCTGCTGCGCGAGGCGGGGCTGCGGACCGGGCGGTTCACCAGCCCGCACCTGGAGTCGGTGCGGGAGCGGATCACGCTCGACGGCGAGCCGATCAGCGAGCAGCGCTTCGTCGAGGCGTACGAGGAGATCGCGCCGTATCTCGACGTCGTCGACGCCGAGCAGGAGCACCCGCTGACGTTCTTCGAGGTGATGACCGCGATGGCGTACTCCGTCTTCGCCGACGCCCCGGTCGACGTCGCGGTGATCGAGGTCGGCCTCGGCGGCGCCTGGGACGCGACCAACGTCGCCGACGGCACGGTGTCGGTGGTCACCCCGGTCGCGGTCGACCACGCGCACCTGCTCGGCGCCGATCCGGTGACGATCGCGGGCGAGAAGTCCGGGATCATCAAGCCCGGCGGTACGACGGTGATGGCCCAGCAGAGCCTAGACGTCTTCGAGGTGCTGCTGCGCAAGGCCGCCGAGGTGGGCGCCCAGGTCGCCCGCGAGGGCATCGAGTTCGGAGTCGTCAGCCGCACGCTCGCGGTCGGTGGCCAGGTGGTCTCGATCAAGGGCCTCGGAGCGGAGTACGACGAACTCTTCATCCCCCTGCACGGTGAGTACCAGGCGCACAACGCCGCCGTGGCGGTCGCGGCCGTCGAGGCGCTGCTCGGCGCCAGCCCGGAGACCGAGGGACGAGTCACCACGGAGCTGCTGCAGGCCGGGTTCCAGGAAGCGACCAGCCCGGGGCGGATGGAGGTCGTCCGGAACAGCCCGACGGTCGTCGTCGACGCCGCGCACAACCCGCACGGCGCCGAGGCGACCGCGGCCACGGTCTCGGAGGCGTTCCAGTTCCAGCCGCTGATCGGCGTCCTCGGCTGTATGAAGGACAAGGACGTGTACGGCCTCCTCGAGGCCTACGAGCCGATCATGGAAACCGTGATCTGCACCCGCAACAGCTTCGTCGAGCGCTCGATGCCGGCCGAGGAGCTGGGCGAGCTGGCGGCCGAGGTGTTCGGCGAGGAGCGGGTCCTGGTCCGGCCGCACCTGATCGACGCCATCGACGACGCGATCCGGCTCGCCGAGGAGAACGCGGTCGCCCTCGGCAGCGGCGGCGTACTGATCACCGGCTCCGTGATCACCGCCGGTGAGGCCCGGGCGCTGCTGGTCCGCAAGCCGAAGGGCGAGCAGCGATGAGGTCCCTCGCGTCGATCGTGCTCGCCTTCGAGTCGGTCGTCCTGGCTCTCGTCACACCGGTGATGATCTCGGTCGCGGACATCCGGCCCGCGGTGGCGATCCCGGTCTGCCTCGGCCTGTTCGTGCTCGCGCTCGTCGCGGCCGGTCTGCTGCGGTTCCGGGCCGGCTACGTCCTCGGCTCGATCGTCCAGGTCGGCGCCGTCGGCCTCGGCTTCGTCGTACCGGTGATGTTCGTCCTCGGACTGGCCTTCGCGTCGTTCTGGGTCGCCGCCATCGTCCTCGGCCGCCGCATCGAGGAAGCCAAGAAGGCACACGAGGCGCAGACCGGTTAGGCTCGGCGCCCCCGAAACACATCGAGAGAGAGTTGACAGATGTCGCAGCGCACCCTGGTCCTGCTGAAGCCCGACACGGTCCGCCGGGGCCTGGTCGGTGAGGTGCTGGGCCGGTTCGAGGCCAAGGGGCTCCGGATCGTCGCCATGGACCTGCGCACGATCGACGGCGAGCTCGCCGACCAGCACTACGCCGAGCACGTCGACAAGGCCTTCTACCCGCCGCTGCGCGAGTTCGTCACCAGCGGCCCGATGGTCGCCATGGTCCTCGAGGGCGACGAGGCCGTGGAGGTCGTCCGCGCCCTGAACGGCGCCACCGACGGCCGCAAGGCCGCCCCCGGCACCATCCGCGGCGATCTCTCCCTCTCGAACCGCGAGAACCTCGTCCACGGCTCCGACTCCGAAGAATCCGCAGCCCGCGAAATCAAACTCTGGTTCCCCGACCTGCCCTGATCCGCGGCATGAACCTCTCCGAGCTCCCCGATCCCGGTGTGCTGCATCCGATGCCTGGTCAGGCTCGTGTGGTGTTGCTGAAGCCGTTGGTGCGGTCGGCGTTGATCGAGGTGGGGGAGTTTTCGTACTACGACGACCCGGACGACGCGACCGCGTTCGAGACGCGGAACGTGCTGTACCACTACGGCCCGGAGAAGCTGGTCATCGGGAAGTTCTGTGCGCTGGGGGAGGGCGTGCGGTTCATCATGAACGGCGCCAACCACCGGATGGACGGCCCGTCGGCGTTCCCGTTCCCCATCATGGGCGGCTCCTGGGCACAGCACTTCGACCTCATCACCGGCTTGCCCGGCCGCGGCGACACCGTGGTCGGGCACGACGTCTGGCTCGGCTACCAGAGCCTGGTGATGCCCGGCGTCCGGATCGGCCACGGAGCGATCGTCGCCTCCGGCTCCGTCGTCGTCGACGACGTCCCCGACTACGGCATCGTCGGCGGCAACCCGGCCAAACTCATCCGCCGCCGCCACACCGACGCCGACGTCGACCGCCTCCTCGCCATCGCCTGGTGGGACTGGCCCCTCGCCCACCTCACCGAACATCTCCCCACCATCATGTCCGGCACCATCGACGACCTGGAGAACGCACGGCCGTGAAAGCGAATTGAAAGCGGGGTCCCACATGCTCTGGGCGGGGTGAGCCGTCACCCCATCTGCTCAGGGAGGGGACCCCTTGTCATCGCTGCATGCCCTTCGCCGGTCCGTCGCGCTGTTCGTCAGCGCTGCCGCTCTGCTACTGCCCATGCAGACGGCCAACGCCGGTACGACCGCCCAACCGCCCACCGCCCAACCGCCGGCTGAACAACCGGCGGGTGCGCAGCAGAACGCTGCAACAGACCTCGCCCGCAAGTCCGGCGAGCCGGTGCCCGTGCCGTCGGCGCAGACCGCCACGAGCGACGTGGTCGCCAATCCGGACGGCACCTTCACTGAGACGTTCCACACCGAGCCCGTCCGGGTACGACGTGGCGCCGGCTGGACCCGGATCGACACAACCCTGGAACGCCGTACCGACGGCACCGTGGCGCCCCGTGCCACGAGCATCCCGACCACGTTCTCCGGCGGTGGCGACGGCCCGCTAGTGAGCCTGGGCGCGTCCGGGAAGCAGCTGTCCTACACCTGGTCGAAGCCGCTGCCAACACCGACGCTGCAAGGCAGTACGGCGACGTACGCCGACGTACTGCCCGGCGTCGACCTACGCCTGACAGCCAAGACGCAGGGTTTCTCCAAGGTCTTCGTCATCCACAACGCCGCCGCAGCGAAGCAACTGAGCACGCTGAACCTCGGACTGGCCGCCGACGGCCTCGTACTGCGTGACACGAAGACCGGAAGCTTCGGAGCGTACGACGGGACGAAGAAACTCGTCTATAACGCCGGCGCCCCGCTGATGTGGGACTCCGCGAACAAGCGGGCGACCGGTACGTCGAAGCTGACGAACCGGGCCCTGTCCGTCACGCCGGACCAGAACCTCCTGACCAGCCGCAGTACGAAGTACCCGGTCTACCTCGACCCCGACACCACCGGCCCGTTGTACGGCTGGGCGATGGTGTTCTCCGGTCACCCGGAGGACGAGTACTGGGGTGGCGACGGCGATGGTGTCGCCAAGGTCGGCAACTGCTACGACGCGAACAGTGAGTGCTACGGCATCGGTGTGGCGCGCTCCTACTTCCGGTTCGACGTACGCGGCCTGCTGGGCGGGCGGAAGCTCATCAAGAGCGCGAGCTTCAACGCGTTCCTGGACCATGTGCCGGCCTGCGCGGAGCCGCGCAAGGTCCGGGCCTCGAGCACCGCACCGGTCGGCACGGGAACCAACTGGAACAACCGGCCCGGGATCGCGACCAGCCTCGGTGACGTGATGCCGCCTGTCTGTAAGGACATCTGGCTCGGCTGGTCGGCCGTGCGCGCGGTGACCGACGGCGTCAACCTGCACGGCGGCTGGGCGACGATCGCCCTCTCCGCGACCGACGAGGCCGACCAGTACGCGTGGAAGAAGTTCGGCACCAGGCCGACCCTGTCGGTCACCTACAACACGAGGCCGAGTGTTCCGAGCAGCATGGCCGTTGAAGGTCAGCTGTGCCAGGGCCAGGAGATCTTCGTGAACCCGGCCGTCAGCGGCGAGCAGGAGGACCAGACGCGCGGTCCGGTGTTGTCCGCGAAGGCGACCGAGGACGACCCGCAGCTGATCCGCATGGTCTTCGAGTGGGCCGACCGTGCCCACAACCGGATCGGCGGCGCGACCACCGGGTTGTTCGCGTCGGGCAGTACCTTCAAGGCGGAGGTGCCCGGGGCCCAGGCCGCGCACGGCAGCCGGCTGTCGTTCCGTGCCTTCGCGTCGGACGATGTGGACGGCTCCGGGTGGAGCGGGTACTGCGATCTGACGATCGACAAGGTCGCGCCGCAGGCGGCTCCCGTCGTGACGTCGACGACGTACCCCGAGTGCACTCCAGCCAGTTGCCTACCGGGTGGGGGAGTCGGGTTCACCGGGGGCTTCACCTTCAAGGCCGGACCGAACGACACCGACGTTGCGGGCTTCCAGTACTCGCTGCTGGGCTCCTTCGAGAACCGGTACGTCCCGATCGGCAGTGACGGCCTCGCGCACGTACTCATCACACCACCGGACCGCGGGCCGCAGTTCCTCAGCGTCCGTGCGGTCGACCGCGCGCGGAACGTGTCCTCCGTGGCCGAGGTCTACGAGTTCCACGTCAAGAACGGCGGCTCCCCGACCGCTGCGTGGCGCCTGAACGGCGAGGGCGCGGACACCGCCGTCGTGGACGACGCCGCCGGTCATCGCAACGGCGTCCGGCCCGCGGCTCCGGCCGGGCAGTGGAAGGGCGGCCGGCACGGCGACGCGCTGTGGCTGAACGGGTCCCAGGCCGGGTACGTCGCCGCCTCCGGTACGCCGGCCGTCGACACGAGCAAGTCGTTCACTGTCGCGGCCTGGGTGAAGCTGGATCAGGCGGGAACGGTCTATCGCACGGCGGTGAGCCAGAACGGTAGCCGGATCAGCGGGTTCTTCCTGCAGTACAACCCGAACACCAAGAAGTGGAACTTCATGATGCCGGCCAGCGACGCCGATGCTGCCGCCCGCCACGTGGCCGCATCCACGGGCCCGGCCGTACCCGGTCGCTGGACCCACCTGGTCGGAGTCTTCGACGACGCCACCAAACAGATAACGCTGTACGTCGACGGCGTCCAGGGCAGCACGGCAAGCCATTCGACGCCGTGGCGGGCCGCCGGAGCGACCCAGTTGGGCAGGGCGCAGTACCAGGCGACCGGTGTCGACAACTGGCTCGGCTCGCTGGACGACGTACAGGTCTTCAACCGGGTGCTCGTGACCACTGAGATCGACGACCTGGCTGGAAAACCGGCCGCCGAGCAGCTGTTCTGGCCGCTCGACGAGTCGACGGGAACCCAGATCTCGGATGCCTCGGGCAACTACCGCCTGGGAACGGCAGCGGCCGGTGTGACCCGTACGGCGGGTGCCGTGGGAACGGGCGCTGTGCGGCTCGACGGGTCGGGTGGGATCACCGGGCCGGCCGCCGTCGTCCGGACCGACAGCAGCTTCACCGTCAGCGCCAGGGTCAAGCTCGACGCGGTCGACGACATCAGCCGGACGGTGCTCAGCCTGGACGGGCAGCAGTCGAGCGGCTTCCAGCTCGGGTACGACGGCCCGAAGCGGCGCTGGTTCTTCGGCCTCTCGCAGGCCGACAGCGCCACCGATCTGCCCGTCACGGTCACGGACGACAGTGCGCCGACCGCGGGCGCATGGACCTCGCTCACTGCTGTCTACGACCAGGCGGCCGGTCAGATCCGGCTCTACGTCAACGGCCGTCAGGTGGGCGGGTACGTCGCCGCACAGGCCAAGTGGAACGCAGCCGGCGCGTTCCAGGTGGGCACAGCCCGGAAGGCGGGACAGGTGGCGAACGCGTTCGTCGGCGAGATCGACGACGTTCACGTCTGGTCCGGCATCCGTACCGAGGGGCAGGTCCAGGAGGACCTCTCCTACCCGGTGACCACCCGGCGGACGGCGTACTCGGGGCAACTGTCGTACTTCCTGGACAGCAACGGGTTCCGGATGGTCACCAACGGACCCGTGCCGCAGAGCTCCCACTTCCAGAAGGCGCTGGGGGTCCCGGCTCCGGCGGGCTCCGCGAACACCACGACCATCTACGCCTGCCGCAACGGTGCGACGGACTACTTCCTGGATCCGACCTGTGCCGGACACACGGTCCTGGGCAGTGTCGGGCAGTTCTGGAACACCCCGCCGGCCGGAGTGGAGACGGTCCCGGTCTACCGCTGCTACATCTACATGGTTGCCCACTTCGCCTCGAACGACGAGAACTGTGACGGGGTCGCGGGCGCCACGATGGAGTTCCGGCTCGGCTACGTCCGGCCCTACTTCTCACTGGTCCGTACGAACGCGACGAACCATCCGTACGACCACATCAGCAGTACGGCGAAGCAGCCGGCGACCCAGCGTCCTGAATTCTCACTGGGGTACCTCGCCATGCGCCAGCTGCCCGGAACGACGCCCTGGATGCTGTGCCGCGACGGGGCGGACAGCTTCACCTCGACCGACGCCAACTGTGAAGGCAAGACCGTGGTCGCAGTCTCCGGCTACGGCTGGACCGACGCCGCACCAGGTCGTGCCGAGGTGTTCCTGTGCCGCGCCTCGTGGGGTGAGCTCTTCGACTCCCGCGATGCGGGCTGCGAGGGCCAGGCGCACACGTTGGTTCGCTCGATCGGCTACATCTCCGCCTCCCTCTGACGTTGAAGGACACACCGATGAAACGATCATCATCTCGATGGCGTCGCAAGGCGGCGGCCACAACAGCTGTACTGCTCGCGCTGTCGCTCGCCGTTCCCGCGGCGGCCGCGCAGCCGGAGACCAATAGGCCCAAGCCGGCGAGCCCGGCGGTACCGCCGACGCCGACCGTGGCGACGAAGGACTTCGTCCCGGCGCCGGTGCCGGAACAGTCCAAGCAGCAGGCTCCAGCGGCGCGGACGGACTGGCCGAAGGACGGGGTCGCCGAGCTCACGGTCGGCGCGACAGCGAAGGCCGGTGGCCTCCCGATCACCGTGGCCCGATCGGGCCGGACGTCTCCGGCCAAAGTGCAGGTGAAGCTCGACGCCGGCGACCGGTCCAAGGACCGGATGACGTTCCAGGTACGCCGTTCCGACGGAGCGAAGGCGGCGGGCACCGTTCGCGTCTTCCTCGACTACGCGAAGTTCCGCGACTCCTTCGGTGGTGACTGGGCCTCCCGGTTGCACATCACCGGCGCGGACGGACAGCGCATCGAGATGCAAGGCAACGACACGGACAGCGCCCGGCTGTACGCCGACGTACCGGTCAGCGCGACCGCATCCACCTTCACCGTGGCAGCGGAACCGAGCGGCTCAGCAGGGACGTACAAGGCGACCTCTCTGGCTCCGTCCGGCCAGTGGCAGGTGTCCACGGCGAGCGGCGGATTCACCTGGTCCTACCCGTTCCAGGTCCCGCAGGTGCCCGGTGGGCTCGTGCCGGACCTCGAGGCGGCGTACTCCTCGCAGTCCGTGGACGGGCGAACTGTTGCCACCAACAACCAGCCCTCCTGGGTCGGCGAGGGCTGGGACCTCGGTGGGGGCTTCATCGAGCGCTCCTACAAGGGCTGCGCGGACGACCTCGACGGCAACAACGGCAAGACAAAGACCGGTGACCTGTGCTGGGAGACCGAGAACGCGGTCCTGTCGCTCGGACAGCGGTCCGGGCGGTTGATCCTGGAGAACGGCGTCTGGCGTCCGGAGAACGACGACGGGACGAAGGTCGAGCACCTCCTGCGGACCGCCGGCATCAACGGCGACGACAACGGCGAGTACTGGCGGATCACCACTCCCGATGGGACGCAGTACTACTTCGGCCTGACCAGGTTGCCGGGGTGGGCGAGCGGCCGCGCGACGACGAATTCGACCTGGACGGTGCCGGTCTACGGCAACGACGCCGGGGAACCGTGCCACCAGGCGACATTCGCGGCCAGTGCCTGTCAGCAGGGCTACCGGTGGAACCTGGACTATGTCGTCGACCGCAACGACAACGCGATGAGCTACTACTACGACGTCGAGACCGGCAAGTACGGCCAGAACCTCGGAGCGTCCGTTGCGACGTACACCCGGGCAGGGTCGCTCAAGCGGATCGAGTACGGTCTGCGCGCCGGGAACGCCTACGCGCCGGCACCGGCCCGCGTCGTGCTCACCACCGCCGACCGCTGCGCCGCGAACCAGAACTGCGCCGTGCACGACGGCAAGTCCTGGCCCGACGTCCCCTGGTCGCTCGAGTGCGCCACCGCGGACTGCAAGGACGAGCTGTCGCCGACCTTCTGGACGACCAAACGGCTGGCCAAGATCAACACACAGGTCTCCACCGGCGGCGCCAACTACGCGCACGTCAACCAGTGGGACCTCGTTCACAGCTACCCGGCACCGGGTGACGGGACGGCCGCACCGCTGTGGCTCGACTCGATCACCCGGACCGGTCTGGCCACGGACACGTACGTCGGACTGCCGCCGGTGAAGTTCGCGTACCAGATGAAGCCGAACCGCGTGGACTCGCTCACCGACGGCCTGCCGGCGCTCAACCGGCCGCGGATCATCAGCATCACCAGCGAGTCCGGCGGCCGCATCAACGTCGCGTACGCCGAGGCCGAGTGCGCACCCGGCGCGCTGCCGGCACCGGACAGCAACGGCAAACGCTGCTTCCCGGTCCGCTGGCTGATGGAACCCGAGGTGGAGCCCCGCAACGACTGGTTCCACAAGTACGTCGTCAGCGGGATCACCGAGGACGACCTGCTCACCGGCAACTTCGCCGGGCGCACCAGCTACACCTACGAGGGCGCCGCGGCCTGGGCGTACGACAACAACCCGCTGGCCGACCCGAAGTACCGCAGCTGGACCGACTGGCGCGGCTACGAGAAGGTGCTCGTCGTCCGAGGCGACAAGACCCAGGAACCGGGCAGCTCGCAATCGGCGACCCGGTACCAGTACTTCCGCGGCATGAACGGCGACCGGACCGCTGCCGGTGGCAGCAAGACGGTCAGCATCAAGGACACCAACGGCACAGTCCTGACGGACGCGAAGCAGTACGCCGGGCTGGTCCGCGAGGAGATCACCTACAACGGAGTCGGCGGCCCTGAGGTCGGCGGATCGATTCACGACCCGTGGTCACGCCGCACAGCCGTACAGGCGCCGTACGAGGCCCATCAGGTCGAACAGACCCGCACTGTCAGCCGGACCGCGCTGGCCGCTGGCGGCGCTCGTACCGCCGAGGTGCTGACCAAGTACGACGCCTACGGCAACGAGACCGAGGTGGAGGACCGGGGCGACACAGCGACAGCCGCCGACGACCGCTGTACGACGACCACGTACAACCGGAACGCCGGCAAGTGGCTGATGGACCTGGCCTCACACGTCCGTACCGTCGGCGTGGCCTGTGGTGCCGCACCGGCGTACCCAGCGGACGCGATCGAGGACGTCAGGACGTCGTACGACGGCGGAGCGTTCGACGCGGCCCCGCAGCACGGCAACCCGAGCCGGATCGAGCAGGCCAAGTCGTACACCGGAAGCACTCCGGCGTACCTGACCAAGACCACGACCACCTACGACGCCTTCGGCCGCCCGCTGGAGACCAAGGACGCCTTGGGTCGGCCGACCACTGTCGCGTACGTCGACACGAACGGGGTGAACACGTCCGTCAGCACCAGGAATGCGCTCGGCCACGTCCGCACGCAGAGCATCGACCCGCGGCTGGGACAACCGGTCACGGAGACCGACGCGGACGGTCGGGTGACGACGCTGAAGTACGACGCGCTGGGGCGGCTCACCGCCGTCTGGAAACCAGGCCGTACTGAGGCGAACCTGGAGTCGCCACACCTGCAGTTCGCGTACGGCGTCCGCAACTCCGGCGGACCGAACTGGGTGAAGACCCTCACGCTCACGGCGAACGGCACCCAGGTGGCGTCGTACCAGCTGCTGGACGGGTTCCTGCGACTGCGACAGACCCAGTCGCCCAGTCCGCTCGGCGGCCGGATCCTGACTGACGAATACACGAACAGCCGCGGGCTGGTGTACTTCAAACGAGCGCCGTACTACGACAACGCCTCCGCGCCCGGCACCACACTGGCGTCGCTGGCGCACGGTGAGGTCCCGAACGCCACGGTGATCGGCTATGACGGTGCCGAGCGCGCTACGGCCGAGGTGCACGTCGAGTACGGGACGGAGAAGTGGCGGACTACGACGACGTACGGCGGTGACCGGGTCACCGTCCTGCCGCCGACCGGAGGCACCTTGACCACCACGGTCAGTGACGCCCGCGGCCGGACCACGGCCAAACTGCAGTACCAGGGGCGCACCACGGGCAGTGTGGCCGAGACGACTCGCTACGGCTACACCAAGCGCGGTGAGCTGGCGTCGCTGACCGATTCGGCCGGCAACGTCTGGCGGTACGAGTACGACGTGCTCGGACGCAAGGTGAAGGCAGACGACCCGGACAAGGGCCTCGCCACCATGACGTACGACGACGCCGACCAGCTCGTGAGTACGACGGACGCGCGCGGCAAGACCATCACGTCGAGCTATGACCTGCTCGGGCGCAGGGTGGAGACCCGCAGCGGGTCGGTCGAGGGGCCGTTGCTGACGAAGTCCGTCTACGACACGCTCTCGAAGGGACAGCTGACGTCGTCGACGCGGTACGTCGGCACGAACGCCTATGTGCGAGCGGTCATTGGCTACGACGAGGCCGGACGTGCGAAGGGGGAGCAGGTCGTCATTCCGGCGGTCGAGGACAAGCTGGCGGCCACGTACACCGCGACGCAGACCTACGCCGACAACGGCAGCGTCTGGTCGACCGGGTTGCCGAAGCTCGGTGATCTCGCGGCCGAGACGCTGAACTACTCGTACGACGACCTCGGTCTGCAGGACAAGATGACCGGTGCGACGCCGTACGTGAACGACACGAAGTACACCGGGCTGGCGGAGGTGGCCCAGCTTGTCATGGGGCCGACCGACCGGACGGTTTGGCGGACCAGCTTCTACGACGCGGGTACCGGGCGGCTCAGCCAGGTCAAGACACATCGTGACTCCGCGGGTGATGTGCTTGCCGCGGACCAGTCCTACACCTACGACCAGACCGGCAACGTCACCCGCATCTCAGATCAGGTTCAGGGCCGGCCGCTGGACACCCAGTGCTTCAGCTACGACCACCTGCGTCGTACGACGGCTGCCTGGACTGCGACCGACAGTTGCGCATCCGCTCCGGAGGCGAGCCGGATCGGCGGACCGGCGCCGTACTGGCAGCAGTACACCTACGACCTGACGGGTAACCGCACGACGGCGACCGTCAAGGGTCTCGGCGGTGCGGCGGACAAGGTGAGCACATACGCCTACGGGCAGCCCGGCAGCGACCTGCCGCACGCGGTCCGGTCCGTCACGACCGGGTCGACCGTCGCGGCGTACGAGTACGACGCGGCCGGCAACACGACCAGCCGGACCGGCCCCGACGGTCAGCCCCAGCCGCTCGTCTGGGACGACGAAGGCCAGCTGGCCGCGGTAGGCAGCAGCAACTACGTGTACGACGCCGACGGAAAGGTCCTGATCCGTCGCGACGCCGGCTCGAGCACCCTGTTCGTCGGCAACGGGGAGCTGACCGTCACGAACGGCGTCCTCAAAGGCACCCGCTACTACGACGGCCTCGGCGTCCGCACCAGCGCAGGCCTCACCTGGACGATCCCGGACCGCTTCGGCACCAACCAGACCGCCCTGAACGCCGCCACGCTGTCCATCACCACCCGCCTCCTCGACCCCTTCGGAGCCCCCCGAGGCACCACCTCGGCCTGGCCCGGAGGCAACCGCGGCTTCGTAGGAGGCAACCCCACCGCCGACACCGGCCTGACCAGACTAGGAGCCCGAGAATACGACCCGTCCCTGGGCCGCTTCCTCTCCGTAGACCCGATCATCGACTCTGGCGATCCCCAGCAACTCAACGCCTACGCCTACTCCAACAACAGCCCGGCGACCTTCACCGACCCCGACGGCCTGAAGTACTTCGAAGGCGACTCGGGCCGCTCCTACAGCAACCAGAAGGCGGTCGACAAGGTCGCGAAGAAGCGCTGCGGAGCGTCAATCGCGGGCTACTACTTCTGCCCGAACAGATTCCGGCGGCCCCCGGTGCAGTGCCCGCCGTCCCGGGCGAGCGACGTCAAGGCGTGCAGCTCACAGAAGGGCACACCCAAGCCGAAGCCGCGGCCGAAGCCGAAGCCTGAGGCCAAGCCGAAGCCGAGGCTGCTGCTGATCCCGTATCCCGAGAACCTGAAGCAGGACATGGCCGGGGACGGCTCCCACTCCCTGTGCCTGTCCGCCGCGGCCGGTCTGGCTTCGGGGGCCGGCGCCGAGGGGTGCTTCACCATGGACGGCCGCGGGGCCTCCTTCAACGCGGCGTACAAGGTGTTCGCCACCCTTGGGGCCAGCGCGGGTGTTTCCGGTCTGTACCGAAGGAGCAGCCAGACCGCCGACGAGATGAATGCAGGAGGCAACACCTACGTTCAGACCGGCTTCGACGTCGGCGCCATGCAGAACACGGTGAGCGTCGACCCGCAGAGCGGCGAGTGGGCCCGCGACACCGGCCTAGGGCTCGGTGCCGGCTTCAACCCGCTCGAGGTCGGTGGCAGCAAGGGTGTGAACAGCGGATACCTGTTCGAGTGGTGGTGGGTCCCGGACTATATCGGCGACGTGCCGTACCAGTGCGTCCTCAGCTGTCCGGCGAGCGGAAACGGTCCGGTCTGACGGGTCCGGCAGCGCCATTCGGTGAGTGGACCGATACGATCTGTTCTGGGCGGACGGGTCGTGTCGGTCCACGGGCTGGGCGTGGGAGCGTTTAGCCTGGTCGGGGATCGAGTGGGAGGTGTCGCGGTGGCGAACAGCATGCTGGGCCGCGACATGGCGGTCGATCTGGGGACGGCCAACACGCTGGTGTACGTACGTGGCCGCGGTGTGGTGCTGAACGAGCCGTCCGTGGTGGCGACCCGGACGGACGAGCCGCAGGAGGCGGTGGCGTTCGGGCACGAGGCGAAGAAGATGATCGGGCGGACGCCGGGGAACATCACCGCGATCCGGCCGCTCAAGGACGGCGTGATCGCCGACTTCGACGCCGCCGAGCAGATGCTGCGGTACTTCATCCAGCGCGTGCACCGGCGGCGGTACTTCGCCAAGCCGCGGATCGTGGTCTGCGTGCCGTCCGGTATCACCGCGGTCGAGCAGCGCGCGGTCCGCGACGCCGGGTACATGGCCGGTGCCCGCAAGGTGTACATCATCGAGGAGCCGATGGCCGCCGCGCTCGGGTCGAACCTCGAGGTCCGCGACGCGACCGGCAACATGGTGGTCGACATCGGCGGCGGTACGACGGAGGTCGCGGTCATCTCGTTCGGCGGCATCGTCACCAGCCAGTCGATCCGGGTGGCCGGCGACGCCATCGACAAGGCGATCGTGAACTACTGCAAGAAGGAGTTCTCGCTGCTGCTCGGCGAGGCCACCTCGGAGCAGATCAAGATGACCATCGGGTCGGCGTTCCCGACCACCGACGGACCGGACAGCGAGATCCGCGGCCGGGACATGGTCTCCGGCCTGCCGCGCACCGTGAAGGTGTCCTCGGCCGACATGCGCCAGGCGATCGAGGAGCCGATCACCGCGATCGTCGACGCGGTCAAGGCGACGCTGGACAAGACCCCGCCGGAGCTGGCCGGTGACATCGTCGACCGCGGCATCGTGCTGACCGGCGGCGGCGCGCTGCTGAAGGGCATGGACGAGCGGCTGCGGCACGAGACCGGCATCCCGATCCACGTCGCCGAGAACCCGCTGGACGCGGTCGTGCTGGGTGCCGGCAAGTGCGTCGACAACATCGAGACCCTCAACCGCATCCTGGTCACCGACAACCGGCGCTGAGGTCCACCGATGCTCAAAGACCTCGGTAGCCCGTCGAGCCGGAGCGCTTCCACCCGGAGCGCGTCGACCCGGAGCGCGTTCCGTTCGGCGGGCGAGACGCCGCTGCGCTCGGCCGGTACGCCGCGTGAGGTCCGCCGGCGCCGGTCCGTGCTGGCGCTGGTGATCCTCGCCTGTTTCACGCTGATCGTGCTCGACGCCCGCCGTTCGGCGGGCTCGCCGGTGGAACCGCTGCGGGAGGGCGCGGCCGCCGTGTTCGGCCCGCTCGAGTCGACCGCGACCTCGGCCCGGCAGCCTGTGGACAACCTCCGCGACCGATTCGCGGAAATGGATAGGTTGAAGTCCGAGAACGAAAAACTGCAGAAGGAGAACGAGGAGCTCACCCGGCAGCTGAACACCTCCGACTACGCCCGCAACCGGGCGCTGGAGCTGGACAAGCTGCTCAAGGTGGCGCCGGCGTACACGATGACGCCGGCCCGGGTGATCGGGATCGGTGGCGCCCAGACGTTCAGCCACACGGTCACGATCGACGCCGGGACGGCGGACGGCGTGCGCGCCGACATGACGGTGCTGAACGGGGCCGGTCTGGTCGGGCGGGTGGTGCGCACCACCCAGGGGACCGCGACCGTGCTGCTGATCGGCGACCGCAGCTCGACCGTGGGCGGCCGGCTGAACTCGACGATGGCGCTCGGTTTCGTGTCCGGGCGCGGCGACGTGGCCGGCACCCTCGACTACAAGTTGGTCGACCCGAAGGCGCGGCCCAAGGTCGGCGACCGGATCGTCACCTGGGGCTCGAGCGGCAACGCGCCGTACGTGCCCGGGGTCCCGATCGGCGTCGTCACCGCGGTCAGCGGCAACGTCGGCTCCCTCGGCTCCACCGCGACCATCAAGCCGTACGTCGATCCGACCCGGATCGACACCGTCGGCGTGGTGACCGGCCCGCCGGCCCGGCCGCCCCGCCAGCAGATCACCGGAAAGGGGAACTGACGTGATCGCACTGCGTATCGGGTTGGCGGCCCTGTTCCTGATGATCGCCGTGACCGTGCAGACGTCCGTGTTGACGAACGTCGCGGTCGCGGGCGTGACGTGTGACCTGACGCTGATCGTGGTGATCGCGCTGGCGCTGTCCCGCGGTGCGGAGTGGGGCGCGATCACCGGGTTCGCCGGCGGTCTGCTGCTGGACGTCGTACCGCCCGCCGACCACACGGCCGGGCGCTGGGCGCTGTCGCTGGCGATCGCCGGGTACGTCGCCGGCCTGATCCGCCGGGAGCGGACGTCGAGCGGGCCGGTCGGGCCGCTCGGGGTGGCGCTGACGGTCGTGCTCGGTACGGCGATCTCGTTCTTCCTGTACAGCGCGACCGGCTCGCTGCTGCACGACCCGACCGTCGACTGGAGCGAGTTCGGGGTCCGCCTCGGCATCGCCGCCGGGTACGACGTGGTCGGCGCGATCGTGGTGATACCGCTGGTCATGTGGATCATGGGCCGCGTCAAACCGGCCCGCGAGCGCCGCCGGGTCGCACCATGAGCTGGGACGGGTTCGAGGCGCCGCTCAAGGCCAGGATGCGGTTGTTCGTCATCGGGGTCCTGGTCTTCTCGTTGCTGTGCACGCTGTTCGGCCGGCTCTGGTACATGCAGGTGATGTCGAACGCCGACTACACGCAGGCGGCGACCCAGCAGCACATCCGCCAGGTCCTGATCCCGGCCCCGCGCGGCACGATCGTCGACTCCCAGGGCCGGACGCTCGTCGGCAACCGGGTCTCGGTGATGATCACCGTCGACCGCTCGGTGCTCGCCAAGCTCCCGGACAGCCAGCAGAACGTCGTCCTCGCCCGTCTCGCGAAGGTCCTCGGCCAGAAGCCCAAGGACCTCAAGGCCCGCACCATGCTGTGCGGTGAGCCCGGCGCGTCCAAACCGCCCGCCTGCTGGAACGGTACGCCGTACCAGCCGATCCCGGTCGCCAAGGACGTCAGCGAGCAGGTCGCGATCGAGGTGATGGAGCGCCGCGAGGACTTCCCGGGCATCGCCGCGGACACGCAGACGCTGCGCGCGTACTCCGCGCCGTACAAGGTGAACGCCGCGCACATCCTCGGGTACCTGTCGCCGATCACCACCGAGGAGCTCGAGGACATGGACAAGGCGGGGCAGGACTCGGTCCCGCACCGGTCGGACCTGGTCGGCCGGGCCGGCGTCGAGCGCTCGTACGACAAGCTGCTGCGCGGCGCGCCCGGTCGGAAGGACGTGATCGTCGACGCGGTCGGGTACACCACCGGCGTCCAGAAGCAGACCGCTCCGGTCCCCGGCGCGACGCTGGTGACCACGATCGACGCCCGGATCCAGGCCTCGGTCGAGGCCCAGCTGCGGAACGCGATCCTGACCGCGCGCAAGCAGTACGACAAGATCACCAAGAAGAAGTACGTCGCCGACTCCGGCGCCGCGGT
Source organism: Kribbella shirazensis (assembly GCF_011761605.1). Lineage (GTDB taxonomy): Bacteria > Actinomycetota > Actinomycetes > Propionibacteriales > Kribbellaceae > Kribbella > Kribbella shirazensis. The sequence continues at coordinate 7,149,867 of NZ_JAASRO010000001.1, read as the reverse complement.
CGTGATGGACACCAAGACCGGCCGGATCGTGGCGATGGCCAGCTACCCGACGTACGACCCGGGGGTCTGGGTCGGCGGTATCACCCAGCGCGAGCTGGACGCGCTGTACTCCACCAAGTCGGGGACGCCGCTGGTCTCGCGTGCGCTGCAGGGCCAGCTCGCGCCGGGGTCGACGTTCAAGCCGATCACCACCGCGGCCGCGATGTCCGCCGGGTACAGCCCGAAGACGCGGCTGGACTGCTCGTCGTACTTCGAGGTCGGCAACCGCCGGTTCAAGAACTACGAGTCCGCGTCGTACGGGATGATCGGCTTCGACCAGGCGCTGGCGCTGTCCTGCGACACGTTCTTCTACCGGATCGCGTACGCGCTCTGGCTCAAGGAGGGCGGCAACTCCAGCGACGTGAACACCCGCGACCCGCTGGTCGAGATGGCGAAGAAGTTCGGGTTCGGTACGCCGTCCGGGATCGACCTGCCCGGTGAGGTGAGCGGCCGGATCGCGGACCGCCAGTGGAAGAAGACGTACTACGACGCGCAGAAGGCCTACTACTGCAAGATCGCGGAGAACCCGCCCGCCGGGACGTCGGCGTTCCTGAAGCAGTTCTCCCGGGAGTTCTGCGTCGACGGGTACAAGTACCGCGCCGGTGACGCGGTGAACTTCGCGATCGGCCAGGGTGACACCACGGTCACGCCGGTGCAGCTCGCGGCCGTCTACTCCGCCTTGTCGAACGGCGGCACCCTGTACGAGCCGCGGGTCGTGCAGTCCTGGGTCGGTGCGAACGGCAAGCCGCACGAGATCAAGCCCACCGTGAAGGCGAAGCTCCCGGTCCCGAGGAACAACCTGCGCTACATCGACAACGCGCTGAAGCAGACCGCCAAGACCGGTACGGCGGCGTGGAAGTTCCAGGGCTTCCCGCTCGACAAGATCCCGGTCCGCGCCAAGACCGGTACCGCCGAGGTCTACGGCAAGCAGACCACCTCGTGGCTGGCGTCGTACACCGATCGGTACGCCGTGGTGATGATGATCAGCCAGGCCGGTACGGGTTCGGGCGCGGGTGGTGACGCGGTCCGCAAGATCTACGAGACCTTGTACAACGTCAAGCCCGCGCCGCCGCCCGGCCCCGAGAAGCCGGAGCAGTGAGATGGCGCTGCTGACCCCGATCCGGACCCGTCCGCGGATGGACCGGCGCTCGACCATGTGGCACGTGGACTGGGTCCTGGTGTTCGGCGTCGTCGCGCTGTCGTTCCTCGGCGCGATGCTGATCTGGTCCGCGACCCACAACCGGACCTCGCTGACCGACGGCAACCCGGACGCCTACCTGATCCGGCACGCGCTGAACTTCGCGATCGGCCTGGTCCTCGCGGTCGGCGCCGCGATCACCGACCACCGCCGGGTCCGGATCCTCGCCCCGGTGCTGTACGCCGCCTCGATCGTCGGACTGATCCTGGTTCTGGTGCCCGGCGTCGGATCGACCATCAACGGCTCCCGGTCCTGGATCCAGCTGCCGTTCATGTCGATCCAGCCGAGCGAGTTCGCCAAGCTCGCGGTGATCGTCGGCATGGCGCTGCTGATCGCCGAGAAGAGCGAGACCGACCGCAACGAGGACGCCCGGACCATCGACGTCGCGCAGGCGATCGCGGTCGCCGCCGTACCGGTGGTGCTGGTGATGCTGCAGCCGGACCTTGGCACGGTGATGGTGCTCGGGTCGATCGTGTTCGGCATCATCGCGGTGTCCGGCGTACCGAAACGCTGGATGCTCGGGCTGCTCAGTGTGGGCGTGCTGATCGCGGCGATCGCGATCCAGTTGCAGGTGCTGAAGGACTACCAGATCGCCCGTTTCACCGCGTTCATGCACCCGTCGTCGGATCCGCAGGGCATCGGCTACAACGTGAACCAGGCGCGGATCGCGATCGGCAACGGCGGCGTGTTCGGGCAGGGCCTGTTCCACGGCGGCCAGACGCAGAACGCGTTCGTCCCCGAGCAGCACACCGACTTCGTGTTCACGGTCGCGGGGGAGGAGCTCGGGCTGATCGGCGCCGGCGCGATCATCGTGCTGTTCGCGATCATCCTGTTCCGCGGGCTGCGGATCGCGGTGACCGCGCGGGACGCGTTCGGCCGGCTGGTGGCGACCGGGATCGTCTGCTGGTTCGCGTTCCAGGCGTTCGAGAACATCGGCATGACGCTGGGCATCATGCCGGTCACCGGCCTGCCGCTGCCGTTCGTGTCGTACGGCGGTTCGTCGATGTTTGCCTGCCTGCTGGCCGTCGGCCTGCTGCAGAACATCCACCTGCGCTCACACCGGTACTGACTGAGGAGCCACCTGACCGGTCAGGTACGCTGCTGGCTGCTCGGCCCCGCCCAGAGCCCTCGGAAGGCCCATGACCAGGTACCTTGCGCTCGCCGCCGCCCTCGCGCTGACTCTGACCGCCTGTGGTGGTGAGGACAGGAAGGACGCCGCCCAGCCGCCCGCCGCCACGCCGTCGCAGACCCCCAGCGCGACCCCGTCGGCGCCTGCCGCACCGGTCACCCGGTCGACCACCGAGCTCACCGGCGCGCTGCTCGAGCTCGCCGACCTGCCGACCGGATTCTCCGAGGACAACGACGAGGAAGACCCGGACTCCAAGCCGTTCTCCGCGCCGACCAGCCGCTGCAAGGCGTTGGTGAAATACCTGAACGCCACCAAGGCACCAGGGTCGAAGGCCAGCGTGTCCCGCACCTTCACCGGCGGCCAGGAGGGCCCGTACATCGACTACGGCCTCGACTCGATGGGCACCGCCGACGAGGTCACCGACCTCCGCGACGCGTACGCCGAAGCGGTCGACTCGTGCACGAAGGTGTCGTTGAAGACGGAGGGCTCCGGCAACACGACCATGAAGGTCGAGGAGATCACCGCCCCGGCGTACGGCACCAAGCCCTTCGCGTTCCGCCTCACCGGCACCAGCGGTCCGAAGCGCGGTCTCGAGTACGCCGCCGTCGTCACCGGCGTCGGTGACGTGATCCTCTCCGTCGGCGTCCTGGCCGGCCAGGGCACCGAGCTCGACCCGGCCACCGAGACAGCGGTGATCAAGGCCCGGCAGGTCCTGAAGACCGCGTGACTGGTGTCACACCCCTCGTCGTCACGCCGGCGGTGGGACGGACCGTCGTGTTGGCATGGAACAACGGATGGATTTCAGCAAGGTCACTCCGGCCGCTTTCCGGGCCGTGTTCGGCGTGGAGAGCTATGCCCAGAGCAAGGTCGACCACACGCTGCTGCACCTGATCAAGGTGCGCGCGTCGATCGTCAACGAGTGCTCGTTCTGCGTGGACATGCACACCACCGACGCCCTCAAGGACGGTGAGACCACGCAGCGCCTGTTCGGTCTGGCAGCGTGGAGCGAGTCGCCGTTCTACGACGAGCGCGAGCGGGCCGCGCTGGCCCTGACCGACGCGGTCACGCTGCTCGGGCGCGGCGGCGTACCCGATGACGTGTGGGACGCCGCCGTCGCGCAGTTCGGCGACGAGGGGACCGCGCACGTACTGCTCGCGATTGGCATGATCAACCTGTGGAACCGCCTGATGATCGCGACCCGGAAACAGCCGGAGGTCGCGGCCTGACGAGCACCCTGACCGAGTTCGCGTCGGCACGCGGGATGCTCGCCGGGCTCGCGTACCGGATGCTGGGGAGCTGGCACGACGCGGAGGACGTGCTGCAGGACGCGTACGTCCGCTGGTCTGCCGCGGACCGCACCGACGTGGCCGAGCCGCGTCGCTACCTGACCCGGGTGGTGACGCGGCTGTCGGTCGACGTACTGCGAACCCGGCAGGCGCGCCGCGAGAGCTACATCGGCGAGTGGCTCCCCGAGCCGGTGCCGGCCGACACACTCGAGCTCGACGACGTGTCGCTGGCGCTCCTGCACCTGATGGAGCGGCTCACCCCACCGCAGCGCGCCGTCTACGTACTGCGGACCGCGTTCACGCTCCCGTACGACGAGATCGCCGAGATCCTCGACCGTACGCCGGACGACTGCCGGCAACTGTTCCGCCGGGCCCGGCAGGCGCTGGACGACGACCGGCCGCGTTTCCGCCCGTCCGCGACCGAGCAACGCCGCCTGCTCCTGGACTTCGTGGCGGCCGCCCGCGACGGTGACCTCGCCCGACTGGAGTCGATGCTGAAGGAGTCGGTCACGTCCTGGACCGACTCCGACGGCCGCCGCCGGGCCGCCCGCCGACCCGTCACCGGCCGCGAGAAGGTCGCCCACTTCTTCGCCCACATCTACACGCGCCCCGGCGTCACCGTCACCCCCGTCGACCTGGCCACCGGGCCCGCTGTGAAGGTCCTGGTCCGCGGCGAGCCCCACGTCCTCACGCTGCACACCGACGGCTCCGGGATCATCGCCATCCACCTGCAGGCGAACCCGGAGAAGCTGTCAGCGGTAGAGGGGTAGGGCCCCGGTCAGGGAGTCGATCGCGGAGCGCGGGCCGTAGAGCGCCAGGCCGAGGTACTGGATGTCTTCGGGCTTGGTGCCTGCGAGTGTGGAGGACATCTGGTCGTAGGTCCGGGCCTGCTGGGCCACCTGGTGCATGTCGTGGACGGTGACCTCGGGCCGCGCGGCGGCCTGGGCCCGGAGTGCGCCCAGGTCGTCCGAGCGGAGGATGGGGATCGGGTACGCGCACATACCGGTGTGCGGTGTCCCGTCAGCGTCGGCCGTGTCGGGCCCGACGGTGTCGTCGTGGTGGCGTCCGAGGCCGACGCCGAGCAGGGCGGCGGTGTTGAGGGCGACGCCGATCGGCGCGTCGGTCGCGATGATCACGACCATCTTGTTCGTCAGCACGGCGGTCACGTTAGCGTTCTGGCCGGGCGTTCCCGCATTCTTCCGAACATCGTTCGGTGGATCTGCGAAACTGGCCGACATGGACGAACTTGATACGGCGCTCCTGCGGATGCTGCAGAACGACGCCCGCCGGACGAACCGGGACATGGCGGCCGAGCTCAAGATCGCGCCGTCGACCTGCCTGGAGCGGATCCGCGGCCTGCGCGATCGCGGCGTGATCAGCGGGTACCACGCGGCGGTCGACCTGCAGGCGATCGACCGGTCGACCCAGGCGATCATCTCGATCAAGCTCCGGCCGCAGGCGATGGCCGTCGCGACCGCGTTCCAGGCGTACGTGATGGACCTGCCGCAGACGCTCGACATGTTCATGGTCTCGGGCGGCTCCGACTTCCTCGCGCACGTCGCCGTCAAGGACACCCAGGCCCTCCGGGACCTGGTCCTCGCCCTCGCGAAGCGCCAGGAGATCGCCGACATCCGCAGTTCGGTCGTCTTCGAGCACCACCGCCGCACGACGATCATGCCGCTCTGACTCCACGTCTGCGACAAGCGCCGGGGTCTGGGAACACGCCGTGGCTTGTTCAGCGACCCCAGGGCTTGTCGTCAACGCTTTACGTAGGGTGGGGGTATGCGACTCAACTACGTGGAGACAGGTTCGGCCGATGCGCCCGTAGTACTGCTCGGGTCGTCGCTGGGTGCGGATCAGCGGATGTGGGCGCCGCAGGTCGACGTACTCGCGCAGCGGTTCCGGGTGGTGGCGTTCGATCACCGCGGGCACGGCGGATCGGAGGCGCCCGACGGGCCGTACACGATCGACGACCTCGGTGGCGACGTCGTCGAGTTGCTGGACACGCTGGAGGTCGAGCAGGCGTCGTACGTCGGAATCTCGCTCGGCGGCGCAGTGGGCCTGTGGCTCGCGCAGAACGCACCGGACCGCTTCCACCGCTTCGCGCTGATCTGCCCACCGTCGAACCCGGCCGCGGACCCGCAGCTGTGGATCGACCGGGCCGCCCAGGTGCGTGCCGAAGGCACCCAGTCGATCACCGACGCGACCCTCGGCCGCTGGTTCCTCCCGGACTTCAAGGAGGACCTCGACCCCATCCGCGAGATGCTGCTCGACTGCCCCGACGAGGGCTACGCCGCCTGCTGCGAGGCCCTCAGCACCACCAACCTCCTCCCCGGCCTCTCCACGATCACCGCCCCGGTCCTCCTGATCACGGCCGACTCCGACAAGTCCGTCCCGCCGGAGACCGTCGTACCCCTGGCAAGCCAGATCCCCGGCGCCCACCTCGAAATCATCGAGAACGCCGCCCACCTGGTCACCTACTCCCACCCGGACATCGTCAACCCCTTGCTGCTCGCGCACCTCGGCTGAGGACTGTCCGCCGCTGCCGCTACGCTCCCACCCACATCAGCGAGGGAGGCCACGGTGGGGCGTTGGGCGACGTACATGATCGGGCGTGAGCATGAGGATCCACCCGCGGCGTATGCCCGGCACAGCAAGACCGTCCCGGGCTGGGTCTGGTGGGAACTCCCGCTGGCCAGGGGCGGCGACTGGGATCCCGGTCCCGGTCATGCTGTCGTCGCGCACATCTTCGACAGCGACGTTGCGGACATCAGCGGCCTGGTCGCCGGCGAGCGCGCCTGGAGATGGGTGTACGGCGAGGCCACGCTGGCCGCGTTCGAGGAGCGGCCTGTCGACGCTCTCGAGCTTGAGGACAGCCTGCCCGGACGGGCCGAGGAAACGACGCACCTGATCCAGGCCTGGGCCATGGAGGCCGGTTTGCCGGAGGTCGACGCACCGGCGTTGGCAGCGATCCTCCAATGCGGCTACACCTTCGCCGAAGAAGGCGTCCGCGAGGTACTGGAGGCACTCGGCATCGTCGCCGACGACAGTGCGGTGGAACATCAGGACCTCGATCCCACGGTCGACGCCGACGGCCGTCCGTTCGGCGAGCCGCGACCAACCGAGCCTTCTCCTGGAGGACCCACGATGGCCGGAGTCCTCGCGGCGGCGATCGACCACAGCTCCGACGCGTGGCGCGGGCTGGTCGCTGAGTTCTGGCTGGACACCTTCGGCGAGCCGCCCGCACTGGTCGCGCTCGACGGGACCGTGTTCGTCGCCTTCGATCCGCCGATCATGCTGAGCAGCTACGGCCGCGACACCGAGCGGACCTGGGTGTCCGAACACCTCGGAGTGGACTGGGTGGAGGTGCCGTCGCAGTACGCTGGTGGTCTCCTGGAAGCAGTCGCCTGGGCCCGCGCGAATGTCGGCGTACAAGGCCGTCCGGCGGACGAGCATCGACTGCGGCTGAACGTCGAAGTATCACCGGACTATCTGGACGGACTCGCGGCGCGGGACGACTTCGCCGACCACACCAGGAGCCAGGGGTGGCAGCACTCGATCGCCGATCCATTGCACGTCGGGATCGAACTCGCAATGGGTGCGGACCTGCTGGCCCGTGTCGATGAGGTCGCGGACTGGCTTGATCACGCGCGCGATCTGCTCCTGACACCAGTGACGGCGGCCTACGCCGAGCGGGGCGGGACGGTGCATCTCGGCGACGGTGCCGTGCCTGGGTACGCGCTCGTTCCGACACTGGTCTACAAGTCGGCACGTGGGCGCCACGCGAATGCCGCCGCGGACGACAAGGCCTGGCGCCGGGTGCAGCGGCGCCTGCGGGCGGGGGAGCTGACGTCGATCAAGGTCACGTGCGGGGTGGCGAACGGCTTCGGGCAGATGCGCGGAATCGATCCGTGGGGCGACCTGCTGATCGGTGCGCAGCTCGCCGCGGATCAGCGGCTGTACAGCTTGCCCGCGCATCTGACCGTCAAGATCTCCGATCCGCTGCGCTCATTCGTCCCAGGACCATTCGTCGGCGAACTGGTCGGCCGTGCGGTCGAGACGTTGCCGGTTGTCGGCGGCTGGGTCGACGCCGCGCGGCGGTTGTACCTGGGCGACGGTCAGTCGCGGTACGAATCGCTCGCTGGGACGTCCTCCCTTGTACGGCGGGATCCGCGCACCAGCGTCCGCGGGCCGGCCTGGCGGATCCTGCTCGGGCCGGAACATCTCCGGTTGCTCGGGGGACGAGGCGCGCTGGAGGCGTCTGGAGTGTTCACCGAGTTCAGCGAGGTCGGTCAGCTCCTGATGGTGCAGTGCGGTGATCAGCCGGTGGACTGCACGTGGGAGCGCCGGGACGCGATGGTCGGTGTACTGGCATCTGTGCTACCGCCGAAGCCCGATCGCTGATGGTCCGGGGCAGGGCGCGGTTCGGCTGGTGCATGCTCTGTTGCTGTCTGGAACTGCTGACGACTGCCGGGCACGGGCGGGAGTCTCAGGTGAAGGTGGCCCAGACCGGGAAGTGGTCGGATGCCGGCACGAGGTCGTCGCCCGCGTGGACCTGACACGACCGGAGCCGGTCGGCGAGGGACTCGCCGGCGAAGATGAAGTCGATGCGCCAGGCCGGGGTGTCGGTCGGATGGGTGAGTCCGTCCTGTCCCGGGTTCACCGTGGCGTAGCAGTCGATGAAGCCGTCGTCGAGGATCCGCGTGACCGGTGCGGACGGGTTCGTCGTGTTGAAGTCGCCGACCAGGATGCGGTGCTGGTCCGGACGTGAACGGACGACGTCGAGGAGCGCCTCGACCTCGATGAGACGGCGGATCTCCCGATCCTGCCGGAGCAGCGGCGTCAGATGGGTCGCGAACAGCTGTAGCGGCTGCCCGTCCCAGTCGATGTCGAGCTCGAGAAGGGTCTTCGAGAGCACCGGGTGCCGGTGGTTGTGGTGTCCCAGGATCGGCCGGCGGGTGATCCAGGCGATGTGGAACGGATTGTTCGCGTGGCCGAAGACGATGTCGTACCCAAGCTCCCGCGCGAGCCATTCGGCGTTCGACCGGCTGTTGGCCTCGACGATCGCGGCCGCGTCGGGCTTCAGCTCCCGCAGGATGGCGGCGATGGACTCGAGACGGCCATGACCGCCGTCCTGGATGTTGTACGACGCGATGCGCAGCACTGACTCCTCCACGGGGATCACGGTCGGGCTCCGAACGAATGGAGGGTCCATTCACCGTCGGCGCCGGTGTGCAGTTCGGTGATCGATCCAGGCGCCGGCTGCACCCGTCCGATGGCCACCGGTGCTCCTTCGAGGGTCAGATGGATGAGCGAACGGATCACGACCGAGTGGGTCACGACGACCACGGTGCGCTCCGGATGGCTGCCGACCACCCGGTCCCGTGCCCGCGTCACCCGGTCCGCGACCTCCGCGAGCGACTCCCCGTCGGGCGGAGCGGCACTCAGGAAACGGAGCCATCGCGAGGCGGCCTCCGGATACCGCTCCCGCACCTGGGTGAAGGTGAGTCCCTCCCATCGCCCGAAGTCGCACTCCCGCCAGTCGTCGTCCTCGTGGACCTCGACGCCCAGTTCCGTGGCGATCACCTCGGCGGTCTGCAGGGTGCGGATCATCGGCGACGCGACGACGGCCACCGCACCGGCGGACGCCAGTGCCGCCGCCGCCTGCAGCGCGTCCTGGCGGCCGGACGCGTTCAGGGGTGGGCCGGGAACGCCGCCACCACTGCACATCCGGGCGTCGGTCATTGCGGTGTGACCGTGGCGCACCACGATGAGCCGCGTCGGTGGCGGCGCCGCGGCCATGGCGTGTGCGCCGGCGTCGCGGCCGGTGTCTTCTCGTGTCAGGTTCATCGGTCGTCTCCGGGGTCAGCCGTGGGGCGCCGTGAGCTCGGGGGAGCTGCGTACGGCGTGCCGGGTCCGGGTGTGCGTGCCCGGACCCGTCGCGATGGTCTACGTTCGACGCGTGATCGAGGAGGGCTCCCATGACGGCTGAGCGCCATCGGCCGGCGCCCCGTGGCGCCGCGTTCCTGACCCACGTCCAGGCCGTTCTCGAGGGGATGCCGAGGGCCCAGCAGCGCCTCGGGCGGTTCGCCGTCGAACATCCCATCGCCGCCGCCCAGATGACGATCACGGAGCTGGCCGACAGCCTCGGCACGTCGCCGGCCACCGTGACACGCTTCTACCGTGCGCTCGGTCTGAGCAGCTACTCCCAGCTGCGGCTGGAGTTGGCCACCGCCGCCGAGGACCGGGGCCGAGCCGGACGCGACGAGCTCAGCGGCGACATCCACGCCGACGACAGCCTCGGGACGATCATCGAGAAGATGACGGCGGCGTACGCCCAGATGATCATCGAGTCGGGCCGCTTCCTCGACGCCGGGGACCTGGAGCGGGTCGCCCGGGCCATCCTCGCCGCGCGCCAGGTGCGCATCTTCGGCATGGGTGGCGCAGGGTCCGTGGCGCGGTACCTCCAGGGGAAGCTCCGCAGTCTGGGAGTCCCGGCGATCGCGTTCCGCGACCCGCGCGAGGCCGTCATCGACATGGCGAACGCCGAAGCCGGGGACGTCTTCCTCGTGATCTCGCAGAGCGGCGCCGCCGAGGATGCCGAGCACGTCCTGGCCGAGGCCGTCGCGCGCGAGGCGCTGACGGTTGCCCTGACGAGTGATCCCGGGTCCTCGATCGGCGGCCGGGCGGACATCGTGCTGCGCAGCGTGGTGCGGGAGGAGACGCTCCGCACCGGCGTTCTGAGCACGCGTCACGTGGAGATGTGGTTGGCCGACTGTCTGTCGGCCGCGGTCCTGGTGTGCCGGTTCGACGAGTCCAGAACCGCGCTGACCCGGGTGAACGAGGCGCTCGGCCGCGTGCGCCGTTCGGCTCGCTGAGTCGCGCCGGACGCCGGCAGCGAGCCCGGTGGTCAGCGGTTCGGTGAACGGCGGCTTGCTCATAGACGAAAATTTATACCCTATTTTCTCGGGTTCTGCCGAAAGTTATTGACTCCTTCGGCGGGCTCTGAGAGCGTGAACGCGCCGTTCACGGTGGCCACGTCCGCAGTCGTCCCGGCCGCCGGAGACCGCGGTACTGCCGCGAGAGAGAGGACGCCTGTGACTGACGAACTGCAGGGCCCGGTGACATTCGTTCCGGCCGACCGGCGAGCGAACGCGGCGAAGCGCCGCCAACTGTCCCGTCGGATGTTCATCGGAGCATCGCTGGCTGTCGCCGGCGGGGCCGGCGTGAGCGGTCTTGTTGCCTCCTCCGCGACCGCCGCGGTACCCACCACGTCCGCCTCCGATCCGTACCCCTTCACGCTCGGGGTCGCGTCGGGTGAGCCGACGAGCACCGGAATCCTCCTGTGGACCCGCCTCGCGATCGATCCGATCGCCGAGGACGGCAGCGGCGGGATGCCGCAGCGCGCCTTCGAGGTGCAGTGGGAGCTGGCCGCGGACCCTCGGTTCAACCGGGTCGTCCGGCGAGGCACCACCGCAGCGGATCCCCGATGGGGGCACAGCATCCACCTCGAGGTCGACGGACTCGAACCCGCCCGTGAGTACTGGTACCGCTTCCGTGCCTTCGGTCATGTGTCGCCCACCGCTCGGACGAGAACCCTCCCTCCGCCGAACAGCGACGAGCCGTGCCGGGCGATCGCGGTGTCCTGCAGCCACTACGAGGGCGGCTACTTCGAGGCATACCGGCACGCGGCCGAGGAACTGCCGGACGTGGTCCTCGAGCTCGGCGACTACATCTACGAGGGCGCAGGGGTCGCCGGCCGCTTTCGGGTGCACCCCGGCTCCACCTGTCTGACCCTGGGCGACTACCGCCGTCGCTACGCGCTCTACAAGTCCGAGCCGCAGTTGCAGCAGCTCCACCAGACCGCGCCGTGGCTGGTCACCTGGGACGACCACGAGATCCAGGACAACTGGGCCGGGCTCTACCCCCGAGACGGGGTGCCGACCGATGCCTGGCGGGTCCGCCGTGCCGCCGCGATCCAGGCCTATTGGGAGAACATGCCGCTGCGTCCGTCGGCACTGCGCCCCGACGGTGAGCTCCAGCTGTTCCGCCGGTTCGACTGGGGTCGCACGGCCACGTTCCACGTGCTCGACACCCGGCAGTATCGCGATCTGCAGGCCCACAACGACGGCGGACGCACCTGGTGGTTCGCCGACGGTCCCGTCCAGGCCGACCCCACCCGGACCATCCTGGGGGACCGCCAGGAGTCCTGGCTGCTGGACGGTTTCCAGGGGCGTGCCGACGCCTGGCATCTGATGGCGCAGGGCGTCTTCTTCGCCAAGCGCGACATCACCGCCGGCTCTGTGACCACCGTCGGATCGGACGGCTGGGACGGGTACCAGGCCGACCGCAACGCACTGGTCCAGGGCTGGCAGGACGCCGGCGTCAGCAACGCGGTCGTGCTCACCGGCGACGTGCACCTGCACTTCGCCAACGAGCTCAAGGCCGACTTCCACGACCCGGACTCGGCGACGGTCGGGGTCGAGCTGGTGACGACCTCGGTGTCGAGCAACGGCGACGGCTCGGACACGGTCAACGGCGGCCCGACCGTCCTGGCAGAGAACCCGCACATCAAGTACATCCAGAACCGCCGCGGCTACGTGTCCATGGCGATCACGAAGCAGGAGCTGACCGCGGACTTCAAAGTTCTGCCGTACGTCACCCGGCTCGGCGCGCCCATCGGCATCGGCCGTCGGTTCGTCGTCCCGGCCGGCGCGCCGCAGCTGCTCCCCGCCTGACAGAGGACGCGGCATCGTCCGGAGGCCGAGCGATTCTGACGCGCGACCGGTCGCGGTTACCCTGGTAGACGCTCGTTTTCCCGACCCGGACGGACATCCTTTCTCGCTATGACTGTCGAATCGCTGTTCCCGCGCCTGGAGGCGTTGCTGCCGAGCGTGCAGAAGCCGATCCAGTACGTCGGTGGTGAACTGAACTCGGTCAGCAAGGAGTGGGACGCGGTCAGTGTGCGCTGGGCGCTGATGTACCCGGACGCGTACGAGGTCGGCCTGCCGAACCAGGGTGTCCAGATCCTGTACGAGGTGCTGAACGAGCGCGACCACATCCTGGCCGAGCGGACGTACTCCGTCTGGCCGGACATGGAGAAGGTGATGCGGGACCACCAGATCCCGCAGTTCACGCTGGACAGCCACCGGCCGGTCCGGGCGTTCGACGTGTTCGGGCTGTCGTTCTCGACCGAGCTCGGGTACACGAACATGCTGACCGCGCTGGACCTGGCCGGTATCCCGTTGCACGCCGTCGACCGGACCGACGAGGACCCGATCGTGCTGGCCGGCGGTCACGCCGCGTTCAATCCGGAGCCGATCGCGGACTTCGTCGACGCCGCGGTGATGGGCGACGGCGAGGAGATCGTGCTCGCGATCTCCGAGGTGATCCGGGAGTGGAAGGACGAGGGCCGCCCGGGCGGTCGCGACGAGGTGCTGCTGCGGCTGGCGAAGTCCGGCGGCGTGTACATCCCGAAGTTCTTCACCGTCGACTACCTGCCGGACGGCCGGATCCAGCGCGTGACCCCGAACCGTCCCGGCGTACCGTGGCGGACCGCGAAGCACACGGTCATGGACCTCGACGCGTGGCCGTACCCGAAGAAGCCGCTGGTGCCGCTCGCCGAGACCGTGCACGAGCGGTACTCCGTGGAGATCTTCCGCGGCTGTACGCGCGGCTGCCGGTTCTGCCAGGCGGGCATGATCACCCGCCCGGTGCGCGAGCGCAGTATCACCACGATCGGCGACATGGTCGAGAACGGCCTGCAGCAGTCCGGGTTCGAGGAGGTCGGCCTGCTGAGCCTGTCGTCGGCCGACCACAGCGAGATCGCGGACGTCGCGAAGGGCCTGGGGGACCGGTACGAGGGCAGCAACGTGTCGCTCTCGTTGCCCTCGACAAGGGTCGACGCGTTCAACATCACGCTGGCCAACGAGTTCTCGCGGAACGGCCGGCGCAGCGGTCTGACGTTCGCGCCCGAGGGCGGGTCGGACCGGATGCGCAAGGTGATCAACAAGATGGTCACCGAGGAGGATCTGATCCGGACCGTCGCGGCGGCGTACAGCCACGGCTGGCGGCAGGTGAAGCTGTACTTCATGTGCGGTCTGCCGACCGAGACCGACGAGGACGTGCTGGCGATCGCCGACCTCGCCAAGCGCGTGATCGCGACCGGCCGTGAGGTGTCCGGCCGCAACGACATCCGGTGCACCGTGTCGATCGGCGGGTTCGTGCCGAAGCCGCACACGCCCTTCCAGTGGGCCTCGCAGTTGGGTGTCGAGGAGACCGACGCCCGGCTGGCCAAGCTCGGTGCCGCGATCCGCTCGGAGAAGAAGTACGCCAAGGCGATCGGTTTCCGGTACCACGACGGCAAGCCCGGCATCATCGAGGGACTGCTGTCCCGCGGCGACCGGCGCGTCGGCCGGGTGATCGAGGCGGTCTGGCGCGACGGCGGCCGGTTCGACGGCTGGAGCGAGCACTTCTCGTACGAGCGCTGGATCGAGTGCACCGAGAAGGCACTCGCGGACGAGCCGGTCGACCTCGCCTGGTACACGACGCGGGAGCGCGAGTACGCCGAAGTACTGCCGTGGGACCACCTGGACTCGGGGCTGGACCGCGACTGGCTGTGGGAGGACTGGCAGGACTCGCTCGAGGAGGACGGCGCGATCGAGGTCGAGGACTGCCGCTGGACCCCGTGCTTCGACTGCGGCGTCTGCCCGCAGATGGGCACCGAGATCCAGATCGGCCCGACCGGCAAGAAGCTCCTGCCGCTGTCCGTGGTGTGACGTGTGGGGGCCGCTCAGGCCCCCACGACGCCTAGTTGCAGTGGTAGGTGGGGTTCGGGGTCGTCTCGGTCTGGTCCTGCCAGTGGGCTACGCCGATGTAGTACCCGCAGCCGGTGCCGCCGTCGAACCAGGCGCCGCCGCCGGAGTACGCGGGCGCCTCCGCGACGGTGGTGAACGGACCGCTCGCGCTGTCGCCCTTCTGCAGCTCGACCCAGACCTCGGTCACGCTGTTCGAGCAGCCTTCCAGGCCCACAGCGACGTACAGCATGTTCGCGCTGTAGCCGACCGACCTCCCCGTGACCAGGTCACACGCCGCCGTCTGAGCCGTCGATGCCTGTGCCGGTGCCGCGACCGTCAAGCCGGCCGCTGCCGCCGCGGTCGCTGCCACCGCGCCTAGGAGTTTCCGCATCTGATCACCCTCCAGTTGGAAACCTACAGAGAGTCAGCAGATTAGGTCACTCAGTTACGAGCGTCGACCCTTTCGACCCCGCCGAAAGAAGCAGTTCGCTGAGCAAAATCTCGTCAGCGCTGCCCAGAACCAGGTCGGCGCCCCCGACCGCGGCCTGGCTGACGAACGGATTCGGTACGGCGACCGCGTACATCCCGGCCGCCTGCGCCGCCGCGACGCCGTGGGGCGTGTCCTCGACGGCGATCGCGGCTACCCCCGGTACGCCGAGACGCTGCAGGGCGAGGTCGTAGATCGCCGGATCGGGTTTGTGGGCGCTGACCTCGTCGCCGGTGACGACGTGGTCGAAGAGGTGGACGGCGTCGACCCGTTCGAGATGACCGGCGACCCAGGTCCGCGGGGAGCTGCTGGCGATCGCGACCTGGAGACCCAGCTCCCGCGCGGTCGTGATCCAGTCGAGGATGCCCGGCCGGAAGTCGAGCTCGGCGTGCAGCCGTTCGCGGTGAGCGAGGCGCCGGGCGTGGCTCTGGCTGCGGTCGAACCCGTCGCCGACGGCCGCGGCGAGGACGGCGTACCGCTCCTCGGTGATGTCGCCGCCGTGGCCGGGCCAGAAGTCGTCCAGGTCGAGTTCCAGGCCGTGGTGGGCCCATTCGGCCTGCCAGCTCTCGACCAGAGTCGTCTCGGTGTCCATCAGCAGACCGTCGAAGTCGAACACGATCGCGCGGACGTCGACCGGCAGGAGCCGCGCCGCGAGCCGGTGGATGCGGGCCGGGCTCAACCCGAGTGATGTCAGGTAGGCGTGGATTCCGCCCAGCGCGTCAATGTGCTCGAGCGATCCGAGGATCGTCTCCGGCCGGGTCCGTGTGAACTCCGGTCCGTCCTGCAGGCCCAGCTTGTTCTCACTGATCGCGTAGTCGGCGGCGATCTGGTCGCGCGGTACGCCGACGAGTTCGAGCAGCAGAGCGACCGTCAGACCCGTCCGGTCCTTGCCCGCCTTGCAGTGCACCACGACCGGCCGGTCCGCCGGCGCATCGGCGATCGCGGTGAAGATCCGGCCGATGTGCGCGGCGTTGCGGGTCAGGCTGTTGCGGTAGACATCGAGCAGCCGCGGCTCGTCCTCGGGGACCCGGCGCGCCTCGGCCGCCGGATCGATCCACGGGATCCGCTGGTACTCCGGTGCGCCGTCGAGCGGATGTCGTTGCTTCAGCTCCCAATCGGAGCGCAGATCGAGCACCAGCCCCGCCTCACGCAACTCGTCCTCGGCGGCCGTCGGGAACTCACAACGAAGCAGAGCCCCCGCGCGCGTCGGCACCCCGTACCGGGTCGGAAGTCCGCCAACGTCACGCGCATTCGGGCTCCACATACCTGTCAGCTTAGGACAACACCTCCTAGCGACTCGAAGTCGTGCCAGGTTCCGTCGTAGGCCTTATGGCGCAGGGCGGAGTCCATTCCGACGGTGAACACATCCAGACGGCCCGGTCCCCAGGAGACGACGGAGCCTGCTGGTTGTGGGCGGCGGGCGGTGACGGGTTCCAGCCAGCCGGCGAGTGCGGCGACGTTCATCCGGAGGATCTCCGCGGCCAGTGACCAGTCGATGAAGTTCAGGGTGTCGTTGGCCGAGTGGATGTGACCGTTGGCACTGTCCGCGCCCTCGATCGTCAGCACCGCGGGCATCCCGGCGGTGATGAACGGCACGTGGTCGCTGGCGAACGGGTTCAGCGAGGTCTCGACCTTCAGCCCGGTGTACGTCGCCGCGGCGGTCGCCAGCGCACTCATCTGCGGAGACGAGACCGGAGCACCCTCCAGCAGGACCGTCGGCGTCGCGGTGTTCCTGGTCGCGATCATGTCCATGTTCAGCACCGCGCGCACGCGGGCCCGCTCGGCCGGCGGCAGCGTGGCGACGTACTGCTTGCTGCCGAACAGGCCCTCCTCCTCGCCGCCGAAGAGGATCAACCTGATGTCGTTCTTCCACAATCGGGTTGTCAACAATCGACCGAGCTCGAGGACCCCGGCCGAACCGCTGCCGTTGTCGTCGGCACCGGGCGCCGCCGCGGCCGGACCGCCGGTGAGATTGATCGAATCGAGGTGCGCGGTGACGATCACCAGACCGCGATCGGATCCGGCGCCGGTCCGGTCGCCGATCAGGTTCGCCGACTGTCCCGCGCCGACGGTGACCGGCGTCCGCGACGTCTGGTAGCCGAGGGCAATCATCCGGTCGGCGGCGAAGTCCATCGCCTGCGTGAACGTCGTACTCAGCGAATGCCTGGTCGGCAGGCTCGCCAGCCAGGTGAGGTCGCTCTGGTACGACGACGCCGACACGTCGGCCACCAGACCCGAGATGGTCGGGTCGACCCGCGCACTGGTGACAACTGGATTGTCGACAATCGTCGTCCCGGGGCGCAGGGTGTCGATCCGCCAGCAGTGGTTGGAGCGACGGCGGGGTCTGTCGGCGGACGAGATCACCAGGTGCCGGCCGCGATCGAGCAGCGGCGTGACGTCGGGGTACTCGTCCTGGAAACTCCGGCCCACCTGCGTGACGAGCAGCAGGCCGGGAACGGTCCGGGATGCGCGGCCGAGCCGCTGGCCGGCCGGCACCCAGAGAATGGTCTTCTCGCCGAACCGTGCCGACCGCGCGTCATCGGCGGCATTCGCGGTCGGTACGACGAGATAGCGCACAGGTCCACTGGTCATGGGCTCACTCCTGCCAGGCGATCTCGAGACGGTCGGGGGTGGAGCTGACGATCCGGCCGCTGCCGCCCTGGCCGCGGGCGAGCCGGCCGGTGGCATCCCAGCGGCCCGCGGCGCGAGCCTCCGGGGCGTCGCCGCGACCGATCGCGTACTCCACCAACGTGCCGTCCGGGCGGAACTCCACCCCCCGCCGGCCACGGGCCGGCGGGAAGGCGAAGTCGTCGCGGCGATAGACGCTGATTCCTTCGTGGTCCTCCTCGAAGGAATGCGTCCAGCGGCCGGTCGGTGTCGTGGTCAGAGCTGCACCGCCTGTTCGATCGACGCGGGCGATTCGGGCACCGTCACCTTGAAGTCGCTGATGGTGCCGCCGAGCGCTTCGTACCCGTTCCAGGCCGAGCCGTCCCACCACTTGTGGTAGAGCTGCTTGTCCGTGCCGGTGACGAACACGTCCAGGCGGTTCGTGTCCCACGAGACCACCCGCGGCTCGTCGGTGCAGATCCCGCCGAGGTACTCGTACCCGTTCCAGGTCGAGCCGTCCCACCACTTGTGGTACAGCGCCGAGTCCGTCCCGAGGACGAACACGTCCAGCCGGTCCGCGTCCCACGAGACCACGGTCGGTGCTGTCGTACAGACACCGCCCAGGTACTCCCAACCGTTCCAGGACGAGCCGTCCCACCACTTGTGGTACAGCGCCGAGTCGGTCCCGATGACGAACAGATCGAGCCTGTTTTCGCCCCAGGCCACGGCCCGAGGTGGCGAGGCGCAGACGCCGCCGAGGTACTCGTACCCGTTCCACGTCGAGCCGTCCCACCACTTGTGGTAGACCGCGTTGTCCGTGCCCAGCACGAACGCGTCCAGCCGATCGGGGCCCCAGGCAACGACTTCCGGCGGGCTCATGCAGATGCCGCCGAGGTACTCGTAGCCGTTCCAGGCCGAGCCGTCCCACCACTTGTGGTACAGCGCGCGATCGGTGCCGAGCACGAACGCGTCGAGCCGGTTCTCGCCCCAGGTGGCGAGGCGAGGCGGGCTCATACAGATGCCGCCGAGGTACTCGTAGCCGTTCCACGCGGAGCCGTCCCACCACTTGTGGTACAGCGCGCGATCGGTGCCGAGGACGAACGCGTCGAGGCGGTTCGGCCCCCAGGACGCGACTTCAGGAGCGCTCATGCAGATACCACCCTGGTACTCGTAACCGGCGACGGACGGTCCCCAGGCCGATCCGTCCCACCACTTGTGATACATCGCCAGGTCGGTGCCGAGCACGAACGCGTCCAGCCGGTTCGCGCCCCACGACACCACCGGTCCGGCGGGTTCCGGCGTCCCTTCGACCTCGTACACCGGCAGGTCCCGGCGGACGGTGTCGAGCGTGGCCTGCATCCGCTCCGCCTGGCCGGCGGTGAACATGACCATGCCGCGGTCGTCGGTGTAGTCCATGTAGTCGTAGAACAGGTCGCCGTTCGGCCCGTTGCTGCAGGTGACGTGCGGGAACGTCGGTACGCCGAAGTTCGGGCCGGCCTGGTTCGGCGTGTCGGCGCACTCGTCGCTGCCGCTGCAGCCGCTGCCGTCGTCGCCCCAGATGTGGAACAGGTTCAGGTAGTGACCGACCTCGTGCGTCGTCGTCCGGCCGAGGTCGAACGGTGCGGCCGCCGTACCGTTCGTGCCGAACCCGCTGTGCAGGATCACCACGCCGTCGGTGTTCGCGGGACCGCCGGGGAACTGCGCGTACCCGAGCAGGCCGCCGCCGAGCTGGCAGACCCAGATGTTCAGGTACCGGTCGGTCGGCCACGGGTCGATCCCGCCGGTCGCGCTCGACTTCACGCGGTCGTCGGTGCCGAAGTTCGCCGTACTGGTCTGGGTCCGGGTGACGCCGTTCGTCGGGCTTCCGTTCGGGTCCTCCGTGGCCAGGAAGAACTCGATCCGGGTGTCCGCGATCAGGCCGCTGAACACGCCCGGCACGATGCTGGTGTCCGGGTTGGTGGCGCGGAAGTCGCGGTTCAGGACGTCGAGCTGGCTGTCGATCTGGGCCTGCGAGATGTTCTGCGCGTTCGTGTTCCAGACGACGTGGACGACACAGGGGATCCTGGCGATCCCGGTGAAACGTTCCTGGCGGGAGACGTAGTCCATCGTCGCGTTCTCGAGCGCGGACCGCGCCGCGGCGTACTCCGCGGACGTCGACAACAGCCGGCGGTGCACGTCCATCACGCCGCACTGGCGCCGGGTCGGGTACTCCGTTCGCCCGTCGCCGGCCGCGCCGCTCATACCGGCACCGCCTGCCGTGCCGCCACCCGTCATCCCGAGACCGCCGGGCGAGCCGCCGCCCATGTTCGAGGCGGGCGAGCCACCGCTCATGTTCGAGGCGGGCGATCCGGCGGCGCTCATGTTCGCGGCCGGTGATCCGCCGCCGCCCATGGTCGCCGCGGGTGATCCGCCGGCCGCACTGCTACTGCTGGTTGCCGGCGCGCCGGCTGCCGGCATGCCGTCCGCCGTGGGCTGTCCGTTCGCGGTGTGCCCGTTCGACTCGGTCGCCGGGGCCTCGCCCGGCATCCGGTAGTCGTCGCGGTGCTTGTCCGCTCGCCCGTTGGCCTTCCTCGGCATTTCTCCCCCTTCCGCGGGGGCACACGAAAGCAGGCCGGCGCCCCGACGCCGAACCGAGAAGCCCACCCCCAGCACACCCCTCGCCCGAAGGCGGACCCACCGCCTTCCCCCACCGAACAGCCGGCCCCCAAGTCGCTGCTCTGGCTTTCACCTTCCTCCGATCACCGTTCCCGCACAAGGTTTCGCACCCGGTCAGGAGACGATCCACAGCCTGCGCACGAACCTCCGATCCGCGGCCGGCGGGAGGTTTGGTCAGAGGTTGCGTTCCCACATCGTGCGTTGGGCGACGGGGCGGAAGCCGAGCTTGGTGTTGACGGCGATCATCGGGGCGTTCTCGGGGGCGTTCCAGGTGTGGAGTACGGCGGGGCGCGCGACGCCGGACTGGAGGGCGCGGAGGTTCGGGGTCTTCACGGCGATCCCGAGGCCGTTGCCGCGGTGCGAGCGGCGTACGTAGGTGTCGTACTGGTTGAGTCGCTCCGGGGTTTCCGGCGTACCGCCCATCTGGGTGTACGCCGCGAGCTCGCCGGATGCGGTGTGGACGGCGACCGTGGTGTACACGAACCGTCCCTGGGCGACCCGCCGCGCCTCGGCGTCCCGCACCAGTTCGGGCGTCCACTGCACGGGTTCGTCCGTCCGGTCGCCGGTCGGCACGTCCTCGCTCATCCCGCTCAGCAACTCCGCGAACTGCCCGAGCCACTCGTCCGGCGCGTGCTCGCGCCACTGCACGATCTCGTACCCGTCAACGTCCTGCTCCGGGAGATCAGCCAAAGGCAGCTCGGCGACCTGGTGCAGCTCGGCGTGCTTCTTCACAAACCCCCGCGCGGCCGCGAACGCCGTACCCGGGCCTTCTCCCGTCACCGGGTCACCTGCCATGTTCGTCCCTGACACGATCCGCCGCCCCGCGTCCCGCGCCCGCTCGACCGCGACCTCCAGCAGCCTGCTGGCAACCCCACGCCGCCGGTACTCCGGCGCGACGGCGAGCTCCACGTCGACGGTGTCGGTGTTCCCCACCAACCACCAGTCCAGCCAAGCAACCCCCAGCCAGGTGTCCCCGTCCACCACCCCCAGCCCCTCGGCCCGCACATCCGCATGCTCCCGAGCCATGAACACCCGAGCTTCCTCAGCCCCCATCCCCACCGGAAACTCGAGCTCCTCCCGCCGAACCCCGAACTTCACCTCGTAGAACCGCCGAAAACGCTCTGAATCCCGCCCATCCACCACCACAATCTCCATCCCGCGACCCTATTTCCCCAACCCCTCACCCGCCCGCGAATTACCATCGCGTGATGGAGCACCACTTCGGCGTCTACGCCCGCATCGCGACGCCGACCAGGTCCTCCTGGTCCACAAAACCCGTGGTCCGTACACCGGCCTCCTGGACCTCCCAGGCGGCAGCCCGGAACCAGGCGAGTCCTGGTCGCAGACACTCGAACGCGAACTCCACGAAGAGCTCGGCCTACGCCTGACCGTCACCGGAGAGTTCGAGTCCTTCGCGCTCCACGTTCGGACAACTTCGACCGGCGCCCCGATCGACTTCCACCACCACGGCGTCTTCCTGGACCTCCCCGGCCCGGTCGCCGCGTCGAGGCAAGTGCTGTCCTCGGACACCGCCGGCCACCAGTGGTTCAACCTGCACACCGGCAACAGCTCCCAGCTCAGCCCCGCCGCCCTCACGGTCCTCGCGCTGTGATCCGAGGGGCATCCCGCAGTTGTTTGCGACCACCGATGGGGTCGCGAGACACGCAATTGCTTGTCTCCAGACACCGCGGCCTGTCGCAAACCATGCTGCCCGACCCGGCCCGGCTGAACGGGAAGGGCTAGTGGTGGGGGCGGAGGGCTCGGTTGGCGGCGGGTTCGGCTATTTGGGCGCGGAACTCGTTGGCGGGGTAGACGCCGAGGATGCGGACCTCGACGGAGAAGAAGGCGAGTTCTTCGAGGGCGATGGCGACGTTCGGGTCCTCGGGGTGGCCTTCGATGTCGGCGTAGAACTGGGTCGCGAAGAACATCCCGCCGAGCTGGTACGACTCCAGCTTCGTCATGTTCACGCCGTTCGTCGCGAACCCGCCGAGCGCCTTGTACAACGCGGCCGACACGTTCCGCACCCGGTACACGAACGACGTGATGACCGGCCCGGATCCGACCGGCGGTACGTCGGGCTCCCGGGACAGGACCAGGAACCGGGTCGTGTTGTGGTGCTCGTCCTCCACGTCCGAGGCGAGCGTCTCGAGACCGTACAGGTCGGCGGCCGCCCGCGGAGACAGCGACGCCACGGTGGGATCACCGAGCTCCGACACCTCCCGCGCGGCGCCGGCCGTGTCGTCGGCCACCACGGTCGACCAGCCGTGCTCGCGGATGATCTTCCGGCACTGGCCGAGCGCGTGCAAGTGGCTGCGGACGGTCCGGATCTGGTCGAGCGACGTACCCGGGACACCGAGCAGCTGGAAGTGGATCGGCAGGAAGTACTCGCCGACGATGTGCAGCCCGGACTCCGGGAGCAGGTGGTGGATGTCAGCGACCCGCCCGGCGATCGAGTTGTCCACCGGGATCATCGCGAGCCCGGCGCGACCGCTGCTGACCGCCTCGAGGGCGTCCTCGAACGTCGTACAGGGCAGCTGCTCGCGGTCCGGGAACATGTCGGTGCACGCCATCGCCGAATTGGCGCCTGGCTCACCCTGATAAGCGATCGGTCCGTCCACGATCTCCCAGGGTAGCCCCACCCGATCTCACCAACCGGATCAGGTGTCCGACTTGCGGACTTTCTCGGGCGCCCCGGTGACCGCGCGCCCGTCGAGTGCCTTGGCCTTGGTGGCGTACATGTCGATGTACTCCTGCCCGGACAGCTCCATGATCTTGTACATGATCTCGTCGGTGACCGCCCGCAGGATCAGCCGGTCGCTCTCCATGCCCTCGTACCGCGAGAAGTCCAGCGGTTCCCCGAACTTCACCGTCGGCGAGGCGAACGACGCGACGATCTTCCCGGGCGGGGCGACCACGTCGGTCCCGATCACGCCGCACGGGATCACCGGTACCTTCGCCTCCAGCGCCAGCCGGGCGACACCGGTGCGCCCCTTGTACAGCCGCCCGTCGTGCGAGCGCGTGCCCTCCGGGTAGATCCCGAACAGCTCGCCGCGCCCCAGCACCTTCATCCCGGCCCGCATCGCGCCCTCGGACGCCGACCCGCCGGAGCGGTCGATCGGCACCTGCCCGGTGCCCTTGAAGAACCCGCGCTGGAACCGGCCCTTGATCCCGGCCCCGGTGAAGTAGTCGGACTTCGCGACGAACGTCACCCGCCGACGCAGGACCAGCGGCATGAAGATCCAGTCGGAGTACGACAGGTGGTTGCTGGCGATGATCGCCGGACCGGTCGCCGGCACGTTCTCGGCGCCGACGATCTTGGGCCGGAAGATGCGCTTCACCGGCGGCCCGACGACCACGTTCTTCAGCACCCAGTAGATGCCCTTGCCGTCGCCGTCCCCGGCATCCACGACCGCAGGGTCCGGTTCCCGCCGCGGCGACTGTGCCGGTTCCGTCATCGGTGTCCTTTCTTCAGGGGTCACGCAGCCTCACACGTTCCCGACCCCTCATGATGCCGCACGATCGCCCGCTTGGCCCGTACGTCGCCACGCGGGAACTCCTCACACTCCGCGGCTGAGCTTCGTAAGCTGCTGACGGCACCGTCGCCCAGGTGGGGGAGAGAACCATGCGCACCAAGCTTCTGACCGTGGTCCTGGCCCTGCTCGCCGGCGTCCTCGCGGCCCTGCCCGCAAGGGCCGCAGCTCCGAGTGCGACCGTCGTACCGATCCAGGTCACCGGCCCGGCGTCCTCCCGGTTCAACCTGGTGGTGATGGGCGACGGCTACACCGCGGCCGAGCTGCCGAAGTTCCGCGAGCAGCTCGGCAAGCACCTGAACATCCTGTGGAGCATCGAGCCGTTCAAGTCGTACCGCAACTACGTCAACGTGTACGCCGTGGAAATCGCGTCCCCCGAGTCCGGCGTCGACTGCGACCCGGACCTGACCGCGCCGAAGCGCGACACCCCGCTGCAGATGGGGTTCTGGGGCGGTTGCAACCCCGGCAGCGTCCAGCGCCTGCTGACGGTCAGCCAGGCGGCCGCGACGCAGTACGCCGACCTGGTCCCGGGCACCACCGGCGCCAACCGGCAGATTCTTGCTATCGGCAACAGCGACACGTACGGCGGGGCGGGCGGTGCGTACGCCACCGCGTCCGGGGGCAACGCGCTCTCCGCGCTGATCACGCCGCACGAGCTCGGCCATTCGCTGGGCGGCCTGCAGGACGAGTACGACTACTACGCCCGCGGCGACCGCGGAGCGCCGTACCAAGGTCCCGAGCCGTCGTCGATCCACCACACCTTGCTGACCGAGCAGCAGATGCTGGCGCAGCAGAAGAAGTGGTTCCGCTGGCTGGGGGAGCCGTCCGAGTCCGGCGGCACGATCGGGCGCTACGAGGGCGGGATGTACGCCGGTTCCGGCGTCTGGCGGCCCAGTGCGCACTCGATGATGAAGGCCCTCGGCTACTACTTCGACCAGGTCTCCCGCGAGCGCATGACTCAACGCCTGTCCGCCAAGGCCAACCTGTTCCAGGACAGCACTCCAGTCGGAAAAGTCGCCGCTGACCAGGTCGTTTGGCTGCAGACGCTGCACCCGGTCGACCACGAGCTCGACGTGACCTGGGCGGTTGACGGTACGGCGCTGCGGACCGCCAACGCCCGCGCCGTCGACCTCTCCACCCTCGACCTCGCACCCGGGACGCACACGCTCACGGCGACGATCGTCGACCCGACCGAGTTCATCCGCGATCCCGCCGTACGTCCGACGGCAAGTCGATCGTGGACAATCGACACTTCCCTGAGTGCGCAGGCATCTGGTGCGTCGCCGCCGACCTCGACCGACTCCGCGCCGACCTTCGCGGGCTCTACGCCGACCGATCACCCGGTCAGCGCTGACGAGGTCGTGTACGCCGAGACCGCGCAGTCCGTCGGCGCGATCACCTGGAAAGTCGACGGTCGGATTGTCGACAACCCGGGCAACGACCGGGACCTCGACCTCGGCCCGCTCGGGCTGACCGGTCGGCACACGCTGACCGCCCAGGTCGGTGCCGAGACGCTGACCTGGGAGGTCGACGGCGTCGAACCGGTGGTCACGCCCACGATGTCGAAACCGCTGCTCACGGTGCGGAAACCGGGCGGACCGGAGTACATCTACAACGACGCGTTCACGATGGGGCTGGCGGCGCGGGACGACAGCGAGGGGTACGTCGTACCGGAGTTCCGGGTCGACGGGGACGGTTGGTACAACTACTACGGCTGGCCGACGGATGCGTCCGCGCCGTTCCGGTTCACGGCCGAGGGGACCGAGATCGACCAGCTCGTGTACGGGAAGCTCGGCGTACCGCGGGTCGTGCCGTGGGACGACGTACCGCCGGGCTACGGCCGTCATCAGGTCGAGTACCGCGCCATCGATGCCACCGGCAACATCGGGAGCCCGCGCCGGTTCGCGGTCACACTGCTGCGCCCGGCGCCGGCGTGCACGACGACCGTCACCGGCGTCCACAGCGGCTCGCTGTACGTCGGCTCGGGCGTCACCTGCCTGGTCGACGCGACCGTCGGCGGTCCGGTCCTGGTCGCGGCCGGCGCGTCGCTGGTCTCCACGGACTCGCGCGTCAACGGTCCTGTCCGGGCGGACCGCGCCGCTGATCTGCAACTGCTCCGATCGACCGTCTCCGGCCCGGTGACGGCCGATCGCGTGACCGGGAGCGTGGTCGTCGTCGGCAACACGATCCAGGGGCCGGTGGCCGTCACCAACAGCCGTACGACGGATGCCGCCGCACTCGCGGGCAACACGATCAACGGTCCGCTCAGCTGCTCCGGCAACATCCCGGCACCGACCGATCTGGAGGCTCCGAACGAGGTCGAGGGTCCGCGTTCCGGGCAGTGCGCGCGGCTCTGAGCCGAGCGGACATGGACGTGAGCCTCGCCGACATGTTCCCGGCAGGCCGTGGCTTCTAGGTTGTCCGGTGCGGGGAGTTCCCGCCGTACTGGAGGAGTGAGATGAACGGACTGCGGGTGGCGTCGTTGCTGGCGGCGACGATGACGACGGGCCTGGTCGCCGGGGTGTACGCGATCTACGCGAACGCGTTCATGCCGGGCCTGGCCCAGACCGACGACAAGACGTTCGTCGCGGCGTTCCAGGCGGTCGACCGGGCGATCCTGAACCCGCTGTTCCTCGGTCTCGGGTTCGTCGGCGCGCTGCTCTTCACGCTGCTCGCGGGCCTGTTCAGCCTCAAGGAGAACGCGCTGCCGTGGATCGCGGTCGCGTTCGTGCTGTACCTGGTCACGATGATCCTCACGGTGGCGGTGAACGTCCCGCTGAACGACGCGCTCAAGGCAGCCGGTGACCCGGCCACCATCGACGTCGCGGCCGCCCGCGCCGCCTTCGACGAGTCCAGGTGGCGTGCCTTCAACCTGGTCCGCGCGGTCCTCGCCACCATCTCGTTCGGGTTCCTCGGCTGGGCCCTGTATCTGACCGGACGGGCCGCAGCCTGACACAATGCGGGTGTGGCACCAGTTCAAGCTCCGCCGTCCCAGCAGCTCCCCGCGGTCCAGAAGCTGCGGGTGCGGTTCGCCAAGCGGGGGCGGCTGCGATTCACCTCACACCGCGACTTCCAGCGGGCGTTCGAGCGCGCCGTACGGCGGGCCGGGCTGCCGGTGGCGTTCTCGCACGGGTTCAGCCCGCACCCGAAGATCTCGTACGCCGGCGCCGCGCCGACCGGGGCCGCCTCCGAAGCGGAGTACTTGGAGATATCGCTCACACAGGAGCGGGACGCCGAACAGGTCCGCGCCGCCCTCGACGAGGCGCTGCCGCCCGGTCTCGACGTCCTGGACGTGGTCGTCGCGGGCCCCGGTGCGCTGGCCGAGCGGCTGGAGGCCAGTGAGTGGCGGATCGCGTTGCCGGGGGTGGATCCCGGGGCGGCCGAGCCGGCCGTGGAGGCGTTCCTCGGCCGGGAGGAAATTCTGGTCGAGCGCATGACCAAACGGGGGCTTCGCTCGTTCGACTGTCGGGCTGCCGTTCTCCGACTCACCGTCGCGAGTGAACCGGGGCCGGTTGAGACGTGTGCGATACTGCAAGTGGTGTTACGGCACGGAACCCCGGCCGTGAGACCCGACGACGTTCTCGCCGGCGTGCTCGAAGTAGCGGCGCTCCCGGTGACGGGCCCGGCTCTTTTGACGCGGCTCGCCCAGGGCCCGCTGATCGCGGCAACCGGCACAGTGGACGACCCGCTCGCTCGTGACCGCGACGCCACCCAGGCGACCGCGACCGGCCAGGCAGGTCCCCACCAGACGCATACAGCGGAGGGCGACGCCGCCGCTCCCTCTGTGCCCTGAGCGCGGGCGGAGCGGATCCAGCAGGCTTCCGCCTCACCGCGACCGCACGGTCCGGGAGGGCGAACCGTGACCGCCTTGTGGCCGCGTCCGGACCCGTGACAGGGGTCGCAGGATGCGCCGGAGGGCTTGAGGAGACCCGCACTACATGCTCGACAACGAGCCGACCACCGAAGCAGCCGACACGGCTGCCACCGCCCAGCCCGCCGCCTCCGCGCGGCCGAGTTCGAAGAGTTCGGCCGCGAAGAAGGCCGCCGCTGCGAAGAAGACCACCACGCCGCGCAAGCGCACGGTGAAGAAGACCGCCGCCGCGGACGCTGCCGAGGACGCCACGGCGGTCCCGACCCAGTCCGACGGCGAGGCCGCCGATCCGGCGCCGGCTCCGGCGAAGAAGACGGCCAAGAAGGCCGCCGCGAAGAAGGCGCCGGCCAAGAAGGCCGCGGCCAAGGCCCCCGCCAAGAAGACCGCGAAGCGCGCCGCCAAGCCGGCCTCGCAGGACATCTTCCCGCAGGCGACCGACGAGCCCGCCCCGGAATCCGGGACCCCGCTCGCGGACGCCGGCCCGGTCGTGGAGAGCGCCCCCGCGAAGAAGACCACCCGCAAGCGCACCACCAAGAAGGCGCCTGCGGGTCCGGACCTGTTCTCGTCCGACGCCCCCACCACCGACGGCCCCACCGCCGACGCCGGAACCGGCCCGGACACCGGCAGCGGGAAGGCCGCGTCGGCCGGTACGAACACCGCCTCCGCCGCTGACGCCGCCTCCGGCGACGGTGCTCCGGCGCGTAAGCGCAGTTCGCGTCGCCGTACGTCGAAGACCGCCGAGGCGACCACCGACACCACGGCCACCGACACCGCGAGCGCCGACGCGGCACCCGCCGCCGACGCCGCTCCCGCCGACGCGTCCGGAAACGCCCGCTCGGCGAAGTCGGGCTCCACGAGGTCCCGCTCCCGCAGGACCGGCTCCGGCAACGCTGCCCCGACCGACACCGCAGCAGCCGACACCGCAGCCACCAACACCGCGGCCACCGACTCCGCGGCTACTGACACCACCGCGGCCACGGACGCCACCTCAGGCACGGGCAGGACTTCCGCCACGGGCACGGCCGCCGCGAACGCGGACGCGCCGGCGGCTGGTACTTCGGGTGACGCGCCGAGCACGCGGCGTAGCCGCCGCCGTCCCGCGCCTGCGGCCGTCCTGTTCCAGGCGCCGACCGACGTACCGAAGGCGACCGACGCGACCACCGCCGAGGACGACGAGGACACCGAAACCACCGAGGCCACCGAGGCGACCGAGGCCGCGGAGGCTGCCGCGGTAGCCGCCCCGGAGCCGGGCGCCGACGAGCAGCCGTCCGGCACCCGTCGCCGCCGGAGCCGTCGCAACCGTGACGCCGACGCCCAGTCCACCGCGCCGGCCGCCACCAAGACCACCGCCAAGGGTTCCGCGCAGGCCGAGACCCCCGAAGAGGTCGCCGCAGACCGCGCCGAGCCGGTTCTCGAGGCCGCCGCGGAGGTCGCCGACGCCGACGCCGAGGCCCAGACGGACGCTCAGACGGACGCCCAGGGCGAGGACGGGGACGAGGGTGCCGAGGGCACGCGCCGTCGCCGTCGCCGCCGCGGTGGCCGTCGTCGTCGCAAGTCCGGTGACGCGGACGGCGCGGACGACAGCGCCGACGAGCAGTCCGACGACGACCAGGACGACGAGAACGAGCAGGACGCCCAGGCCGACGACGCCGACTCCGACGCCACCGACGACGAGGACGCTGCCGGCGGCTCGTCCCGCCGGCGCCGCCGTCGCCGTCGCCGTAAGGGCGAGGACAGCGCCTCGGCGCCGGACGACCCGGACGAGATCGTCGTACGGGTCCGGGAGCCGCGCAGCAAGAACACCGCGAACGAGATCACCGCGGTCGAGGGCTCGACCCGCCTGGAGGCGAAGAAGCAGCGCCGCCGCGAGGGCCGCGCCGCCGGCCGCCGCCGCGCGCCGATCGTCACCGAGGCCGAGTTCCTGGCCCGCCGGGAGTCGGTCGAGCGGACCATGGTGATCCGGTCCCGCGAGGACCTGACCCAGATCGCGGTGTCCGAGGACAACGTCCTGGTCGAGCACTACGTGACCACGGCGGAGCAGACCTCGCTGATCGGCAACGTGTACCTCGGCCGCGTGCAGAACGTGCTGCCCAGCATGGAGGCGGCGTTCATCGACATCGGCAAGGGCCGCAACGCGGTGCTGTACGCCGGTGAGGTCGACTGGGCCACACTCGGTGGCTCGAACGGCCCGCGCAAGATCGAGCAGGTGCTGAAGTCCGGTCAGTCGGTGCTGGTCCAGGTGACCAAGGACCCGATCGGCCACAAGGGCGCCCGGCTGACCAACCAGATCAGCCTCCCCGGCCGGTACGTCGTCTACGTCCCGCGCGGCGGCAACGGCGGCATCAGCCGCAAGCTCCCCGACACCGAGCGGAACCGGCTGAAGACGATCCTCAAGGACATCGTCCCCGACGAGGCCGGTGTGATCGTCCGGACCGCCGCCGAGGGCGCGTCGGAGGAGGAGTTGACCTCCGACGTCAGCCGCCTGCAGTCCGCCTGGGAGGACATCGACAAGAAGTCCAAGAACGGCCAGGCCCCGCACCTGCTGTACGGCGAGCCGGATCTGCTGATCCGCGTCGTCCGGGACCTGTTCACCGAGGACTTCGCGAAGCTCGTGATCTCCGGTGACCGCGCCTACGACCAGGTCAGCGAGTACGTCGCTGGCGTGGCGCCGCACCTGGCCGACCGGGTCGAGAAGTGGAGCGGCGACGGCGACGTCTTCGCGAACTTCCGGATCGACGAGCAGATCAAGAAGGCCCTGGACCGTAAGGTCTGGCTGCCCTCCGGCGGCTCGCTGATCATCGACCGTACCGAGGCGATGACCGTCGTCGACGTGAACACCGGCAAGTTCACCGGCTCCGGCGGCAACCTCGAGGAGACCGTCACCAAGAACAACCTGGAGGCGGCCGAGGAGATCGTCCGGCAGCTCCGGCTCCGCGACATCGGCGGCATCATCGTCATCGACTTCATCGACATGGTGCTCGAGTCGAACCGTGACCTGGTGCTGCGCCGCCTGGTCGAGTGCCTGGGCCGGGACCGGACCAAGCACCAGGTGGCCGAGGTCACCTCGCTCGGTCTGGTCCAGATGACCCGGAAGCGGATCGGCACCGGCCTGCTCGAGGCGTTCAGCGAGAACTGCGACCACTGCGGTGGCCGCGGGCTGATCCTGCACGACGAGCCGAAGGAGTCCCGCCGCCGGGACGGCCGCAACGGCCAGACTGGTCAGGGCGGCCAGGGTGGTCAGAGTGGTCAAGGCGGGCAGAACGGCCACGACCACGGCAAGTCCGCGCAGGCGGAGGAGGGCGGCCGGAAGAGCTCGCGCCGCCGCCGCGGCAAGGGCCGGGGCGAGGACGAGCCGGCCGCCGAGGCGGAGGCGCCGCAGCACAACGGCGACGCCGCCCAGAAGCTGGCCCAGATCGCCGCCGCGACGGTGAAGAAGGAGGAGGCGGACGCCGCCTCGGGCCAGCCGGACGGTACGCCGGAACCCACCGGGTACCCGGTCTCCGCCGACACCGCCGAGCACGTCAGCCCGGAAGCAACCGGCTTCCCGTCCCCTGAGGCCACGGCCGCCGACGCCGTAGCTGACGCCGCCGAGGTCGCCGACGCCGACCTAGCGCCGAACGGTGCCCCGAAGACCACCCGGAGGCGGCGCAGCAGCCGCAGCCGCAGCAAGACAGCTACCGGCAGTGACACGACCGAGCCTTCGGAACTCGTCACCACCAGCAGCTAAGCCGATTTCAACTTTGCAGGCTCAACCCTGTAAAGTTGAGTGGGTGCGCTTGGCGCACCCATCTCGTGTCGGTGTGTAAGTGTGTGAGGATCTCGTCCTCGCGACGACCTCACACCATCACACCTGTAAGTTTTCCGATCCAGCAGAGAGTGAGATCCACGGTGTACGCGATCGTGCGCAGTGGCGGCACCCAGCAGAAGGTCGCCGTCGGCGATGTCATCGAGATCGACAGCCTGACCGACAACGTCGGCGACACTGTGTCGCTGCCGGCGGTCCTCGTCGTCGATGGCGACACCGTGACGGCCGACGCCGCCGCGCTGGCCAACGTGGCCGTGTCGGCCGAGGTCCTGGGCCGCACCAAGGGCCCGAAGATCAACATCCTCAAGTACAAGAACAAGACCGGTTACCGTAAGCGCCAGGGGCACCGTCAGCACTACACCCAGGTCAAGGTCACCGCGATCGACGCGAAGAAGAAGTGAGCTGATCACGACATGGCACACAAAAAGGGAGCAGCGTCGACCCGTAACGGTCGCGACTCCAACGCGCAGCGGCTCGGCGTGAAGCGGTACGGCGGTCAGCTGGTCAACGCCGGCGAGATCATCGTCCGTCAGCGCGGCACGCACTTCCACCCGGGCAACCTGGTCGGCCGTGGCGGCGACGACACGCTGTTCGCGCTCGCCGAGGGCACCGTGGAGTTCGGCACCCGGCGCGGTCGCCGCGTTGTCAACATCGTCC
The DNA here is from genome assembly GCF_011761605.1 of Kribbella shirazensis. Classification (GTDB taxonomy): domain Bacteria; phylum Actinomycetota; class Actinomycetes; order Propionibacteriales; family Kribbellaceae; genus Kribbella; species Kribbella shirazensis. Next base: position 7,117,807 of record NZ_JAASRO010000001.1, on the reverse strand, counting down.
CGGCCCCGGCGGAGTAACACCGCCACCCGGACGTATCAGCAGCTCTGCAAAGGGCGGGTCGCGGAATTCCGCGACCCGCCCTTTGCGTTGATCCCCGAGTCTGTATCTCCACGCAGGCAGAACCCGCGAAACGAACTCAATTCGGGCCGAAAACGCCAGTTGTGCCTGCGTGGCGGTCCACCAGAGGAAGTAGAGAACACCGATGGCCATCCCCAGCTTCGTCGACCGTGTCACGGTGCATGTCACCGCGGGCAGCGGCGGGAACGGCTGCGCCTCGGTGCACCGGGAGAAGTTCAAGCCGCTCGGCGGCCCCGACGGCGGTAACGGCGGCGACGGCGGCAGCGTGATCCTGCGCGTCGACCCGGACGTCACCACCCTCGTCGACTACCACCGCTCCAGCCACCGCTCCGCGACGAACGGTGCCCAGGGCAAGGGGGACCACCAGGCCGGCAGCAACGGCGCGGACGTGGTCCTCGGCGTTCCCGACGGCACGGTCGTCAGCACGCCGGACGGCGAGGTCCTCGTGGACCTGGTCGGGCCGGGTGCGGAGTTCGTCGCGGCGCAGGGCGGCAAGGGCGGACTGGGCAACGCGGCGCTGGCGAGCAGCTCGCGCAAGGCCCCCGGGTTCGCACTGCTCGGCGAGGACGGCGAGGAGCGCATCCTCGTCCTCGAGCTGAAGGTCGTCGCGGACATCGGCCTGGTCGGGTTCCCGAGCGCGGGCAAGTCGTCGCTGGTGGCCTCGATCAGCCGGGCCCGCCCGAAGATCGCCGACTACCCGTTCACCACCCTGATCCCGAACCTCGGGGTCGTCGTCGCGGGTGACACCACGTTCACCGTCGCCGACGTACCCGGTCTGATCGAAGGCGCGAGTGAGGGCCGTGGGCTCGGGCACGACTTCCTGCGGCACGTGGAGCGCTGCGCGGCGCTCGTCCACGTCATCGACTGCGCGACGTACGAGCCCAACCGGGATCCGCTCAGCGACCTCGACACGATCGAGGCGGAGCTGTCGGCGCACGGCGGGCTGGAGGACCGGCCGCGGCTCGTGGCGCTGAACAAGATCGACGTACCGGACGCGCGCGAGATCGCCGACATGGTGCAGGCCGAGCTGGCGCAGCGCGGGCTGCGGGTGTTCCCGATCTCGACCGCGTCGCACGAGGGGCTCGAGGCGCTGAAGTTCGCGATGGCCGACATCGTCGTACGGCGGCGCGCGGAGCAGGAGAAGCCCGACACCACGCGGATCGTGATCCGGCCGCAGGCGCAGGGCGGGCCCGAGTTCAAGGTGAAGAAGCTGCCCGAGGACGGCGGCTGGCTGGTGCAGGGCGCGAAGCCCGAGCGCTGGGTACGGCAGACCGACTTCGCGAACGCGGAGGCGACCGGCTACCTGGCGGACCGGCTCAACCGGCTCGGCGTCGAGGAGGAACTGCTCAAGCTGGGCGCGAACCCGGGCGACGCCGTGGTGATCGGCGACGGGCCGAACGCGATCGTGTTCGACTTCGCCCCCGATGTCCAGGCCGGTGCGGAGATCCTGGCCCGGCGGGGCGAGGACCACCGGCTCGAGGAGGCCCGGCCCGCGGCGCAGCGGCGGCGGGAGAAGGACACGGAGTATCACGCTTTCCGCGAGGGAGAGCGTGCCGAGGACTGGTCGCAGTACGGCGAGAACTGGGACACCGACGAGGTCGACCTGTCCCCGGCCGAGGCGAAGCGAGCGGCGGAGGCTGCGGCGAAGCTGGCGCGCAAGGAAGCGCGCGAGCGGGCGTTGCAGGAGGAACTCGACCAGAACGGTTGATTTCATGACGGTGCAATCCAGGGCAGGGCGCGCGGAGGCGTTGAACGCCACGCGGATCGTCGTGAAGGTCGGCTCGTCGTCGCTGACCCAGCGCGGCAGGATCGACCTGGAACGGCTGCGGCTGCTCGTCGACGCCATTGCGGCCCGGCGGGTGGACGGCACCGAGGTCGTGCTCGTCTCCTCGGGCGCGATCGCGGCCGGCCTGGCGCCGATGGGTTTGCGGTCGCGACCGCGTGACCTGGCGACGCAGCAGGCGGCGGCGTCCGTCGGGCAGGGGCTGTTGATGGCCCGGTACAGCGACGCGTTCGCCGCGCACGGTCTGCGGGTCGGGCAGGTGCTGCTGACGGTCGACGACGTGACGCGACGGTCCCACTACCGCAATGCGTACCGGACGTTCGCACGGTTGCTCGAGCTCGGCGTCGTACCGATCGTGAACGAGAACGACACGGTCGCGACCACCGAGATCCGCTTCGGCGACAACGACCGCCTGGCGGCGCTGACCAGTCATCTCGTGCACGCCGACCTGCTGTTGCTGCTGTCCGACGTCGACGGCCTGTACGACGGGGATCCGCGCAAACCCGGTACGTCGATGGTCACCGAGATCCGCGGCGCTGCCGATCTCGAGCCACTCGCGATCGGGAAGACCGGCACGTCCGGGGTCGGCACGGGTGGTATGCAGACGAAGGTCGAGGCCGCCGCGATCGCTACCGAGGCAGGGATTCCGGTCGTCCTCACCTCGGCCGGCCACGTCGGTGAGGCGCTCCGCGGCGAGCCGGTAGGGACGCTCTTCCACCCGACCGGCCGCCGCCGCAAGACCCGCCTCCTGTGGCTGGCCCACGCGACGTCCGGTCAGGGCATCCTGCGCTTGGACGACGGTGCGGTCCGCGCCCTGACCCAACGCCGCGCGTCACTGCTGCCGGCCGGGATCACCGCGGTAGAAGGCACGTTCTCCGCCGGAGACCCCGTCGACCTGGTCTCACCGACCGGCGTCGTCGTCGCCCGCGGCCTGGTCAACTACGACGCGTCCGAGCTCCCCGACCTGCTGGGCCGCTCGACCCGCGACCTCGCCCGCGAGCTCGGCGCAGCCTACGAACGCGAAGTAGTCCACCGCGACGACCTGGTCCTGCTGTAAGGCTGAGACGGAAATCCATTCTGCGGGACAACGGATCTAGGATGGCGACGTGAGCGAGATCATCGAGCTGGCACGGCGGGCGCGGGTCGCGTCGTACGCCTTGGCCGAGGCGTCCCGGGCGACCAAGGACGCGGCGCTGCACGCGATGGCGGCGGCGCTGCGCGAGAACACCGACACGATCGTCGCGGCGAACGCGAAGGACGTGGCCGCGGCTCGCGACGCCGGTACGCCGGAGTCGACGGTCGACCGGCTGGCGCTGAACCCGGCGCGGGTCGACGCGATGGCTGCCGGGCTGGAGCAGCTGGCCGGCCTGACCGACCCGGTGGGGGAGGTCGTCCGCGGGTACACCCTGCCGAACGGGCTCGAGCTCCGCCAGGTCCGCGTGCCGTTCGGCGTGGTCGGGATCATCTACGAGGCCCGCCCGAACGTGACCGCCGACGCCGCGGGCATCTGCCTGAAGTCCGGCAATGCAGTACTGCTGCGCGGTTCGTCCTCGGCCGCAGCGTCCAACGAGGCGATCGTCGCCGTACTGCGGGGCGCCGCCGAGGCGACCGGATTGCCCGCGGACGTCGTCCAGGGCGTGCCGACGGATCGGGCCGCGGTGAAGGAACTGATGCAGGCGCGCGGCCTGGTCGACGTACTGATCCCGCGCGGCGGTGCCGGGCTGATCCAGACCGTGGTGAGCGAGTCGACCGTGCCGGTGATCGAGACCGGGGTCGGGAACTGCCATGTGTACGTCGACGCGGACGCGGATCTCGAGCTCGCGCTGAAGATCCTGCTGAACGCGAAGACCCAGCGGCCGAGCGTCTGCAACGCGACCGAATCCCTGCTGGTGCACGCGTCGGTGGCCGACGAGTTCCTGGCTGCCGCGCTGCCGGCGCTCGCCGAGGCGGGCGTGACGGTGCACGGCGATCCGGCGGTTGTTGCCGCGGGCAAGGATGTCGTGGCGGCGGGCAAGGATGTTGTGGCGGCGACCGAGGAGGACTTCGGGACGGAGTACAACTCGCTCGACCTGTCGGCCGCGGTGGTCGAGTCGCTGGAGGCCGCCGTACAGCACATCCGCCGGTACGGTTCGGGTCACACCGACGCGATCATCACCCGTTCGCAGGCCGCCGCGCGGCGGTTCACGACGGCGGTCGACTCGGCCGCGGTGGTGGTGAACGCCAGCACCCGCTTCACAGACGGCGGCGAGTTCGGCTTCGGCGCCGAGATCGGGATCTCCACGCAGAAACTGCACGCACGCGGCCCGATGGGCCTGCCGGAGATGACGTCGACGAAGTACGTCGTCACCGGCGAAGGTCAGATCCGAACCTGAGCGTACGGACCGCGGGCGGCTCGGCAGTCACGACCGCCAGAGCCGCCCGGTGGTCGTCGCCCACGTCGAGCTCCCGCACCTGGATCCCGGCGGGAACGTCGGCCCGCAGCTTACCGCGCAACCCCACCCCGGTCGCCTTCACGACAGCTTCTCTCCGCGTCCAGTACGTCGTGAACGCGCGCGCCTTCTCGATCCCGGAGTGACCGTGCAGCGCCCGCACCTCGTCCGCGGACAGAGCGACCCGCGCCACCCCGTCGACGTCGAGCTCCGGATCGACCCTCTCGACGTCGAGCCCTACCGGCCGATCCGCGACCGCGACCCCGACCAACTGGCCGGAGTGAGTCACGGACAACTCAACCGGAAGCCCCACGGCCCGAACCTTCCCGTGCGGCTTCCCGCACTCCGAGCACGTCCTGTCCAGCATGATCTTTGCCGCAGGCAAGGAAAATCGTGCCGCCAGCACCTGGCGCACGATCGTCACCCCCAGCAGGAACCGCGCCTGGTCGACCTCCCGCACATACGCCGCCAACCGCTCCCGCTCCACCCGGTCCAGGTCGCGCTCGAACTCGGGCCGAGCCTCACCGACCCCGGCCCACCAGACCTCAACCATCGAGCGCCCAGTCGACCGCGTCGGCGATATCCGTCACCGGGTAACGCACCGCCTTCACCGTGCGATCCGCGTCGATCAGCAGGACGACGCGCTTCAGCCGCTCGTAGCCGCCGGCCCGGAACGTCGGCAGCCGCAGGGCCGCTGCCAGTTCCAGATCGAGATCGGACAGCAGCAGGTGGGGGATGTCCTCCGCGCGGGCGAACGCCTGCTGTTCGTCGGTCCGCTGCGTACTGACCCCGCGCACCGCGATCCGCTTCGCCGCGAACTCGTCGTACCGGCCGGCGAAGAGCCGGTTCTCCAGCGTGCATCCGGTCGCGCCGGCGATTTCGTCCCAGCCGTCCGGCAGGGGAGTGGGTCGCCCGGTCGCCGGATACCCGAACAGCACGGTCGCCGCCGCGTCCTCGTCCACGACGTCGACCGTCGTACCGGCAGTCGACGGCAGGCCGACGTACGGCACTCGCCGGCCGACGAGCTCCTGCAGGCGTTGCGCCGGCGGCTCGTCCGGTTTGTTGGTTCCGGTCAGCGTGCCGTCGCCGAGCAGCCACCGATCGCCCCAGTCCTGCAGGGCGACGAGGACCGGGAGCAGGGCGCGGCCGCGGGGCGTGAGCTGGTATGCGTACCGGGTCGGGCGGTCCTGGTACGCCGATCGCTCGACGATCCCGCTCTCCAGCAGGCCGTTCAGGCGCTCGGTCAGCACCTTCCGCGAGATGTGCAGGGAGCCCGCCAGCTCGTCGAACCGGGACAGGCTGCGCGCGAGGTCGCGGACGATCAGCAACTCCCAGCCGTCGCCGATGACGCCGAGCGACTGCGCGATCGCACAGTCCGGCTCGGGGGAGAAGCTGCTGCGCCGCACGTCCGCACTCCTTGGATTCCGGTTGTTACCACGCTAACCGGCAGCGTAGGGTCCTGTAAGTTCCTGTCGGGAACTCACTCTACCTGCTGGGGGTCGCGGATGTACTGGCGTCGGATCGCGGAGCTGCCCGCCTGGCTCAAAGCGGTCATGGTCGGTCAGTTGGTCAACGGCGCCGGCGCGCTGGCGTGGGTCTATCTCACGCTGTACCTCGTCGAGGATCGCGGGATGTCGGCGCAACAGGCCGGCTTCGCCGCGGCGGCGTACGGCGCCGGCCTGATCGGCGGCAACCTCGGCGGCGGGTGGTTCGGCGACCGCTTCGGATTGCGTACGGCGGCGCTCGGGAGCCAACTGCTGTGGGCGATCGCGTGCGTGGCAATGCCCTTCACGCCGGGAGCGGCGCTAGTTGTTCTAGCGGCGCTAGCAGGTCTGTTTGGTGGCGCTGGCCGCCCGAATCTCAGTGCGCTCGTCGCCACGTCGCTGCCGCCCGAACGGCGCCGCGAGGGCATCGCGCTGTCCCGGACCGCGACGAATGCGGGTTTCACCATCGGCCCGCCGCTCGGCGGTCTGCTCGCGACGTACGACTTCTCGCTGGTCTTCGTCGTCGATGCCGTCACCAGTCTGGTGATGGCCGCGATCGTGTGGCGCTGGGTCCCGGCTGCGCGGCGTACAACAAGATTGTCGACAACCGGATTGTGGAAGGCCGTCCTGAGTGATCGGGCCGTCCTGGTGGTGCTGGCGACGATCGTGGTCGTCGACACGGTCTACCGGCAGATCTTCGCCACCTTGCCGCTGGTACTGCGCGACGCGGGCACGTCGGCGGTCTGGTACGGCGTCCTGCTCGGCGGCAGCTCGATCGTGATCGTGCTCTTCGAGGCGCCGCTCGCCGTACGGCTCCGCGGTCATCGCGCGACCCGGGTGATGGCGGCCGGTTTCGCGTGCATCGGACTGGGACTCGCGGTCGTCGGTGTGTGGCCGGTGCTCGCCGGAGCCGCGGTGGCGATCACGGTGATGACGGCGGGGGAGATGCTCTACAAGCCGACCGCGACCGCGCACGTCGCCGACGCGGCGCCGGAGGGGATGGTCGGGCGGTACTCCAGCCTGTACGCCGCGGCGTCGATCAGCGGCATGTTCCTCGCGCCGGCGATCGGCGGTACGACGTACCAGCACGCGCCGCGACTGCTCTACCCCGTCGCCGCGGCGCTCGCGCTAGCGGCGGGCGCCGTGCTGTTCACTCGGGCAGCGGCGCGGGACGTCCTTCCCAGCGGGTCGACAGCACAACGGTCGTCCGCGTCCTGACCACGCCGTTCACGCGGCGCAGGGAGCCGACGACCGCCTCGAGCTGGGTCACGTCGGCGACGCGGACCTTCACCACGAGCTCCTGGTCGCCGGCCACGAACCAGCAGTCCTCGACAGCGGGGATCTCGCGGACCTGTTCGACGATGTCGTCGGTCTCGACGTCGTCGCGCTGGAACAGGCCGATCAGCGCGCTCGTGCCGAGGCCGACCTGGTCCGGGGCGACGACCGCGCGGTACCCGAGCAGGACGCCGCGCTCCTCGAGCCGCCGTACCCGGTCCTGGACGCTCGGGCCGGACAGTCCGACCACCCGGCCGAGCTCGGCCCAGCTGGAGCGGCCGTTCTGCCGGAGCGCTTCGATCAGCTGCCGGTCGATCGCGTCCATGACGTCTCCTGTTCACCACAGATTCCAAGGCACTGAGTGCTCTGTGCCTTTTATTCGTTTGTGAGAGCGTACTGCTTACCGTACAATTTGAGGTATCGGGGATGTCCGCCCCGGCTCCGTCGTACAACCCGAGTGAAGGAACCATGATCACCCCTGACGTTGCCCGTGCCCGTATCGACGAGCGGCATCGGCTCGCTGCGCAGGCGCGCCGCGCGCACGCCGTACCGTCCGCCTGGCGCCGGCTGCTGACCCGCAGCTCCCGCCGCGGCTGACCGGTCGCCGTCGTCCCGCCGGCCACCAGATAGGCTCTGCCTCATGCAGACGCACTTGGTGCCGCTGATCGCGGCTGTCGAATCGGCCGCGACCGAGGCCTCCCACATCTCGAAGTGGTGGTACGGCGGGTTCGCGCTCGTCGTGCTCATCCTGCTGCTGGTCGTGACCGTCGTCATGGGCAAGGGCCGGCCGCACAGCTGAGCGGCTTCCGAAAGGCTGACGTGGCTACCGTGGAGCGGGTACGACGTATCGGCGTGATGGGTGGCACGTTCGATCCGATCCATCACGGCCACCTGGTCGCGGCCAGCGAGGTGCAGTCGTACTTCGACCTCGACGAGGTGATCTTCGTCCCGACCGGCCAGCCGTGGCAGAAGTCGGACCGGAAGGTCTCCCCGCCCGAGGACCGGTACCTGATGACCGTCATCGCGACGGCGTCGAACCCGCGGTTCTCGGTCAGCCGCGTCGACATCGACCGGCCCGGGCCGACGTACACGATCGACACCCTGCGCGACCTGTCCAGGCTGTACCCGGACGCCGAGCTGTTCTTCATCACCGGTGCCGACGCCCTCGCCCAGATCCTGACCTGGCGAGACGTGGACGAGATGTTCAAGCTCGCCCAGTTCGTCGGCTGTACCCGGCCGGGGACCGAAGGGCTCGAGCTGCCGCTGGACAAGCTGCCGATGGACCGGATCACGCTGCTCGAGGTGCCGGCGCTGGCGATCTCGTCGACCGAGTGCCGCGCCCGGGTCGCCAAGGGCAACCCGACCTGGTACCTCGTGCCGGACGGCATCGTCCAGTACATCGCCAAGCGTGAGCTCTACACCAACCGTTAGGACGTTTTATGCCTGCCAGTGAACGCGCCATCGAGCTGCTGACCGCGGCTGCGGAAGCGGCCCACGACAAGAAGGCCGAGAACGTCCTCGCCTTCGACGTGTCCGAGCAGCTCGCCATCACCGACGCGTTCCTGGTCGCGTCCGCCTCCAACGACCGCCAGGTCCGCGCGATCGTGGACGCGATCGAGGAGAAGCTCCGCGTAGACTTCGACGCCAAGCCGGTCCGCCGCGAAGGCGCCCGCGAAGGCCGCTGGGTGCTGCTCGACTACCTGGAGATCGTCGTCCACGTCCAGCACGACGAGGAGCGCGCGTTCTACTCGCTCGAGCGGCTCTGGCGGGACTGCCCCGTCATCCCGCTGCCCTCGCCCGTGCCCGGTCCGGCCGCCGGTCCCGCCGGTTCTGCCGGTTCTGTCGCCGAATGACGGCGGGGCGGCTGATCGTCTGGCGGCACGGCCGGACGGAGTGGAACCTGCAGGACAAGATCCAGGGCCAGGCCGACATCCCACTCGACGAGGTCGGCGTCTCCCAGGCCCGCGCCGCCGCGGCCCGGCTGGCATCGCTCGCCCCGACCCGGCTGTTCGCCAGCGACCTGCAGCGCGCCGCGTCCACGGCGGGTGAGCTCGCCGTACTCACCGGCCTGAAAATCGAGTACGACGAGGCGCTCCGCGAGATCGACGTCGACGACTGGGCCGGCCTCACCATGGCCGAACTCGCCGCCGTCAACCCCGAGGCCGCCGCCCGCATCCGCAGCGGCGAACCACAACGCCGCGGCACCAACGGCGAAACCGTCGAAGAGGTCGCCGCCCGCTTCGCCGACGCCATCGCCCGGATCTCCACCGAGGGAACCTCCGAGGACACCATCGTCATCGCCACCCACGGCCTCGCCGCCCGCGTCGGCATCTGCCTGTTCCTCGGCATCCCCCAGGCCAACTGGCCCGCGTTCGGCGGCCTCGCCAACTGCAACTGGGTCTCGCTGCTGCCCGGCCGCGCCGGCTGGCGCATCGAAGAATGGAACGCCGGCTCCCTCCCCGAACCAGTAATGAGCGACGACCCCCAGCGCTGACTCCCGAGAACTGTGGGAGACGGCCCACAAAGGACACCGCTTCGCGGCGGCTGCCTCGTTGGCCGGCTCTGCCGGCAGCCGCGACTGTCCTGCCGCGACTGTTCCGTCGGGGATGTACTGATCCGCGTGCCGACAAGCACACTGCCGCGCCGGAAGCGGGCGAAACGGCCGCTGCCGACTGCGCCACTGTCCAGCGTGTGCCGCGACGCCGCAGACTGGTATCTCGTGCTCTGTGGTTGGCAGGTGGCCCGCCCTGATGTGGGGGGACGGGAGTGTGCCCGGAGCGTCCTCCACAGCGCCGAAAGCACGCTCAGACAGCGGCCCTCGAGGGTGGTGCGTGCCACACCAGCCACACCAGCGAACCGATTTTTCTTTGGAGCCACTCATCCGCTAAACTTCCGGAGTCGCAAGACACCGCGGGGCTTTGGCGCAGTTGGTAGCGCGCTTCCATGGCATGGAAGAGGTCAGGGGTTCGAATCCCCTAAGCTCCACCGCAAGAACCAGCAGGTCAGGAGGCACTTTCGCCCCCTGACCTGTTTTTGTTAGAGGCCCCAGTGGGAGAGATTGGGAGAATCGCTCGCCTCCCACCAACTTGGCCGCCGACGTCTCAGCCTCCTGCTGGGCCTTCGCGATGGTGTCCTTGATCACGGGTACCCATGTGAGTAGCCTCTGCCGCTCCTCCTCGTCCAGCGCGAGTACGGACGTGCCCCATCGGTCCTCTAGAGCTTCCGAGATCTGGCGCTCCATCTCGGGCGTCACGTGGTCGTACACCCGGCCCATGCCCTTCATCTTGTGACCAAGCCGAGCTCGGCGAGCGACCTCCTCGATGCCTGGCTCTGTCAGCCAGGTGGCGTGCTTGTGTGGTCCCTCATGGAACCGGAAGCCAGAAAGGATCGCAGGTCTTCTTCGGCTTCTATCCCGTAGTTGAACGGGATGTCCGTATCGATGGGCCGTGCATCTGTCTTTCGCCGTACCCAAGCCGTGTTGCTGGACTTCGATGGTCCGGTGTGCTCGGTGTTCGCGGGATACCCAGCGACTCAGCTTGCAGAAGAGCTCCGGGCACTCATCCGTGACCTGCTGGGGCATCTCCCACAAGCGATTAGGGACGCGAACGGGCCGCATGAAGTTCTAGCGGCCTCAGCTCGATTCGGCCAGCGTCTCTGGGGGCGAGTCGAAGGAGCCCTCCAAGAGGCCGAGATCAAGGCCGTACAGAGCGCTACCGCCACTCCCAAAGTCAGGGCCTTCCTCGATGCCTGCGACGCTGCAGATCGTCTCCTGTAGCAATCGTTAGCAACAACTGTGAGGCGTGCGTCCGCGCCTACCTCGACCACACTGGACTCTCATCGCAGATCCAGCACATCGAGGCGCGGGACCCGGCGCACGTCGATCGGATGAAGCCGAGCCCCTACCTACTCGAGCAGGCAGCGGCGGTCCTTCGAGTCGATCCGAGAAACACTCTCCTGATCGGGGACCAGGTCAGCGATGTCAAGGCCGCGATCGCGGCAGGCGCTGGCAGTATCGGCTACGCCAACAAGCCCGGTAAGGCCGACGATCTAGAGGCAGCCGGTGCGGACGCTGTGATCGAGGACATGAACGTCCTAGCCGCGGCTGTAGCCGGCCATTCGTAGTCACGTCGTCGATCCCCAAGCCCCAATGTGCTGTGCTGTGTACCGTTCGCACTGTGGATAGCGCGTGGATGCGAGAAAAGCTGACGGAGTACTTGCAATTGGCGGAGATGTACGACGTCGAGCTGAGTAACGCGGCGTACGAATCGGTGTCGAGCGAAGCCCAGCGGCTCAACGACGAGGCGACGACGCTATTGCCGACAGTCAAGCGGATATTGACGGCTCTGGACGCCATGCCTAAGGCCGACCTCCGCCCTCCTTCGTACCGCGGATCCAACGAGACTCCTCGCTGGGTCAGAGAAGGACTTGGGATACTTCGTGACCACGACGAATGGGCTACCAGGCTGGCGCCACAGGCTCCAATACTTGCCGCCGATCGCTTCCATCCGTTGATCTGGGAAGCTGCCGCATCATTGTGGCACGCTGGTCAGCCTGCAACTGCGGTCGAGTCTGCGACAAAGTGGTTGACGGCTGAGATTCAGCAGAAGGCTCAATTGACGTTGGTTGATCGCGAGCTTGTCAGCGATGTGTTCTCGCCAAAGCCGAGCAATGGCAGGACGCGGCTCTGGTTCCCCGGCAATCCCGAGACCGCTACGTGGAAGTCGAGACAAGATGGTCTCCACCAGCTCTCGATGGGAGCCTACGCGGGCATTCGCAATGTGGTCGCTCACTCGCCCCAGCCGGGCTGGTCCGAGCAGCAGGCCTTGGAGTATCTAGCCGTCCTGTCGACCGTAGCCCGCTGGACAGACGAGACCGAGGTTCTCAACCCGTAGGCGCAGCCGTCGTGTGCCAGGCTGTCGCGGAATAAGTAGCGCCTGACAAGTTTCTCTACGTCTTCAAGACGGCCCCCTCCAGGGCCCGAAAGCGCGCCGCCACCGCAGGGCGGGACGCCTGCCCGCCGCTCCGCCTCGCTGCGCTCTGGGCGCGTCCCTTGGCTTGGCACGCACGTGCCAACATGGTGCCAGGTCGAAGACAGCAGACTTCGCCATCAACGCTTGACACCCTGTCGGTGCGCCAGCGCCGGAAAGGCCGGCTACCGCCTCCCACGGGTTGGCCGTACCAGCCGTCTGTCTGTTGGCTCCCGCATCGCCCCGCTAGCAATCATGAAAAGGACGGTCCGGCGCGGCACGCGTCAAGGGCGCCTCCGGCGTCCCTCCGGGATCAAGACCCTTGACCCGCACCGCACCGAACCTAAGGTCGGCAGCTATCGGGGCGATGCGGGAGGTCTGCCTGCGCGCCTGACACGTAACAGCCAACAGTCGCCGGCGTTGCGATGTGCTCGGTTACCAATTCGAATCGGGCAGGTCAGGCAGGAATGGTAGATGTCTCATCACCATCCCATCCGGGGTCAGAGCTGCGATCTCTCGCGCCTTAGCTCGTTGCTTCGGCGCACATCTCCGACTCCTCTTCAGCGCCTGCCAGAACTCGTCAGCCGTACGAAGTGCAGAATCTCCCTGGCTGCCGTAGAAGAAGTACATCGGGATATGGTCCGACAAGCCAAATTCATCGTCATCAAGCAAGAGCATCAAACCGTTTCCATAGCCTTGAATATAAGCGACATCTTCATATCGCTCGTCATCATAAGCCTTGTTCTCCAAGTCTTCGTACTGCCTGATTAAAGCTTGGACATGATGGCTGTCGGAGTACTCTCCGCTCGCTCGTCGCAAACCAATCCGGTACAGCGCATCTTGCAGCCCGTCTTGATATGACCAGCAATACAGAAGAGCCGGGTATTCTTTGAAGTTCGCGCCAGCTACAACCTCTCTGGCTTCCCACAACTGTTCTTCCACGTCATCGACGACGTCATAGACATCATCAGCAAGGAAGCAATGACCGAGCAGGCTCGACTTTAGTTTCCGTAGAAAGTGGACACCGCTAGTGCCTCATCAAGCAACGTTGGGTAGGTAATCCGGTCGGCGGATCTTGGAGTCGATGGCGAAGCGTGTCTTGGCTTGCGCTCGCTTGTTCTTCCAGCGGATGTAGCCGGCGATCGCGTTCTCCTGTGCGGTGTGGCTGGGGTAGTCGCTGCCGTCGAGGGTGAAGTACCGCAGGGCGGTGAACTCGCACTCGATCCAGTTCAGCCAGGACGCGTTGCTCGGCGTGAACACCAACTCGATCTGGTTGTCTGCGCACCAGGTGGCGACCTCGGTCTTCTTGTGCGGTGAGAAGTTGTCGCACACGACGTACAGCCTGCCGGCCGGGAACCGGGCGCGGAGTTGCTTGAGGAAGCCGAGGAACTCGGTGAAGCGTTTGCGGTCGCGGAACCGGTAGAACATCTGCCCGGTGGCCAGATCCAGCGCGGCGAACATGTGCCGGATTCCGCCGGTGCGGTTGAAGGTGGCCCGCAATCGAGCCGGGCGTCCGATGGGAAACCAGCCCCTGCCCGGGCGCGGCTGCAGGTTCAGCGGACCGAACTCGTCAACACAGATCACCCGGCCGTCGGCTGGCGGATGGTCGTACAGGTCCAGGACGCGGGCCATCTTTTGGGTGAAGTCCGGGTCCTTGCTGGCCTTCCAGGTCTTGGTCGCCTGCCACCTGACGCCTGCCGCGCGAAGGATCTGGCGAACCGACTCGGTGCTGATCCGGATGCTCTTGTGCTCAGCCAGGTACTCGACCAGCTTCGACAGGCTCCACGTGGTGAACGGGCGCGCCAGTTGCTGCGGTGGGGTCTTGGCGATCCGGCAGACCGTTTCACGAACCGGGGGACCGAACCTCGCCGGCCGGCCCCCGCTCCATTTTGGGTCCAGCGCCGCGAACCCCTGCTCGTTGAACGCGTGGATCACCTCCCGCGCATACTGCGGCTTCATCGCGAACATCTCCGCCGCATCTGCCGCACTCCTGCCCTGCGCCGACGCCAGAACGACCCCGGCCCGACGCAACCGGACCCGATCCTTCGTGGTTCGCGTGATCTTCACCAGACGCTGCGCTTCCTCCGGTTCGAGCTGGCGCACGAACACCTCAGGCTGTCGAGCCATGACCACCTCCGGCAGCCAGCCTTCAGACCAACCAGCGGACCGGTCAACCCGACACGGTTACAACCCCAACGTTTCTTGGAGAGGCACTAGTTTGAAGCAGGGTTAGATTGAACTTCTCTGCCTCTGGGTTGGGAAAAGGGGAGATCATGTACGCTTTCGGCGCGTACGCCTTCATGTCTTCACGCAACGCTTCGTACAGGCGTTGAAAGTTCCAATCGGTGAGAGAATATCCGACAAAGACCACCGTTTTGGTCGCAAGAAGCTGTCTCAGAAATGCGCCCATAACATTAGACTTTAGCTCTTCTAGCTTGCGATCATAGTCATCGTGGGTGATCACCAATGAAGCTAGGTTTGTCATAGAACCATGGATCTTGAAGAGGCGGCGGCCAGGCATGTTATACAAGGCTGTATCTTCGCCGCTGACGAATGGCGTCGCCATCGCCTCTTCCTCGAAATAGGTATCCCAGTTCGTGGTGATAATGTCACGAAGGTATGGCATTGTCGCCAACTCGCGATGAAATTTCCGAGCCTCGTGACGTGGTTGCGGGAAGGAGTCGATGTAGTCAAACTTTCTTTTGATTAACCGAACAAGCTCCTGACGACTGAACTTCTCCTGGTAGCGCTGCATTACCTGCGGAAAATCAAGCGTCTCTTCTTCGGGAGCATCAACCTTGGATCGAATGATCTGATAGACGGTCTCCGGGAACACCGATGATACTTCGGTGCTTATGCCCGCCCCCGTGAAAAGCACGAGTTCTCGCTCCCGTGCGGCATTGATCAGCTCCTGCGGTAGCTCGAAATCATAGTCGAGGCGGCAGTGCATACATTGATCATTCGGTGCGTGGTGATGATGATCGTCGTGACCGGTTGACTCGGTTGTTGAGCTAATAGCCACAGGTCCCCCCTGCTCGTTGAATCGCAACCCCCATCCTAGGGTCTCACATCCCCTCGAATCTCTGGCCAGACCCTGGCCGGAGCCGCACCGCGCGGGAGGGGGAGGTGTCGGAAGGCCACTGGACCGTCCGCCGCCATGGGAGGATTTGGGCGCCGACCACGTAACAACGGTCTCAAAGCGGATCCAACTCGCAACAACTAGGAACGCGAGAACGCCTTGTATATATGGGGATGAGTGCCATTCCGCGCAGAGCTCCAATGCGACCCCCGCCCATCGCATGGAAGAGGTCAGAGGTTCGAATCCCTTAAGATCCACTGTGGGTCAGAGGCCGGTTTCCCCTTCGGGAGACCGGCTCTTTCATAACGTAGGTGACTAAATGCGTGACTATCGGTTCCTCGGCAGTATCTCGTCCATCGCTTCGGCCCTCGGTCAGAACTGGGCGAAGGTCATGGCGGTACACCGTCTCGGTCACCTGGGTGCTGTTGTGCCGACCAGCTGCGAGATCTGTTCGATGCTCCAACCGTTGGCGCTGAGCAACGACACCAAGCTGTATTGCAGCTCCCCGAAGCGTTCTGTCCGAAGCACTGAGCCCGGGTGTCAGGTGGACCACGCGGCGGAGGGCACGCCGGGCATTGGCGGCGTCGAGTTCGACCGATGTGCAGAACACCAGGTTGTGATGCCTCTACCGATCCCCAGCGGCTGTCCTTGATCTCCTGCTGTGCCGGGTGATCGGCCAGTGCATCAACGCAGCCTTCCGGCATGCGGAGGGTCCGAGGAGACTCGCGTACTCGTCGCGTTCGCGCACCGATTGCCACATCTCGATCGACGGCGGCCGGGCGGATCGTCGTACGGCACCTGCACCCCAGATGTTGCCGTCGGGGTCGGCGAACCAGGCGTAGGTCTTGCCCCTGCGGCTCGCATCCGGCGGCGGCCGTGGCTCGAACAATGATCGGAACAGCTGCAGGTGTGGGCCGGAGTAGAGTGACCTGGATCGGACTAGGTCGCATCTGACTCTCTGGAGAACCAATGCGCGGCAGCAGTATTGGCGCGTGCCCGCTCCGCGCCCATGTCGATCCGCGGCTCTTGCGATTCAGTGCTGGAGCCACAGCGACCGTGCTCGCCGTCGTGCTGCTCATCGTTGACGTAGCTCGACCATTGGGTCTCGGCTTGCTCGCTTCCCAGGTCGCCGTGTTTGCGTTCACCGCGTTCGTGAGTTTTCAGTGGTCGGTGTGGGCGCAGATCTTCGCCCGTGTCATCTGGCCGCGGCTCGGAGCGCCAGCCGGGTTGGAGGATGCTCGGCCGCACAGGTTCGCTCAATTCGTCGGCTTCGTGGTCACCGCTCTGGCGCTGACCACCTTTGTACTCGGCGTCGATGTCGCCGGCTACGGCCTCACCGCCCTCGCCTTCGGCGTGGCAACCCTCAACGCATCCACCGGGCTGTGCCTGGGCTGCAAGGCCTACCAGCGGATCCACCGACCGACAACGGCCTGAGTCTGGCCGGCAGCGAATCCCACCTCATGTCTGGGCGCTGCTCCACCGTCGACAAGACAACCAGGCCAACCCGACCTCCCCAAGTCCGGAGCGCCCGACGGATCGAACCCAGCCGAGCCAGCGACTGTCGCAGATCACCTGGCGGTTACCTGGCGGGACAGTGGTCGCACATCAGTCAACGGAGGACACTCAGCCTCGATCCGTGTGATCCGCCAGTTGATCCGCGACAGGCTGGAAGCCTGGCGACCACCTGGGGCGCCGACGTTGCTGACTCTATCGAGCTCGCCGTCCTTCCTACCCGAGGTCGACCTCGGCCTGGAGCAACGGGCCACCGAATCTACGCGTCGCGTCGATCCAGTCCGGCCCGAGGGTCCATGGCACTACCCGGATGACGGCGGCATCGACGATATCGGGATCAGGACTGTCCAAGAGTCCTTCGAGGAAGCGATAGCACTGCTCGATGCGGGCTACGTCGTTGGACTGGATGGCCGGACTAAACACAGGGTGAAAGAAGCCCACCGATACGTAGGAAAACATCGCGGGGCCGACGACGTCCTGCCCGTACATCTCGATGACCTCCGCGACGGAGTTCCGCGCATCGGGAAACTCGGACACGATCCGGGCGCCAATGTTGTGGCCTGTGATCACCGACCGATCCTAAAGCGCAGTCCCACGCAGAGCTCCCGAGACTACGTCCGGACTGCCGCGAGCCGTGCCTTCGACTGCCGCAGGTCACCTGGCGGACGAGTGTCGCGCATGTATCGACGGAGGACACGTGATCCGCCAACAGATCCGCGACAGATCTCTGCCAACTGATGCGCGACAGCCGAGAAGTCTGCCGACCCACCTGACAGGCGGCCAACGCGCGGATCTGCCGAGTTGAGGACGTTGCAGGGCTTACGTTGGATCGCTCGGGGGACGGTGTGGCAGCGGAGCGCCCCCTTCGTCAATGTAGGCGGCTCGCGCGGCATCGAGGCTCAACCTCCCGTTAGGCCCGCCGCGTATCATGTCGCTGTCGTGGCTGTCCTGTCCGTCGTCTTCCCAGCCGCACTCGGGACAGATCTCATACCCGCCGCGCTCGGAGAGCGTGAGGTGACCGCAGCAAGGACACGAGTACGGGCCCCCAGCCTCCGGCGCGACCACATTCCGCTGCGATGTATAGGACGCGAACCACCTCACTCGCTTGGCCACCAGCTCGTCGTCGCTCAGGTGCGGGTCATCGTGTGGACCCCGCAAGACGCGACCGCCCTCAGGATCCGGACGCCGACGAAGGAAACGCAACCAATCCACGACGCCAGTCTGCCGGTGGAAGCGCCAGTGGCTCTACCGGACATACCTCGATCCGTGCTTTGGCTCTCGCAGATCACCTGGCGGATCCGCCAACTGATCCGAGGCAAATGTCCGCCAACTGATCCGGCCTAGAAGCCTGGCGACCACCTGAAGGACCCGGCGAACGCACGGATCTGCCGATGAGCGATGGTCCGCTGGACCGCTCTCAGGACTCCTCGGTGAGCGGAAGACTCCTCTTCGCGGCGGCCACGAAGCGCTCGACGACGGCAAACGGGAGTGTGCCCGCATGATGGACGATGAAGTCGAAACCGGTGCCGTCGTCGTGCCAGAACGCCTCAAGGGGTGGGGCCAGTCTCGGATGAGCCGAGGTCCGTTAGTTCGAGCCCCATCCCGTCGCGGATGACATCTGAAGCCATCACTACCTCGAGGCTACGGCCTTCGTGCTCCCAAACATTCACTGCGAGCCATGTTCCCACAGCCCGGGCAACCCCACGACCGAAACGCACTGTTGTCATGCCGCGATCCGTGCTTCGGCTGTCGCAGATCAGTTGGTGGACAAGTGTCGCGCATCAGCCGACGGAGGACATATCCACCTGCTGACAAGTTTCTCTATGTGTTCGCGATGGGCCCTCAGGATCCCGATGGCTGGTGAGTCAGAGGTGTAGGCGGTCCGCCAGGGAGGCGATGTTGGTTGTGATGAGGAGTCGGCGGGTTAGCTCGTGGAAGCCTGTGCGTGCGTTGACGGCTCGCATTCCGGTGTTGGCGACGGCGGTGGTGCTGGAGAGGCGACGGAGGTTCGGTAACTCGTCTGCGAGCCGGAGGGCCATAGCGGCCTTTACCCAGGTGGCCAGTCCGCGTCGCCGGTGCTCGCCGACAACGACCGTGTCCTCCTGGCCCGCGTCGACGCTCGAGCGGCCAACCTCCACTGCCGTGAAGGCCGCCACCGTGGACGTGCCGGCGACGACGGCGGCGGTGACCCACAGTTCGGCACCGCGGTCGGCGCGTTCGCGCTCACTCTGGCGTACGAGGTCGCGGTCCCACGCCACGACCGCACCCGGCGGCAGATGGTTGTTCGGCGCATCGACGATCGCGCGCTTTGCCAAGGCGTAAGAGTCGATCAGGAGGTCCGGCGCGCGGCCAGACCAGTGCACCAAATAGTAACCGTGGTGGTCAGTGGTGACGCGGCGCTCGAGGGCGGCGCGGTCGAGGGTTGGGAAGTCCAGCACGTTGATGACGAGTTCGTCACCGACCGTGGCGCCGAGACGCAGGGCATATCTCGCGCCGGGGGTATCCGCGAGGACCGTGGTGGCGAGAATCTCCATACCGGCAGCCCGCTGGTCACGGACCACTTCAGCGAGAAGCGACCGACCGACGCCGTGGCCACGCATGTCAGGCAGGACGTAGATCCGCGTGAAGGCCGTCTTCGGCTCGCCGGCGGGACGGACCTCCGCGGCACCGATCACCGTCCCGTCGAGATGGCCGGCCCACCGAGTCGTCCTCGGGTCGGAGAGTTGCTCGCGGAGACGCTCTGAGGATTGAGCAGGTGCGGGCGCGTACTCGCCGCGCTCGATCGCACCCACCGTGCGCATCACGTCGCTCCATGCCGCGAGCCGTAACTCGTCGACCTCAGGCCGCAGAAGGTCGACACGATGTCGGGAATTCGCACAGGCCCCAGACTAAACGCCGTCCAGACCATGGCCCGAGCTACAACGAGCATGGGCGAGAACTCCTTGTAGATAAGCGAGAAGGCGTCGCTCCGCCCATGGCATGGAAGAGTGACCTGCGAGCGCTGGGATCTTGGATGATGGGGTCATGGGCGGCCCCTTTGGGGGTGGCTGATCCGACGATGCGAAGGCTCGGGGTGGTGCGCGATTCGGTGGCTACGCCGTGAGGCGGTCGGCTGCGGTCAGGAGGAGATCGCCGAAGGGCTGGAAGCCGATGCTGCAGGCGTAGACACCGCTGACGACTCGGTGGATCGTTCCCCATTCCCAGATAGCGGTGGCATCCACGCCCGTGCGAGAAGCCAGCTGCTCGGTCCGTGCCCAGAGGTCGTCGCCGAGGTCCGGGTTGCAACGCACGATGGTGCCGAGATCGCACGCCGGTTCGGCGCGCAGCCCGGCTGGATCGATGAGCTTGTAGCTGCCGTCGCTCGCCTGCAGGGCGTTCATCTCGTGGATATCACCGTGGACGAGAACTGCGGACCGATCGTCGTGAGCAAGGCGACGACGGTTCATGCAATCCAGCGCGTCCGCCACAGTGGCCGGCGTACACGGTCGACCCGCCTGCTCCCACAGTCTTGGCAGCCGATCGGCGTACTGCTCAGCCAACTGCGCGCCGGTTGGCAGGTCGATGTCGGGACTGATCGGACGCCACAGGCGGACCGCCACTTCGCACAGCAAGCTGTGGCGGCTTGCAGGGTCCGTCACGATGTCGTGCATCGGAGCCCCAAGGCGCTCCAGCAGAAGAGCTTGCCGACCCACGTCTTCGCCCAACAGCTTGGCGCAGCCCTCTCCGTCGGCCAGGCGTAACACCATCGCCTCCGGCCCGATGTCCCGACCTGGCACACCGATCTTGAGGACCGCCGGAGTTCCGTCAACAAGCGTTACCTCGAGGGCGAGGGCGGCGTGACCACCCGCCAGGCTGGGCCCGATCGTCAGAGACCACTCCTGGGCCAGCGAGTCGACCACGCCTGGCAGCTCGTCCAGCCAGGATTCATTCCGGTCGGCTATGACCGTCTTGCGGACCTGGTCAGGAATGTCGAGGCTCATACCGCCAGCCTAGGTAGGCCATGCCTAGCGAAACCATCCGATTGCCGGCGGCGGGAGGCAGAACCGGAGGCTGCGTTAATAGGTTGCGCGTGATCGAGGCGGGTGCCAGATTCCGGCTGTGACGATTGTGCTGAGGACGCCGACGGTCGACGGGGTGCACGAGGCTGTTGCGGCGCTGCGGGAGTGGCAGCACGACGAAGCGCCGATGCAGTTGCATCCCGGGGACATTGGCTGGAACTACCGGTTCGGAACCGCCGAGACGGCCGCGGTGGTCCGGACCTGGAGCCGGGACGGACGCATCCTCGCTGTCGGGATGCTGGATTCGCCGACGCTGGTGCGGATGACGGTCGCCCCCGACGCGTTCCAGGACGAGGACTTGGCGCGGCGGCTCGTCGAGGACTTCTCGCTGCCTGAGCGCGGCGTACTGCCGGAAGGAACGGTGTCCATCGAGGCACCGCAAGGTCTGCTGCTCCACGACCTGTTGACCAAGGAGGGTTGGGGATTCGACGAGCCGTGGACGCCGCTGTTCCGCGACCTCGCCGAAGCGGTGGAGGACCCCGGCGTGCGGATCAAGGCGATCGGCCTGGAGCAGGCACAGGACTTCGCCGACGTACTGCGGTCCGCGTTCAACACCACGAGGCCCACGCGCGAGTACCGGCACGAGATGGCCGCGGCACCGTTCTACGACGACGCCCGATGCCTGGGTGCTTACGACGAGCAGGGGAACCCCGCGGCGGTGGTGACGGTTTGGTCGGCCGGACCGGGGAAGCCGGGACTGGTCGAGCCGATGGGCGTCCACGTGGACCACCGCGGCCGCGGCTACGGCCGGGCGATCACCGTCGCCGGTGCGGCCGCACTGCGGGAGATGGGCTCGTCCAGCGTGCGCGTGTGCACGCCGAGCTCCAACGTCGGCGGCGTCGCGACGTACAAGGCGGCAGGATTCGCCGCGAGGCCGGAGATCGCCGACCGGATCCGGAAGGCCTGATGGGCGATGCACGTCAGACGCCGGGGCTGACTGTCCAGCTGCGCCCGGCAAAGAGTCTGGCTGCGCGCCTGGAGGGGGATCTTGTGGTGGACGAGGCTGCCAATTGCCTGGTCGTCCGCAAAGCTGGACGTCACATCGATGTGGCCTGGCCACCGGGATTCTCAGTAGCCGTGCGCGATGGGTCGATCGTACTGATCGACTCCTCCGGACAGATGGTCGCCGAACTGGGCGACACGGTCGTGCTGGGCGGTGGTCATGTTTCACCATCAGCTGCGCACGCAACCTCCTGTACCGGCAGCGAGAGGGTGTTCGCAGCATCTTCGGTACATCTGCTCTCGGCGTGACACGGCTGCTGGGGATTTGATGCGAGCGCCGGGCGAACGGGGAGGGCCCCGCTCAGGAGTCGTACTGGGCGATCGGGTCGAGTTTCACTGGCGGCTCTCGTAGGGCAAGCATTTGGGCGATCGCGGGGATCTCGGGATCGGAGAGGAACTTCTCGTAGTCTTCGAGCTTCCAGTCGAAGAAGACCCAGACCCGGTTGGGGTCGTCGGGATCCTGGAACACATGGGAGCTCTTGCACCCGTGCTGGCGTCTCTTCTCGACGCCCTGGTTTGAGAACGTCCTCAGAAATTGGTCCAAGTCAGCAACCTGAGCGACAGTGACGATCATGTCTCCTCCTCTGCGAGTCGAGGACCACACGGGAAAGCCGCCCGTCACGGACGGGCGAAGGACCAGACAGGTCGCACTGTGGTCTCGCTTGCCGTCAGGTTCAGTTCGGCGACCAGCAGACGCAGAACGGCGTCCATGTAGGACATGCCCTCAGATTCCGTACGCCAGACGTCGGCGACGGTGAAGCCATCGCCATCGGGGTAGACAACATGCGACATGAGTCCAGGCGGCGGCCCACCCGCGTCCGACATGCTCTGGCCCACTCGGGCGTCGAGTTCCTCGAACTGATCGCGGGTAGCGGAGGACACCGAGAATTGCAGCAGAACGGCCATGGAACGGATTCTCGTCTTCGACCGGCGATCAAGACCAGACCCTTGCAGGACCGGTGGCGCAAAGCTTCGCCGGTACGGGCGGAGTACGGGCAGGGAGTCGTTGCCGGGGACTCGTAGTGTGCGCCGGATCGAGGAGGGGCGATCGTCAGCCTCCTCGGCAGTTCAGTTATCGGTTCCTACCCCAATCCTGGAGGTACCAATGACGAGGTTGATCCAGCGGATGAGCGACGGGCTGCTGTCCGTTGTCGCTCCGAAGATCCAAGCATCGGCGGCCTGTCCGGCGTGTCGCATTATCGGCCAGTGCGGTAGCTGCAACGGAAACCGCAGGTACCGGACCAAGGTGTGCTACTCGGGCCCGGGCTGCCAGACGGAGACGACTACCTGTGTAGCTGTCTCGGAGTGCGCGCCGTAGACACACAGTGGTCGGCGGCGGCGTTCGAGCGAACGCCGCCGCAGCATCCCCGGTACACGACGTGCTTCCAGGTGGCGAGGTGGGCATGGAGTATCTGCAGTTCGGCTGTCAGGTCCTGTTGGGCGGTGTGTTCGCCGTGTCCGCCGGCTCCAAGCTCTACACGCGCACGGCGTTCGCGGACTTCGCGGCAGCGACGGCCAGGCTGACCGGAGCGGGTACGGGAAGGGCGCGGCAGCTCGCGGTCGGCGTCGTTGCGACAGAGATCGCCGTCGTGCTCGCGTTGATCGTCCCCGCGCTGGTCCTGTGGGGGTTCGCCGTCGGCATCGGCTTGCTTGCCGTCTTTTCGGCGGCCATCGTCCGTTCCCTACGTCGTGGGCAGAGGGCGCCGTGCCGTTGCTTCGGAGCGTCGAACTCGCCGCTCGGCGTACAGCATGTGGCCCGCAATGCCGCCCTCGCGGCGTTCGGCGCCTTCGGCATCGCCTCGGGCCTGAGCGGACGAACGTCGTCGCTGGACTTCGGGCTGGCGTGCGTTGTCGCCTTCGCCGCGCTGGTCGGCGTCGCACTGACCGCTCGGCTGGACGACCTGATCGGACTGTTCCGAACTACGACAGCCACGTCGCAGCTCGGCAAGCAACAGTGAAGAGAGGCTGGATTCCTGTGACGACATTTCTCACCGCTCTGGTGGTCGTGGTCGGCATTGTCGGCGTGCTGAACTTGTTGCTGCTGTTCGGTGTCGTTCGCCGGCTGAAGGAACACGACCAGGCGATCGCGAGGATCCCGTACGGCGGGATGCAGAATCTGCCCGCGGATTCGATGCGGTCTCCGGGCTCGGCGGTCGACGACTTCACCGCGGTAAGCACGGACGACGTCGCAGTGACCAAGGAGTCGATGACTGCGGAGACGTTGGTCGGATTCTTCTCTGCGTCCTGCGCCCCCTGCATCGAGAGCGCGCCGAAGTTCGCCGCACACGCCGCCGGAGTACCGGGTGGAAAGGACAGAGTGCTCGCGCTCGTCGTTGCCGACGGCGGTGACGATCCGTCCGAGCTCGTCGGTGTCCTCGGCGGCCGCGCGCGGGTCGTCGTCGAGGGGTACGACGGACCGATCGCCGCTGCGTTCGGTGTGACGGCGTTCCCGACGTACTGCGTGGTCGCGGACGGAACGATCACCGCGACGGCGCTCGAATTCACGACCCTGCCGGTCCCCGCACCGGCCTGACCGGACCTCGGCGGAGATCTCGCGGTGTTGTGGAGAGTTGTCCGTGTCGTCATGGCAGCCGTCGTTGCGACCACGGCCCTGGTACTGCTTGCGCGGGCGCGGCGGCTGGTGGTGGTCGACGTACAGGGCCCGAGCATGGAACCGACCCTGTACGACGGGGACCGGGTCCTGATCCGGCGCGCGCCGCTGTCCGCGGTCCGAACCGGTGACCTGGTCGTCGTTGCGCGTCCGCAGACCCCGCAGTTCGAGGCAGCGGGGACCTGGGTGATCAAGCGCGTCGCCGCGACAGCAGGCGAGCGGGTACCCCCGGTCATTCGGCGCAGTTGGGCAGAGAACGACATCGACTTCAGGGGTGCGTTCGTGCCAGAGGGACGATTGCTGCTGCTTGGGGACAATCCGAGCCGCAGCGGGGACTCGCGGCAGTGGGGCTTCACCGCAGGGGATGCGGTACTCGGCGTGGTCACCAGGTCAATGCGTCCACGTTCGAGGGGCCCGGCCCGATGAACGGTCGGGGCAGGTGGCGCGGGCTGGTGTCTGCGGCGGGATTGGCCTTTCGGGAGGCGCCCGCGCAGCTCGGACTGCTGAGTGTGATCGCGTTGGTAGGGGCGGTGCTCCCGGTCGCTGTCACCTGGCTGACCAAGCTGGTCATCGACTCGGTGACCGGAGGCACCGCGATCGACGTACTGCTCCCGATCGCGATCGCCCTCGCGGTACTCGGGGCCTTGACCGCGACGCTTCCGCAGATCACGCAGTACCTCTCCGCGGAGGCGCAGCGGCGCATCAGCCGAGCGGCCAAGGACCGGTTGTACCAGGCGGTGAACCGATTCCCTGGACTCGGCCGGTTCGAGGATCCGCAGTTCCTCAATCAACTACGTCTTGCCGAAGCCGCCGACAGTGCTCCGGCGCAGTTGACCATCGCAACAGTGCAACTGGTCAAGAACGTCATCACGGCGCTCGGCCTGTTCGGATCGCTGTATGTCATCACGCCGTTCATTGCCGGCATCGTCCTGGTCGCCGCGCTGCCGACCCTGCTGGCCGAACTCGCTCTGGCAAAACGCCGGGTGAAGACCACCACGCGCTTGAGCCCGGACGAACGCCGCGAGCTCTTCTATCAGATGCTGCTGTCCGATGAGCGCGCCAGTCAAGAGATCCGGCTGTTCGGCTCCGGTGATTTTCTGCGCGGCCGGATGATGCGCACGATGTCAGGTATTCACAGCGCCCGGCGCGCAGTCGACCGACGCGAACTCGTCGTCCAGAGTGGTCTCGAGCTCTTCGCTGCTGTCGTCGCCGGTACCGGTCTGATCTGGGCGATTCTCGCGGCGGGCCGCGGTGAGCTGACCGCGGGCGACATCGCTCTGTTCATGGCCGCGGTCGCGGGTGTGCAGATCGCGGTGGCAGGCATCATGTCGCTCCTGGCACAGACGCACGAACAGTTGATGATCTTCGACCACTACACCGCCGTACTCGGCGCCCCGCCCGAGATGCCCGTTGCGGAGCATCCGGTCGCGACACCGGAACTACGCCGCGGGATCATGTTCGAGGATGTCTGGTTCCGGTACGGCGACGACCTGCCGTGGGTACTAAGAGGCGTGACGGTCACCGTCCCGTACGGGATGGCTGTCGGACTGGTCGGAAAGAACGGCGCCGGCAAGTCCACTGTGGTCAAACTCCTGTGCCGGATGTACGACCCGACAAAGGGCAGGATCACCTGGGACGGAGTCGACCTACGCGATCTCGATCCGGCCCGGCTGCGGGACAGGATCGGCGCGGTGTTCCAGGACTTCATGTCCTATGACCTCACCGCGGAGGAGAACATCGCGCTCGGCGACCTCACCGCACTGAAGGATCCGGATCGGATCACCGCGGCTGCCGTTCAAGCGGACGTCCACGACGTCGTCGAGCATCTCCCGAACGGCTACCGCACCATGCTCAGCCGGATGTTCGCCGAGGACGACGGGTCGGACGGAACCGGAGTCGTTCTGTCCGGTGGACAGTGGCAGCGGTTGGCGCTGGCCCGGGCGTTCCTTCGCGCCGACGCAGACCTGTTGATTCTCGACGAGCCGAGCGCGGGCCTCGATCCGGAAGCCGAAGCCGAATTGCATGCCAGGATCAGCACGCTGCGGGAGGGGAGCACCTCGGTACTGATCTCGCACCGCCTCGGTACTTTGCGCGACGCCGACCTGATCGTTGTCCTGGACAACGGGACAGTCACGGAAACCGGCACCCACACAACATTGCTCGCCACCGACGGCACCTACGCCCACCTGTTCACCACCCAGGCAAAGGGCTACCAAACCGAGTAGGCCCACTGACAGCGCGGCTGGGCCCGCCGCATGCGAGCCCGATCCGAACTGACGACAGGCCGTGGGGTCTGGAGACACGCCGTTGCTTGTCTCCAGACCCCATTGCTTGTCTCCAGATCGTGCGGCTTGTGGTCGGGGTATGGCGCGGCGGCGGTCGCGACGCCGTACGTGAGGATGTTCGCGGGGATCTCGTTCACCGACTGCGGGCGTGCGTTGACGTCGAGGGGTAGGGCTATGGGGTTAGGGCGGTTCTGTGGGCTGCTACCCATTGGAGTTCGGTGGTTTCTTGTTCGGTGATGCCGTCGGCTACCCAGGTGCGTTGGGGTTCGATTCCTTGGGTGGCCAGGGAATGCACCAGGTCGATGGTTGCTTGGCCGCGGGTGATGATGGCGTCGACCACGTCGAACGGTGGGGTTGGGCCGTAGGCGGTCAGGAAGTGGTGGATGCGGTTGCGGCGGTCGGGGACCTTGGGGAAGTGGTGCCAGTTCAGGCAGTGGTCGTCGGCTCGGGTTGGTGCGAACCAGAAGAGTGCGTACGCGATGTCGTCGACGGGTTCGCCGGGGTGGAGGTAGTCCCAGTCGAACAGGCCGATGGCTTGGCCGTCTCGCCAGACGAAGTTCCACGGGCCTGGGTCGCCGTGGCAGAACACCTGGCCGGGCCGGCGCAGGGCGGCAAGTATTGGGTGTCCGAAGATCGCGTCGGCCGGTGGTTCCCAGGTGCGGGAGGCGTCGTGGATCCGGCGGAGCAGTCTTGCGGCCGATGCGAGGCCCTCGACGTTGTGCTGGTGTCGCCAGGCGTCGCCGCCGGCGTCGCCTTCGATGAGGCGCAGCGTCTCCGTCGTACCGTCGTTCGACAACGGCTCGGGAATCACGTCCTCCAGGCCCTGGGAGCGCAGGTGTTGGAGGAACGCGTGCACCGTCGCCGTGTGCGCGGACGCGGGGCGAGTGACGATCCCGTCGGCGATACTCACGGGCCGGAACTCGGTGTTCGTGTCGGCAGCTCGGCTGCGGGCGGTCGATCCGTCGGAAGTCACAGTGGAGCCTTTGCCGTCAGGACAAGGGAGGAACGTATGGCAGGCGTCGCCGCCCGCATCTCGTGCCCGAGGGCGCGGTCGCGTTCGTCGACAAACGGCCAGGAGAAGGTCGTGACCGTTCCGAGGGGTGAGAAGTCCACGTCGACCGTGCCGTGGCGCCGCCAGATCGACCGGGGCCAATTCGCGACCCGCACGGCCGGGGCGGTTACATAGAACGACGTCGGGTCGTCGTACAGCGGAGGCTCGGCGTGGGTCTTCATGGACGTCACTCTGCTCTCACCGTCGGCACCAATGAGCGATCCAACCCCATCCGCCCCAGCCGCGCACACGATTTTCCGGCACGCCGTCGTAGCCGTGCACGACGTACGGCTTTGTCGAGTCGTGAATCTCGGTTGCGTCTGACCGCCGATTTCCGAGACTCGGACAACAGGTCCGGAACTTTCTCCACGACTCGACGTGGCGGGTTTGGTCTGGCAAGCGGTCAGGCGTCGCCGCCGGACGAGGCGAACGCGGGACTAGGGGATTGTCGGCCCTCCTGACGCATCCGTGGGTCGACCGCTCGAGGTCCCACCAGGGTGCCTGCGTAGTACGGGGCTCTGGCCTGTTGTACGACGCAGCGATCCGCAGCTGGACAGGAGGTGCCGCACAGCTGGGTAGTGCACCTACCCGTGATCGCCTGTGCGTGTACACCGTCTCGTGGTGCACTACCTGTTGAGCTGCCGTTGCCTGCGTCAGCGGACGGCGGGTTAGTTCACCGCTGGCCTGCTGCAGCAGGCCATTGATCACACAGGCCGCCAGCCGCAACGCACGGATCCGCCAGGAGAGCCGGATTGTCTGTTGGCCCGGGTCAACAGTGTGTTGCGACTTGGCGGGCGCCGGCCTCGGGGGTTTGGGTGGTTGTGTCGAGCCAGAGGTCGTAGGGCATGCCTTCGTGGACGCGCTTCTCGGACCAGCGGGCGAGACCGGCGCGGCCCTTGCGGGTGGTCTCGCGGCGTTCGAGTTCGGCCAGGTCGCACTGGACGCCGACCCACAGGACGTCGAGGTCCGCGAACGTGGTGATCCAGTGGTCCCGTACGTCGGGGCTCAGCATCATCTCGTCGACGATGACAGCGTTGCCCGCCGCAACGAATTCGCGCACCGCCCGGTGGAAACCCTTCAACATGCGCAGCCCGACCGGTCCGTGCGAGATCCCGGTCACGGGTTGGCCGTTCTCGTCCGGTAGGTCGACGTACTGGAACCCCTGCGCGCGATGAGCCCCCATCGGACCGCCGGACCACTGCGCGGGCACCATCGCGAAGCATGTGTCCAGGCCCATCAACAAGTAGGGCTCATCCAAGGTGTCCTGGAGCGCCCTACCCAGCGTCGTCTTGCCGGCGGATGACGGACCGTTGAGGAAGATGACCGAAGGAGTCATCGCGCGACCCTAGCGCACGTGAAGGAGTTCCTCGCGTTGGGAAATGCGCGTGGTGGCCGGCAGGCCCCACATGGTGTAGGCGGCGGCCATGAGCTGTGCGGCTCGGGCGGGTGACACACGGCCGTAGCCCGTACCGAAGCCGGGTGCGGCAACCCTCGTGACCTTCGCCGGGTGACGGCCGACCGCCAACAGAGCGGCCCAGAAAGCGTCGTGTACGGCGATGTCCAACCCGCCCGACAACGCCATCGGCACCCGCATGGTCGGTGCGTACACGAGCCAACGGCAGCGCTCGTCGCCGGTAGGAACCACGCTCGCCGTGCCGACCGGCTGGTACCCGTGGTACTCGTCGGCCACCGCTGCCCAGACCGATCGTTGGACGCCGGGCCAGTGCCCGGCGAGTGCTCGGTCGACGCCCCCGTCCATCTGGCCGTAGCTGTTCCCGGCCGTCAGTACGGCGTCGACTTCCGGCAGCACGTCCAGCAACGATCCTTGGCGTACTTCGATCGCGCCCTCAGCGATCTCAACGGCGAAGACCCGACGCCAAGCCGAGACGAGATCGCCGTCGAGATCGACGAGCAGGAGCTGGGGCGAGGTCATACCGACGCCCCCGCGGTTGGAGATCATGTGACGACACCCTGCCAGAGGAGAAACCCCGTGACGCTCCCAGCCCCCGTGCGAGACCTGTGTGACCGCTTCCTGTTGCTGGCTGAGCGGGAGTTGCCTGTAGGGCTACTGACCGGGCTCTACCTCCATGGTGGATTGGTCTTCGGCGAGTGGGCGCCGCGGGAGTCCGACGTCGACTTCGTCGCTACGCTCGCCCACCGGCCGGAGCCGGCGGAAGTGGAGGCGCTGCGGGGCGTCCACGCACAGATGGTGGCATCCTCCTCGATCCGGTTCGACGGGCCGCACCTGCTCGCCGCCGACCTGGCATGCGACCCGCGCACGCTGCCGCCGGTGCCGCAGATGATCCCCACCAGGAAACTCGAGATTCTCGCCTCGCCGTCGTGGATGATCACGTGGCACGAACTGGCCCAGGCCGGGATCACGATCACCGGCCCGGAGCTGTCCACTCTTCAGATCTGGACCGACAAGCAGGCGTTGCATGACTACACCGTGGACAACCTCGACACCTACTGGCGCAGCAACGCCGAAGGCCTGGCCCGGGCAACCCCCGCCGACCTCCCAACGGACCAACGCGAACGCGACTATCTGCTCACGCACTGCATCCTCGCCTCCGTGCGTCTGCACCACCTCTTGGTCACCGGCGAGATGACCGCGAAGTCGCGCGCCGGCCGCTGGGCACTGACCCACTACGACGAGCGCTGGCACCGGGTTCTGACCGAGGGCCTACGCCTGCGCGACGCCTCCGGCACTTCCGGCTACGTCGACCAGGCTGATCTACTCGCGGACGTCCGGGACTTCCTGGCGTACGTCGTGGCGACGGGCACTGGCAGGCCCGTAGCACCGGCGGCCTGATGCCGCTGAAGGTCAGCTGAGTAGGGGGCGGATCGTGTTGGCCAGGTGGTGGACGAGGTGAGGGGGCCAGGGGGTGGGGAGGATCAGGACTATGTGGGTGAAGCCGGCCTGGATGGCGGCTTCGGCGGTGGTGCGGGTCAGATCCGGGTCGTCGTACGAGACGGAGAGGGCGATTGAGCGCGTGATGGTCGAGGGGTCGCGGCTCAGCTCGGTGCAGTAGCGGTCGAGGAGGGCGCTGCGGGAGATGGCGTCGGGCAGGGCGTTGTCGCCGGGGATGTTCCACAGGTCGGCGTGTTCGGCGGCGACGCGGAGGGTCCGGGTCGAGCGGCCGCCGATGAGGATCGGTGGCGGTTGAGCGGGGCGAGGGTTGCCGATCGCGCCGGTGAGCTGGACGTGTTTCCCGTGGAAGTCGAAGGGTTCGGTCTCGGTCCACAGGCGGCGGATCACCGTGCAGGCCTCGGCCAGCGCGTCGACGGAGTCGCTGAAGTCGTCGTACGGCAGACCGTGGGCGTCGTACTCCCGTCGCGCCGGCGGATGACTCGGTCGCGAACCGGCCCCGATGCCGAAGTCCAGTCGGCCGCCCGACACGATGTCGACGGTGGTCGCGATCTTCGCCAGCACCGCCGGCGGGCGGAACCTGTTGCTGCTGACCATCACCCCGACACGCAGCCGCTGGGTCACTGCGGCCAGCGCGGCAAGCAGGGTCCATCCCTCGAAGACCGGCCCGTGAGGATCGCCGCCGATCGGCATCAGGTGGTCGAACACCCACGCGTGCTCGATTTCGGGTACGTCGTCGGCTTCCTGCCACAACCGCAGTACGTCGGCGTACTCGACCTGCATCGGCGGCGTCATGATGCCGAACGACACCGGGTTCACGAGCGCCGCCGCAGCGCCGGCTCAGTCAGCGCTGGTGCGACCGCGTGCTTCTCCGCAGCGGCAAGGTCGATGCCCGGAGCAACGATCAGGTCGAGAGCGTCGAGGACGTCGGACGACAGCACGGTGTCGGCCGCGGCGAGCTGCGAGTCGAGGTGCTCCGGCGTCCGCGGACCGATCAGCGCGCTCGTCACACCAGGGTGCGCGATCACGAACCCGAGCGCGAGCTGGATCATCGTCAACCCGGCCTGCTCGGCGACCTTGGCGACCTGCTCGACCGCCTCGAGCTTCGCGGCGTTGGCCGGAATGGTCGTATCGAAACGCTCCGGCATGACCTTGGACCGGCTCGTCGTCATCGTCTGCCCCGCGCGTACGGCGCCGGACAACCACCCCGAGGCGAGTGGACTCCACGCGAGCACCCCGAGCCCATACTGCTGAGCGACCGGCAGAACTTCCGCCTCGGCCCCGCGCTGCAGGATCGAGTAGCTCGGCTGCTCGCTCACGAACCGGCCGAGATGGTGCCGATCGGCGGCCCATTGCGCCTCGACCAGCCGGTACGCCGGGTACTCCGACGTACCGAGGTACCGGATCTTCCCCGCGCGTTGCAGGTCGGTCAGCGCCGACAGGGTCTCCTCGTCACTCGTGCTCGGGTCCCACCGGTGCACCTGATAGAGATCGACGTGCTCGACGCCGAGCCGGCGCAGGCTGTTGTCGAGGGCCGTGGTGAGCCAGCGTCGCGAGCCGCCGCGCCGGTTGCGGTCGTCGCCCATCGGCAGACTGCCTTTGGTCGCGAGTACGACGTCGTCGCGCCGGCCCGCGATCGCCCGGCCGACCAGTTCCTCGGACTGACCGTTGGAGTACATGTCGGCGGTGTCGATCAGGTTGACGCCCGCGGCCAGCGCCTTGTCGATCAGCGCGGTGACGTCGTCCTGGCTCGTGCGCCCGATCGCGCCGAAGTTCATCGCGCCGAGCGCCAGCGTGCTGACCTGGACGCCGGTACGCCCGAGAGTGCGGTACTGCATGGTTCCTCCCGCTGATGTCATGATGGAGCCGAAAGCGGAACGCTGCTCCGCTAACGACAATACGGAACGATGTTCCGATTCGCAAGGAGGGTGTGTGAGCTCCGACGGTGAGCCCCGGCGGCGGGCCGATGTCCGCCGCAACGAGAAGGCGCTGCTCGACGCGGCGGCCGCGGTGTTCGTGGTGTCGGGCATCGACGCGCCGGTGCGGGACATCGCCGCCCGTGCGGGGGTCGGCGTCGGGACGGTCTACCGGCACTTCCCGAGCCGGGCGGACCTGGTCGTCGCCGTCTACCGGCATCAGGTCGAGGCGTGCGCGCAGGCCGGACCGGAGTACCTGGAGTCCGAGTCGACGCCGTACGCCGCGCTGCTGCGCTGGGTGGATGATTTCGTCGACTTCCTGGTCACGAAGCATGGCCTCGCGGGCGCGCTGAGCCAGGGGGAGGGGTTCGCGGCGCTGCACACGTACTTCCTCGACCGGCTCGTGCCGGTGTGCGCCGACCTGCTCGCCGCGGCGCGCGCCTCCGGGGAGGTCGCGCGCCCGGACGTCGAGGCGCTGGAGTTCATGCGCGCGATCGGCAACCTGTGCATCGGTGCGGGCGAGGACAAGCGGTACGACGCCCGCAAGATGGTCGCGATCCTGGCCGGGGGACTCACGGTCCGACGTGCCGCGTCGGGCGATAGGTGAGCTCCTGGATGTGACCGTCGAAGGTGCGGGCATCGAGTAGTTCGAGGTCGAAGTCGCCGGCACCGGAGAAGACCGGGTCCGCGCCGGTCTGCCCGCAGATCACCGGGAAGACTGTCACCTGGATGCGGTCGACGAGGCCGGCCGCCAGGAGGATGCGGTTCACGGTGATGCTGCCGTGGGAGCGGATCGGTACGTCGGACTCTTCCTTGAGCCGCCGGACGGTCTCCACCGGATCGCCCGCGACGCGGGCGTCCGGCCAGTCCAAGGGCGCCTGCAGCGTGGACGAGATCACGGTCGCCGGCAGCTCCCTCATCCGCGTCACCCACGGATCGAGCGCCTCGGTTTCGATGCCCGACGCAAGTATCTCCGCATGGGCGCGATACGTGGTGGCCCCGAAGACCATCCGGAGCTCCTGGCTGTACAAGGCGAGACGGTGCGCCAGCAGTTCGGGACCCTGCTTGCCCCAGTACCCGCCCCAGTCGCCGGTGTGCGCCCCGAACCCGTCCAGGCTGCTGAAGACGTCGAAGGTGTAAGTCGCAGTCATGATGCTGCTCCTTCCGAAGGTTGCTTTACCCTCCCTACGAACGCCGCCTGCCGCATCCGACAGCTGGACTACCGCGGCTTGGCGACGAAGGTCAGGTGCGTGACGCCGCTCGGCGACGAGACCACCTCGATGTCGAAGGCATCCTCGAGGGATTCCAGGCCGTCCCAGAGGCGGACGCCGCGGCCGAGCAGGATCGGCACCTGCGCCACGTGCATGTAGTCGACCAGCCCCGCGGTCAGGAACTCCCGCACCACGGTCGGCCCGCCGCCGAGTCGTACGTCGGCGCCGTCCGCCGCCTGCCGGGCCTGCTCCAGCACCTCGCTCGGGGCGGCGTCGACGAAGTGGTACGTCGTACCGCCGTCCATCTCGATCGACGGCCGTGGGCGGTGGGTGACGACGAAGACCGGCGTGTGGAACGGCGGGTTCGGGCCCCACCAGCCCTTCCAGTCGGGGTCGTCCTGCCAGTTCGGCGGGCCGAACTTGCCGGCGCCCATGATCTCGGCGCCGAATCCCTGCTCGTGCTGCTCGGCGAACGCGTTGTCGACGCCGAGTGTGCCGCCGGGCAGGCCGTCCTGCGCGTGGAAGAACCGGGTGCTGACGTACCACTCGTGCAGCCGCTCGCCGGCGTGCCCGAACGGGGCCTCGAGCGACTGGCCGTCGCCGGTGGCGAAACCGTCGAGCGAGATGGCGAGGTTGTTGACGCGGAGTGCGGACATGGTCATGCTCCTTCGCTACGTCGGCGCCGCCTTTCGGCGCCGTCACCAGGAGGTCGGAGCCGACCGATCCAGCTTGACACGGGCCCGGCGAAAACCTGGCAAAGCAACCTTTTTGTCGCTTGTTCACTGATGAAATCGCCGTCATTACGGTGTGCCCCATGGACATCAACAGAAGGTCGGTTCTGGCTGGTCTGGCCGGCGTCGCCGGGGCGGTCGCGCTGCCCACGACGGCGTACGCCGGGACGATCGAGCCGAACCGGCGGTACCCGCAGCCCTGGCCCGAGCTCGAGCCGTACGGACTGGCCGACACCCGGCCCGACCTGTGGCCCCGTGACGACAACTCCTTCGTTCTGCCGCTCGAACCGCGCCCTCGCGACGAGGAACTCGGGCGCGTGTGGATGCGCGACACCTACGTGAACTGCTTCGTCGTCGACGGCCGCCCGTTGTACGTCGCCACCGGTACGACGCGCGTACCGGGCCGGCCCGCGGCGGGACCGTGGAACGACGGGATCTTCGTGTGGACCGCGCCGTCGCTCCGCGGCCCGTGGCGGCTGGCCGACACCAACGGGATCCGTCCCGGCCAGGAGAAGGGCAAGGTCTGGTCGCCCGAATTCGCCGGCGAGAACAGCCCGGGACGTACGGTCGTGGCTCCGTGGCAGGAGTACTGGTACGACGACCAGTTCGGCAAGCGTGGAAACGTCTGGGCGCCCGAGGTGCACTACTTCCGCGGCACCTGGTACATCGTCGCCTGCATGGGCGACCACTCGCGCAAGGTCGGATCGTTCCTGCTGATCAGCGAAGGTGGCGTCGAGGGGCCGTACCAGCTTGCCCAGGGCAACTACGAGAAGCCGTTCGGGGACTCGTTCGTCGGCGGACCGGGCTTCATCCTGCCCGGCGCGTACCACCACATCGACGGCAGCATGTACACCGAAGGCGACGACGCCTGGCTGGTGCTGCACAACGACCTCTACGCGCGCTTCCGCGACGACATGGAGGACATCGTCCCCACCACCGCGCTGCCGAGGTTCCAGCAGGCGCCGTACACGCCCGAGCCCTACCTCGAAGGCGCGTACGTCTTCAAGCACGGCGGGAAGTACTACCTCATGCACGCGGCGTGGGACCGTGCCTCGACGAACTCCGACGGCAGCACGCGCAACGCCTACGATCCACCTGGCCCGGGACGTGTGCAGTACCAGTACGACCTGATCATGGCGGTCTCCGACCAATTCGAAGGGCCGTACTCGCGCCGATGGACCGCCGGTGTCGGAGCCGGCCACAACAACGTCTTCGCCGACGCCAGTGGCCACCTGTGGGCGACGTTCTTCCGCAACCCGAACTTCGGCTACTGGGCGGATCCGTCCCGCGTCGCCGACACCGCGGTACCGGGTGTTGTCCGGATGGAGTGGACCGGGCCGCAGTCCAACCGCTTGTACGTGCGGCGTCAGGCCGGCAGTTGAGACGCCGACTCGCCGCCCTCGTCGGTGCCCTGGTCCTGGTGAGCGGCGGCACCGTTGCGGCAGCCGCCGCGCCGGCGTCGGCGACCACACCCTTGCCGGCGTTGGGCGCCCTGGGCGCCAACTACAACGAGAACCTCGACCAGCTGAACTACCGCGAGCTCCGCACGGCGCGTGCGAGCTGGGTCCGCGGCTTCTACGCGCTGCCCGAGGCGGACGCCGTACCTCCCGAGAACAGCCCGACCCTCGGGGTGATCCGCGATGCGCACGCCCGCGGCTACAAGACCGTCCTCAGCCTGAAGTTCCCCAAGGCCGGGACGTCCTTCCCCCGGCCGGGCAGCGCGGAGCTGACCGCCGAACTCGCCCGGCTGGACCGCGTGCTCCCGCTCGTGCTCGGGACCGTGGACATCGTCACGATCGGCAACGAGCCGTTCATCGAGAGCCTGCCCGCCGAGCGCGACGAGCGGCTGAACGACTTCTACGAGGCCGTTGCCCGGCACGTGATCGCGGCCCGCGCCAAGCTCTGTCCGCAGAACTGTGCGACCCATCTGTACATGGGCGCACTGAACCGGCTGGACCTGGCGCAGAACCGTACTCCGGCGGTCGAGCGGTACCTGCGCTTCGTCCGCGAGACGCCCGAACTCGAAGGCGTCGACCTGCATCCGCACGTCGCCGACCAGGCCGCCATCCAGGACTTCCTCGACTACACGCTGCCGCGGCTCCGGCCGGAACAGACGTTCCTGGTCACGGAGTTCTCGCTTGTCTGGTACTGGCAACAACACCTCACCGACCGGATCCCAGCGACGTTCGCCGAGCGGTACGGCTACGCGGCGGATACGCAGGTGTGGCAGGTCATCGGTGATGCGATCCAGCAGCCGTTCCCGTCGGCGAAGTGGAACGAGTTGCTCGCTGCCAGTCCGTGGTTCGAGTCCAAGAAGCACTTCCTGCGCGACGAGCTGGAGCGTTTCCGCGCCACGGGCCGGCTCGCCGTGGCGACGTACGGCTTCCGGCAGATCCCGTCGATGACGGCCGGCTGGAGTGCGACGAAGGCGCCGTGGCTGCTCAACAGCGTCTTCGCGCCCCTGACGGTGCGGCCGCGGGGCGACGGGATGTCGGTGCCGGGGTACGCCTGGATCGACGACTTCCGCGCGCTGCAGTGAAGAACGTCCGTGGGCCCTCCGGGAAGGGCCCACGGACCGTCTTCAGTCTTCCGGTGGCTGGTACGACGCTTCGTCGAGGCCGCTCATGCTGGGGTCGTACGAGACATCGCCCACGTCGTACATCGAGGTCATCCAGTGGTAGAAGTTGTCGCCGCGCTCCCGCAGTACCGTGTAGAGACGGCGCATCATCTGTGACCGTACGGCGGCCTGCTCCGGGTGCTCGTACACGTTGAGCAGTTCGTCAGGGTCGAGCTCCAGGTCGTAGAGCTCGTTCACCGAGTCGGGGTTGACCACGAGCTTGTACCGGTCCGTGCGCAGCATCCGTTGCGGATAGGGGAAATGGTGCCCGTGGAACTCGCAGACGATGTCGTCGTCCCACTCGACCGGCTCACCGGTTGTCAACGGCAACAGGCTGCGCGAGTCGGTCGCGAGTTTCGGATCCGCCCCGGCGAGGTCGAGGATCGTCGCCGTGCAGTCGAGCAGGCTGACGAACTCGTTCCGTACGACGCCCTCCGGCTGCCCCGGGACGCGCAGCAGCCCCGGAGTGCGGTAGATGTCCTCGTACATCGCCGGGCCCTTGTCGTGCAGCCGGTGCGAACCGGTGAACTCCCCGTGGTCGCAGGTGAAGAACACCGCGGTGTCGTCGGTCAGCCCGAGCCGTTTCATCGCCTCCAGCACACGGCCGATCTCGAAGTCGATCAGCGCGACGTACCCCTGGTAGATCGCGATGAGCTTGCGGGTCGTCTCGATCGGCATCGTGTCGAACGTCCAGTGCGCGCTGTAGTTCTTCTGCACCGGAGGCTTGCCCTCGAACGTCTCGGCCACCGATCGCGGCAGCTCGACGTCCGCGGGGTCGATCAGGTCGAAGTACTCGTCGGGCAGGATGTACGGCAGGTGCGGCCCGAAGAGGTGCAGCGCCAGGAAGAACGGCTGCTCACCGTCCGCGGCGTACCGCTCGAGCAGCTCGATGGCGCGCGTGGCGAGGTAGTGCTCGAACGTCGCCTCCACCGGCTGGTGCAGCCGCGCGGCGAGCAGGTTGCCCGGCCCGCCGTTCGGCAGCGTCCCGCGGATCCGGTCCGAGATCTCGTACGGCGGTAGTCCGCGCTCCTCGAGATACTCCAGGTAGTCCGGGTGATCCACCGGGTTGTGCCACCCCGGCAGGTCGGGCCCGTCGAACCCGAAGTCGCCGGCCGTCCTGTTGGTGCCGACGTGCCACTTGCCGATCAGCCCGCAGTTGTACCCCCTGTCGCGCAACGTCTGCGAGAAGGTGAACGTCCCCTCGCCCAGGTCCTCGATGTAGCCGACGTTGCGCTCGTAGTTCGCCAGGAGCTTGTGCCGGAACGGCGCCTGCCCGGTGAGCAGGCTGGCCCGGGCCGGTGTACAGATGGCCGTCGGGGTGTACCACCGGTCGAAGCGGGTCCCGGTCCGGGCCAGCTCGTCGAGGTTCGGGGTCGTCCCCAGTTGGTTGCCGTAAGCACCGAGTGTGTCGGTCCGGTGCTGGTCGGTCATCAGGAACAGGATGTTCTTCGGGTTGCTACCGGGTCGGCTCACTTGGCGGCCGCCGCGGTGGTGAACAGCTCGCCGGTGTAGTAGGTCTTCGGGTCGACCTTCGACTTCAGCTTGCCGGCTTCGACGAAGTAGTCGGCCATGCCGTTCAGCCACTTGTCGACGGTGCCGTCCTTGGTCTTCGCGTCCAGCTCGTCGAGGGACAGCACCTTGACGTTGCCCGCGTCGGCCTTCACCTGGTCGACCGGGACGTTGAGCATCTTGGCGGTCAGCTCGATCGACTTGTCCATGTTCGCGGACCGGTAGGCGATCGCGTCCCGCAGTACGGCGATGGTCTTCTCGGTCTTGGTCTTCTGGCCGGAGACGACGTCGTTGCCGGCCACGAACGCGGTCGGGAAGGAGACCTGGGACTCGAAGTCGGAGTTCTTGGCGAGCTCGGTCAGGTCCGGGACCTGCTTCTTGATCGTCGCGATCGCCGGGTACCAGAAACCGGCCGCGTCGATCTTCTTGGATGCGAACGCGGACACGATGGTCGAGGCGTCCATGTTGACGACCTTGAGGTCGTCCTTGGTCATCCCGGCCTTCTTCAGCGCGAGCGTGAGGATCATGTCGCCCGACGTGCCTTCGGGGACGCCGACGGTCTTGCCGCGGAGCTGGTCGATCGAGGAGGTGCCGGAGCGGGCGATCACCCGGTCGGCGTTGCCCAGCGTGTTGATCGCGACGACCTTCGCCTGTCCTGACGCCGGCAGCCAGAACGCCCCCGGGCCGATGTAGCCGAAGTCGAGGTCGCCGGTGCCGAGCGCCTGGATCTGCAGGGGGCCGTTGGTGAACACCTTCGTGCTCGCCTTCAGGCCGTGCTTCTGCCACAGCTTCTGGTCGTCGGCGATCGCCAGCAGACTGGTGCCGTTGTAGTCCGCGATGTAGCCGAAGTTCACCTGCTCCAGCGGGCCGCCGTCCGCGGCCTTGTCGTCGGACCCGCCACAGCCGGCGAGGGCGAGCGCGAGGGCGACGGTACCGGCGGCGAGCGCCGTGAGCTTGCGTGAGAACGTCATGGGTGGTCCCTAGGATCGAGCCGTCGCGGGTGACGGCAGAGCGGTTCCGGACTCGGCCGCGGTGCGGCCGTCCTGGTGGTAGACGGAGTGCCAGACGCGGTTGCGCAACGCGGCGAACTCGGCGCTCAGGCGGAACTCCTCGGACCGGGGGTACGGCAGGTCGACGTCGATCACGTCGTAGATCCGCCCCGGCCGGGCGGCCATCACGACGACGCGGTTCGCCAGGAAGACCGCCTCGTCGACGTCGTGCGTGATGAACATGACCGTGCGCTGCTCCTGGCTCCAGGTGGCCAGCAGCTGTTCCTGCAGCTTGACCCGGGTCAGGGCGTCCAGGGCCCCGAACGGCTCGTCCATCAGCAGGATCGACGGGTTCACGGCGTACGCCCGGGCGATCGCGCAGCGCTGCCGCATACCGCCGGACAGCATCTTGGGCAGTGCGTCCGCGAAGTCGGACAGCCCCACCATGTCGATGAAGTGCTGGGCGCGCTCCCGTCGCTCGTCCTTGCGGACACCGGCGGTCTTGAGCCCGAACTCGACGTTCTTGCGCACCGTCAGCCACGGGAAGAGCGCGTACTGCTGGAAGATCACGCCGCGCTCCGGGCCGGGACCCGACACCGGTACGCCGTCGACCAGCGCGCGCCCCGCCGTCGGTCCCTCCAGGCCGGCCAGGATGTTCATCAGCGTGCTCTTGCCGCAGCCCGACGGGCCCACCACGGTGATGAACTCGTTGTCCGCGATGTCCAGCGACACCTGGTCGAGGGCGGTGAAGGTGTCCTTGCCGAGGGCAAAGGTCTTGGTGACCGACTGGACAGAGATCTTCTGCGGGCTCTTCGTCATCGGCGTTCCTGCCATCCGGTGAGTTTGCGTTCGGCCGTCAGCAGCACCCGGTCCATCA
Organism: Kribbella shirazensis; assembly: GCF_011761605.1. GTDB lineage: Bacteria > Actinomycetota > Actinomycetes > Propionibacteriales > Kribbellaceae > Kribbella > Kribbella shirazensis. The sequence goes on along the minus strand of NZ_JAASRO010000001.1, from coordinate 7,077,474 downwards.
GCAGACCGAGGATGCCGATCGAGATCAGGCCGACGAAGATCGTCGGCAGGTCGTAGTACAGCTGCGCGTTCTGCATCCGGAAGCCGAGGCCCTGCTGGGCGGCGATCAGTTCGGCGGCGACCAGCGTCGCCCAGGCCGAGCCGAGCCCGACCCGCATGCCGACCAGGATGAACGGCGTCGAGGCGGGTACGACGACCCGGGCGAAGATCCCGGCGTCCTTGGAACCCAGCACCCGGGCAGCGTTGATCAGTGTCTTGTCGACGTTGACCACGCCCTGGAACGTCGAGATCACGCAGGCCAGGAACGCGGCCAGGAAGATCACGAAGATCTTCGGCGCCTCGCCGATCCCCATCAGCACGATCGCCAGCGGGATGATCGCGAGCGGTGGCACGGTCCGGAAGAACTGGATCCACGGCTCGACCAGCCCGCGGACCACGGCGTACCAGCCCATCAGGAAGCCGACGGGGATCGCGGCGGCGGTGCCGAGCGCGAAGCCGATCAGGACCCGCGTCAGGCTGGCCAGGACGTCCTTGCCCAGCGTGCCGTTGCCGGTCAGGGTCACCGCCTGGGAGACCACCTCGGGAGGCGTCGGCAGCTTCAGCCCGGCGAGCGCCAGGATCCACCACAGCGCGATGCCCAGGCCGATCGAGACCCCGTTGAGTAACAGGGGCAGGCCGGTGGTCCGCGTGCGGGTTCGGTCCCGCGTCCTCGCGGTACCGGCGGTCTGGTCAGTGAGCACGGCCATCGGCCACTCCTCGGGTTTCGGTCTGCCGCAGGCGGGAACCCGAACCGGCCGGCGCCGGTGTCTCGGGGTATCCGGCCAGCAGCGGCGAGCTGTGGAAGACGGCGGCGAGCGCACCGAGCGCTCCGTCGTCGTCGGAGAGGTACGCCGCCCGTACACCGGGGGAGGCGGCACCTGGGAAGAGTTCGTAGCTGACCCGCGCGGCGGCCTGCTCGACGATCGCGGGCGCGAGGCGGGTGATCGCGCCGCCGATCACGATCTCCGCGGGGTTCAGCGCCATCGCGACCGCGGCGAGGACCCGGCCGACAGCGGCGCCGGCGTCCCGCAGTACCTGGTCGGCGACCGGGTGTGAACGGGCGACGGCCGCGGCGAGGTCGTCGAGGCTCTCCGCGGCGAGGCCTGCGGCTCGGCAGGTTGCCAGGATCGCGGGGACCGAGGCAATGGTCTCGAGACAGCCGTTCTTGCCGCAGCGGCAGGGACCGCCGTCGGCGCGCACCGTCACATGTCCCAGCTCGCCGGCCAGTCCGGCCGAGCCCGACACGAGCCGGCCGCCGACCACGAGGCCGCCGCCGACGCCGTCGGACAGGCGCACGTAGAGCAGGTTCTCGATCGCCTTGGCGCCGAAGATCGCCTCCGCCAGCGCGGCCAGCCGGGTGTTGTTGTCGACGATCACCGGCGCGCCGAACCGCTCGCCGAACGCCTCGTCGACGGAGGCGTCGTGGAAGCCGTCCGCGGCCGCGCGGTGCGAGGGGAACCCGCGCACGCCCGGCTTGCCCGAGTACGGCCCGGGAATGCCGATGCCCACGCCCTGCAGGGCGCCGTAGTGGACGCCGTACTCGTCGCTGAGCCGCTCGATCAGGCGGAACGCGACGTCGAGCCGGGTCGGCCAGTCGACGCGGTCCTCGTACCGGTCGGAGCCGGACGCGACGATCTCGTGGGAGGCGTCGGCCACCGTGACGTGCACGCGGCGATGCCCGAAGTCGACGCCCATGAACTGCCCGGACGCCGGATCCAGCGCGAGTCGCTCGGCCGGGCGGCCGCTGCCTTCCCGGTGCGCCGCGTCGGTGTCGGTGACGATGATGGCGCCCCGCTGCAGCAGGCTCCCGGTGATCTCGGACAACGTGGTGCGGGACAGACCGACGGCACGCGCGATCTGGTTCCGGCTGAGCGCGCCCTGCTCCCGCAGCACCTGGAGGACCCGCTCTTCGTGGGTCCTCCGCACAAGTGCCTGTACTCCTGGCTGCGTCTGCACTCTCGCGACGCTAGGAACCCGGAATTTTTCCGTCAACCCTCCGACAGAATTCCCCGCGAATTTCGCCGCGCCAGGACACAATCCGGGCGCGGCGCCGACGTCACGGACGCAGGAGGGCCTTGATCGCCTGGCGCTGGTCCATCGCCTCGTAGGCCTTGGCGGCGTCGGACAGCGGCAGGTCGAGGTCGAAGACCTTGCCGGGGTCGATCTCGCGGCGGGTGATCAGGTCGATGAGGGTGGGGAGGTAGTGGCGGACCGGGGCCGGGCCGCCGTGCAGGTGGACGCCGGAGAAGAACAGTTCGTCGCCGGGCAGGCTCACGTCGTGGGCGACACCCACATAGCCGACGTGGCCGCCGGCGCGGGTCGCGCGGATCGCCTGCATCATCGACTCCTGGGTGCCGACGGCCTCGATGACGCTGTGTGCGCCGTAGCCGCCGGTGAGTTCCTTGACGCGTGCGACGCCCGCGTCCCCGCGTTCGGTGACGATGTCCGTCGCGCCGTACTCCAGGGCCAGTTGCTGCCTGGGCTCGTGGCGGCTCATCGCGATGATGCGTTCGGCGCCGAGTTGGCGGGCCGCCAGGACGCCGAGCAGGCCGACCGCGCCGTCGCCGACGACGGCGACCGTCTTGCCGGGACCGGCCGCGGCCGCGACGGCGGCGAACCAGCCGGTGCCCAGTACGTCGGACGCGGCGAGGAAGGACGGGATCAGGTCGGCGTCGGGCAGGCCCGGGGTCGCGACGAGGGTGCCGTCCGCGAGCGGTACCCGGGCCAGCTCCGACTGGGTGCCGATGGCACCCATCAGCTCGGCGTGGACGCAGCGCGACTGGTACCCGGCCCGGCAGATCTCGCAGGTGTTGTCGGAGGCGAAGAACGAGCCGATGACGAAGTCGCCCGGCTTGACGGTGGTGACGGCGGAGCCGATCTCCTCGACGACACCGGCGTACTCGTGGCCCATCGGCGTCGGTCCGTCGAGCTTGTCCTGGCCGCGGTACGGCCACAGGTCCGAGCCGCAGACGCAGGTGGCGCTCAGCCGGATGATCGCGTCGGTCGGCTGCTGGATGATCGGGTCGGGCCGGTCCTCGACGCGGACGTCGCGGGGACCGTACATCATGACTCCACGCATGGTTGGGAACCTCTCTGGTTGACGATCAGTGCGAGCAGGGAGAAGGCAGTGAGGGCGAGCACGATGGCCGCCATCGGTACGGCGGTACGCTCGCCGCCGAGGCCCGCGAGCGGGGCGACGACGCCGGCCATGCACCACTGCAGGAACCCGAGTACGGCCGAGCCGGTGCCGGGATGCTCCGGTACCTGGGCGGACGCGAGCGCACCGGCGTTCGGCCCGACCAGGCCTTGAGCGGACATCAGCACGAAGAACCCGAGCAGCGCGACCGGAAGCGGCATGCCGAACCAGAGCGCGCCGACGAGCAGCACCACGCCCGCGAGGCCGGTCGCGACGAGCCCGACGAGGACGAGCTGCCGCGTCGGGACGCGACCGGCCAGCCGTGCGGCGACGAGTGTCGCGACGGTCAGCCCGACGGCGTTGACCGCGAAGTCCACGGAGTACGCGACGGGGGAGAGGCCGTTCATCGACTGCAGCACGAAGGCCGACGTCGCGACGTACGCGAAGATCGTGCCCATCGAGAAGGAGAAGACGACCAGGTAGCCGAGGAACCCGCGGTTCCGTAGTACCTCGCCCGCGAAACGGGTCGGCTCGCGGCGCGCAGTTTCCGGTACGGCGACCGCGACCGTCACGACCATGACCGCGGCGAGCGCGGCGACGACCCAGAACGACACCCGCCAGTGCGACAACTGCAGGACGGCCGCGCCGAGCAACGGCCCGACGATCGGCGCGATCCCGGCCACACCGGCGACCAGGTTCATCGCGCGGACCAGCCGGGTCCCGGACGTCAGGTCCACCACGACCGACCGGGCGATCACCATCGCCCACCCGCCGCTGAAACCCTGCACCAGCCGGGCAACCATCAGCACGCCGATCGTCGGGCTGAACGCGCACAGCGCCGAGGCGGCGGTCAGCACCACGAGCGAGATCAGGAGCGGACGCCGCCGGCCGGCCCGGTCCGAGACCGGGCCGCCGACGAGTTGTCCCAGAGCCATGCCGACGAAGAAGGTCGTCAGCGTGAGTTGTACCTCGGTGGCGCTCGTGGCGAGGTCGCGGGCGACCAGCGGGAACGCCGGGACGTACATGTCGGTGGCCAGCGGAGCGATCGCGGTGATCAGGACGACGGTGGCCAGCACGGTTGCCGGCAGGATTGCGGGCGGGGCTGCGCCACGGCTGGTCTGCGGTGGTCGCGCGGTGGTCAGGGTCATCGGGTCCTCTCGGTCGCTCGCAGCTCCATGCAAGCGCCCGGAGCGGACGCGAAGAAGTCCCGCTCGAGAGGTGTACCAGCAGTACATCCCTCCGCGGGCGCGGCACCGGTACCGTCGATGACATGGACAACAAGGCCGAGGTCCGGGCGTTCCTCACCTCGCGGCGGGCGAAGCTGACGCCGTCGGACGTGGGTCTCCCAGCCGTGGGTCAGCGACGCGTACCAGGGCTGCGCCGGAGCGAGGTCGCCACCCTCGCCGGGGTGAGCATCGAGTACTACGCCAAGCTCGAGCGCGGCGCGATCGCCGGGGCGTCGTCCGCCGTACTCGAGGCGCTCGCGGAGGCGCTGCGGCTCGACGACACCGAGCGCGCGCATCTGTTCGCCCTCGCGCGGGCGGCTGACGGCATCCCGGCGTCGGGTCGCCGTCGGCGCCGCCCTGCCCCGCAGGCCGCGTCCCGGCTGAGCCTGCAGTGGGCGCTGGAGGCAATCACCGACGGCATCGCGTTTGTCCGCAACCCCTCGCAGGACCTGCTCGCGACGAACGCGCTCGGCCGGGTGTTCTACTCGCCGGTGATCGGCGAGGGCGGCCGGACGCCGAACCTGGCCCGCTTCCAGTTCCTCGACCCGGCGTCGCGCGACTTCTACCCCGACTGGGATCTGTTCGCGCACATGTGTGTCGCGATCATGCGCGCCGAGGCCGGCCGCGATCCGCACGACCGCGGCCTGCAGGACCTGGTCGGCGAACTGTCCACTCAGAGCGAGACGTTCCGCCGGCTCTGGGGTTCACACGACGTCCGCACCCACGGCACCGGCACCAAGCGGTTCCACCACCCCGAGGTCGGCGACCTCACGCTCGCCTACGAGGAACTCGCCATCACCGCCGAACCCGGCCTCGTGCTCATCGTCTACACCGCCGAACCCCGCTCCCCGTCCGCCGAGAAGCTCCGCCTCCTCGCCTCTCTGGCCGCCGACCGCACGCCGGCCAAGCCGTAGCGCCCCGGGCGCGGCCGACCGCCCACCTGCGCAGCCGTAGACGCCGACCGCCCGCCCGCGCAGCCCTGGACGCCGACCGCCAGCCCATCACAATCGTCGGCCGTCGGCCGGGGTCGCGCTCGGCGCGGGCCGCCCGGGCGGATTGTGATGGCCTGGGGATCGGGTCAGGCGGGGCGGACGGTGATGTTGCCGCCGTGGGTGCGGGCGCGGACGGTGACGGTGCGGGCCGGGTTCTCGATCGTCGGCAGGTCGTTGAAGACCCGGCCGACGGAGGTGTGCGCGTCGACGGTGGCCGCCGTACCCGCGGGGACGCCGACCGCGACCTCGCCGGTGGCGGTGTACAGGTCGACCGTGCCGGTGCCGAGGGCGCCGACGCGGATGTCGCCGCTGGCGGTCCGGGCGTTGACCTCGGCGCCCGCCGCGTCGACGCTGATGTGACCGGTGGCGGACTTGGCGCGCAGGTTGCCCGCGACCGTGCCGACCCGGATGTCGCCGTTCGCCGTCTTCAGCTCGCACGAGCCGACCCGGCCCTCGACGACGTACTCGCCCTTCGCGGTGTAACCGTGGACGTCCGAGCCGGCGGGTAGTTCGATCAGGACCTCGACGGCTCCGTACCGCTTGCTGAACATCGACCGCAGCTTCGGGTGCTTCACCTGCAGCTTGTTGTCGGTGAACTCGACGACCACCTGCTCGGCGGCCTTCACGTCCAGCTCCCAGGCCGGGTCGACCGGGCGGACCTCGACGACGGTATCGGTCCGGTCGCCGGCCTTGACGGTGATGTTGCCGAAGACGATGTCGATCGTCGCGGAGATCGGCGCGGGGGTGTGGAAACTGGACATTGTGGTTCTCCCTCAGGTGTCGGTGTGGCAACTCTGGCCGCACCTCCTGACACCGCTCTGCGACCAGGGCGGACACAGCGGCTGACACGGTGTAGGCGGCGTGTCAGGGGCGTGTCAGGACCGCCGCCGAAGGTGTTCCCATGACAACTTCGGCGATCGCGGTCACAGGACTGCGCAAGACGTACGGCGACAAGACCGTGCTCGACGGCATCGACCTCGACGTCCCCGCGGGCACCGTCTTCTCCCTGCTCGGCCCGAACGGGGCCGGCAAGACCACCACGGTCAACGTGCTCACCACGCTGACCAAAGCCGACAGCGGCACGGTCCGGGTGGCCGGCTACGACGCGGCGACCGCGGCCAAGTCGGTCCGCTCCGCGATCGGGGTCACCGGCCAGTTCGCGGCCGTGGACGAGCTGCTCACCGGACGCGAGAACCTCCAGCTGATGGTGGACCTGAGCCGCGGCGCCGCCAACGGCGTCGTCGCCGAGCTGCTGGAGCGGTTCGAGCTGGCGGAGGCGGCGGACAAGCCCGCGGCGACCTACTCCGGCGGCATGCGTCGCAAGCTCGACCTCGCGATGACTTTGGTCGGCAACCCGCAGATCATCTTCCTCGACGAGCCGACCACGGGTCTCGACCCGCGCAGCCGGCGGACGATGTGGACGATCATCCGCGAACTGCTGGCCGACGGCGTGACGATCTTCCTCACCACGCAGTACCTCGACGAGGCCGACGAGCTGGCCGACCGGATCGCGGTCCTCGACAAGGGCCGGTTGGTTGCCCAGGGCACCCCGGACGAGCTCAAGCGGCAGATCCCCGGCACCCACGTCCGGTTCCGATTCGAGTCGGTCGCGGAACTCGACACGGCCGCCCGGATCCTGCCCGGCTCGACCCGCGACGACGAGTCCCTCACCCTGCGGGTCCCCAGCGACGGCGGCACCCGGTCGGTCCGCGAGCTGCTCGACCGGCTCGACGAGCACTCCCTGGACGCCGGCGAGTTCTCCGTCCACACCCCTGACCTCGACGACGTATTCCTCGCCCTGACGGGCCACGACACCACGGAGGTAGTCGCGAAATGAAGAACCCCTCGATCGTGATGCTGCGCCGCAACCTCAAGCACATCGCGCGGAACCCGACCTCGGTGTTCAACGCCGTCCTGATGCCGGTCGTGGTGATGCTGATGTTCGTCTACATGCTCGGTGACGCGTTCAGCGTCGGCGTCCCGTACGTCGACTACGCGACACCCGGAATGCTCCTGCTGGCGGTCTGCTACGGGCTCGGTGCGGTGGCGACCGCGGTGAACTCCGACATGACCAAGGGCATCATCAACCGGTTCAAGGTGATGGACGTGCCGCGGAGCGCGGTCCTGACCGGTCACGTGGTGGCGAGCGTGCTGACCAACCTGATCGCGATCGCCGCGATCATCGGGGTCGCGTTCGCGCTCGGCTTCGACCCGTCGGCGAGCTTCGCCCAGTGGCTCGGCGTGCTCGGTCTCGTCGTACTGCTCGGGGTGGCGACCGGCTGGCTGACCGTCGCGCTCGGTCTGTTCGCCAAGAGCCCGGAGACCGCGGGGCTGGCCTCGGTGCCGCTGGTCATGCTGCCGTTCTTCAGCAGCGCGATCGTGCCGGCCGACAAGATGGGGCCCGGCGTGAAGCAGTTCGCGCAGTACCAGCCGTTCACGCCGATCATCGAGTCGCTCCGCGGGCTGCTGAACGGCGCGCCGCAGACGGGCGACCTGATCGCCGCGTTCGCGTGGTGCCTCGGGATCGCCGTGGTCGGGTACATCTGGGCGACCTCGACGTTCACGAAGCGAGCGTGACCTCGACCAGCTCCCGCCAGCTCGCCTGCCGTCCCTCCTCCGTCGCCTCGGTGAACTTCGTGTCACCGAGGCGACGACGTGTTTCCTCCTCGAGCCTTGCCACGTCCGGGTTGGAGCGGTCCGGCAGCCCTCGTACGGCGGCACTCGCGGCCAGCAGCCGCGCCGCCTGCTCGTCCTGGCCGGTCCGCAACGCGAGATCCGCGATCCCGACCAGCACCTGGGCGATGCCGGGAGCGTGGCCGCCCTCGGCAGCCGCCTGGAAGGCCGCGCTGCGGTGCTGCCAGGCCTCGTCGAGATCGTCGGTGAGGTAACCGAGCACGTCCTGGATCATGGCGCGCAGGTTCGCCCGCTCCGCCTCGTGCCCCAGCATGGTCGTCGCGCGGCTGAGCTGTTCGCGGGCCTCGTCGGCCTCGCCCTGCCAGCGGGCGAGCTCCGCCTTCGACAGCGCCAGCTCGACGAGCGCCTCGGGCCACGCGACCCGTTCGGCCAGGCGCTGTGCGTCCGCCAACGCGGCAGCGCAGGCCTCCGCATCGTCCGCCAGCCAGTACAGCTGGGCCTGCCGCGACCGCAGCCGTACGACGTCCTCGGTCGCGCCGCACTCGGCGGCGACGGCGATCGCCTGCTCGGAGTACTCGCACGCCTCGGCGAACTTGCCACGGACGGCGAGCCGGTCGGCCAGTTCGGTGAGCGCGAACGACATGCCCCACCGTTCGCCGATCGCGCGGAACTCGGCCAGGGCGGTCTCAACCGCCCGGTCGGCGTCCTCGTCGCCGTCGCCGAGCATGATCCGCATCTTCCCGGTCTGCAGCCGCGCCAATGCCCGTACCCAAGGGTCTTCGTCGGTGAGCAGCGGTTCGAACGTGGACACGAACGAGTCAGGCCCCCGCAGCAGGCCTTCGAGTGCGGTCGACATGGTCACCGCCGGATGCGGGCTCTTGACCCGCCGGCTGATGTCCGCGGCCTTCCGGATCCAGTCCTCCGCATTGAACTGGTCGCGGCCACGCCCCGACGTCATGAAGTTGGCGACGAACGCGTACACCACGGCGCGGCTCTCGTCGGACACCTCGCCCGGCACGTCCGGGGCTGCCAGCAGGAACTCGCTGCCTTCGACCTTGTGCCCGGCGAACCACCAGTACCAGCCCGCTGCCGCCGCGAGCCGCATCGAGCCCTCGGCCTCGCCGGCTGCCAGCGCTCCGCGCATCGCCGCGGCGATGTTGTCGTGCTCGGCTTCCACGGTCGACAACCATTCGAGCTGCTCGGCACGGCGCAGGTGCGGATCGGCGGTCTCGGCCAGCTCCGTGAAGTAGGCGAGGTGGGTACGGCGGGTCAGCTCGGTCTCACCCGCCTCGTCGAGACGCTGCTGGGCGTACTCCTTGATCGTTCCGAGCAGCCGGTACCGCGGGGCGCCCTCGTTCTTCGTCACGACCAGCGACTTCTCGGTGAGCGCGGTCAGCAGGTCGAGGACCTCCCACGACTCGACCTCGCCGCCCGCACAGACCTGCTCGGCGGCGTCGAGGCTCGCGCCGCCGGCGAACACCGACACCCGGCGCAGGACCGACCGCTCGGCATCGGAGAGCAGCTCCCAGCTCCAGTCGACCACCGCGCGGAGCGTGCGGTGCCGGGGCAGCGCCGTACGGCTGCCGCCGGTCAGCAGGCGGAAACGGTCGTCGAGGCGGTTGGCGAGCTGTTCGAGCGACATGGTGCGCAACCGGGCCGCGGCCAGCTCGATCGCCAGCGGCATACCGTCGAGGGCGCGGCAGATGCGGGCCATCGTCTCGCGATCCGCGGTGAGATCGGCGCGGACAGCTGTGGCCCGGTCCTGCAGCAGGCGAACGGCCGGTGACGCGTCGATCTCGGCCGGATCGGCAGTATCCGTTGGCAGCGCCAACGGTGCGACCGGCCAGAGGGCCTCGCCGGTGATGCCGAGCGGTTCGCGGCTGGTGGCGAGGATCCGCAGCCGCGGGCATTCGCCGAGCACGCGATGCGCGAACGTCGCGGCCGACTCGATCACGTGCTCGCAGTTGTCCAGGATCAGCAGCATCGACCGCTCCCGGACGGCCGCGATCACCCGGTCCGTCGGGTCCCTGTCCGGTACGTCGCCGAGCAACGCGTCCCGCAGCGCGAGCGCGCCGAGCGTCGCCTGCGCCACGTCGCCGTCGGCCCCGATCGCCGCGAGCTCCACCATCCAGGCGCCGTCCGGCAGGTCGCCGAGCATGGTCCGGGCGGTCTCGGTCGCGAGCCTGGTCTTTCCCGAGCCGCCCGGGCCGATCAGGCTGGTGAGGCGGTGCGCGGCGACCAGGTCGCGGACCGTCGCGATGTCGGCGTCCTTGCCGACGTACGTCGTCAGCTCCTCGCGGAGGTTGGTGTTGCGCTTCTCGTCGCGGCGTACCAGCTCACCCCGGAGCAGGGCGACGTGCAGGGCGGAGAGTTCGGGCGACGGGTCGACACCGAGTTCGTCGGCGAGGGTTTCGCGGGTGCGCTCGTACACGCGGAGCGCCTCGGTGTCGCGGCCGGAGGCGACGAGGGCGCGCATCAGGGCGGCGACGAGGCGTTCGCGGACCGGGTGCGCGGCGACCAGGTCTGTCAGCTCCGTGACGAGTTCTGCACCGTGACCGAGCGTGATCTCGGCGTCGTACCGGTCCTCCATCGCGGTCAGTCGCAGCCCGTCGAGCCGCGTCACGGCCGCGTCGAACGCGCCGCTCTCGGTCAGCCCGACGTCCTGCATCGCCGGCCCGCGCCACAATCCGAGCGCTTCCCGGAGCAGCCGGACGCCCTGCGGATCCTGATCGGTCCGCGCCCGCGTGACCAGGCGTTCGAACCGTACGGCGTCGACGTCGTCCGGATCGATCCGCAGCCGGTAGCCGTCGGTATGTCCCTCGACCGCCCCCTCCGGAAGCACCTTCCGGAGCCGCGAGACCAGCCGCTGCAACGCATTGGCCGCATCCGCCGGCGGCTGCTCGCCCCAGATCCAGTCCACCAGCGTCGCCTTCGGCACCACCCGCCCCGCGTCGAGCGCGAGAGCAATCAACAACCCCCGCAGCCGCGCCCCAGGCACGTCGAGAACGCCCCCGTCGCCGCCCCGCACCTCGAACGACCCCAGCATCCCGATCTGCACCCGCCAGATTTTGCCATGCGCACAGGGCTTGACGGACAGCGCCAATTTGGTGGCGATGCGTGGCTCGGGCGGGTTGGGTGGTGGGTGAGGAAAGGAGACAGTGATGAGTCAGCGCATCAGGCCCGTCGGGGACGGTGTGATTTCGAGTCCGGATACGCAGACCGCGTTGTGGTTTCTCGGGGTGTTGCAGCAGGTGCGGGTGAGTGGGGAGCAGACCGGTGGGGCATTCTCGCTGACCGACAATCTGGCTCGGCGGGGGAGCGGGAGCCCGGTGCATATTCATGAGCACGAGGAGGAGTCGCTCATCGTGCTCGACGGTGATCTGCGGGTGGTGCTCGCCGAGGAGGAGCATCTTGCGGGGCCCGGCACCGTGGCTGTTCTGCCGAAGGGCGTTCCGCATGCGTACGTCGTCACGTCGCCGGAGGCGCGGTTTCTCACGCTGCACAATCCGGGCGGGTTCGAGCAGTTCGCGGCGGAAGTGGGGGAGCCCGCGCAGGAGCTCACGCTGCCGCCTGAGCCCGACGGGCCGCCCGATCTCGCCGCGGTGACTGCGATCGCCGCCCGCCACGGCATCACCATCCTGGCTCCGCCACCCCGGTTGTAGCTGTCGGCTCGGGTCCGGTCGCGCGTCTCAGCCGACCGCCTTCTTCACCAGGGCGACGATCTTCTTCTCGACGGCCGGGGTCAGCTTGATCAGCGCGTACGCGGTCGGCCAGAAGTCGCCGTCGTCCAGGACGACGGGCGGGTTGAAGCCGAACGTGGCGTACGGGGTCTTGAACTTGGCGGCATCCTGGAAGAAGCAGACGACCTTGCCGTTCCTGGCCCAGCCGGCCATGCCGTAGTAGAGCTTCGGGGTGAGGTCGGGCGCGACCTGCGGGATCAGCTCGTTCAGCCGCTCGGCGATCTCGCGGTCCGCGTCCGGCATCGCCGCGATCTTCGCCGCCTGCGCCTCGGCCGGGTTCTCCTTGCCCTTCAGCTCCTTGGCCCGCTCCTTCATCGCGCCGCGCTCTTCCTCGGTGAACCCGTCGTACGACTTCTTCTTCGTGGTGGCCATCGGCGTGCCTTTCGGTCGGTCGTCCTGCGAACACCTCAAACCCTAGGAGCCCGTCCACCCCGCCCGCTTCTCGAAAACTGATCGATCAGCTCCCGACATACAGGCAGAAGGGGTGGCCGGCCGGGTCGAGCAGCACCCGGACATCGTCCTGCGGCTGGAAGTCGGCGAGCGTGGCGCCGAGCTCGACCGCGTGTTCGACGGCGGTGTCGAGGTCGCCGACCTCGATGTCCAGGTGCATCATCATCTGTTGCTGACCGTCGGCGGCCGGCCAGACCGGGCGGGCCCACGGCGCCGACGTCTGCGGCTGGAACGCCAGGTAGGTCTCGGAGTTGCCGGGAACAACCAGTGCGAACTCGTTCGGCTCGTTCTTGTGGATCTCCCAGCCGAGCACCTCGTGGTAGAACAGCCCGAGCGCCTGCGGATCCGGCGCGTCGATCACCGTCCCGAACCAGTGCCCCTTCGCGGATCGTCCTCGAAGCATCGCAGTACCTCCTTCGGGGACGACACTAGACCGGTGAACCGACAAGAGGACCTCGCCGCCGAGGGTGCGCCGGAGCAGGAGTTCAACCCGGGCATCGCCGCCCGCATGCCGCGTAAGACCGCGGCCGGTGGCGCGCTGATCCGGGACCGGTCCGGGCGCATCCTGTTCCTGGAGCCCACCTACAAGCCGACCCTCGACATCCCCGGCGGCATCGTCGAGTACGACGAGTCGCCGTACGAGGCCTGTTGCCGCGAGGTGAAGGAGGAGATCGGCCTCGACCTGGAGATCGGCCGCCTCCTGGTCGTCGACTGGGTGCCCGCCCACGGCCCGTGGTCCGACTCGCTGGCGTTCGTGTTCGACGGCGGCGTCCTCGACCACGAGACTCTCTCCCTCGACCCCACCGAGGCCCGGACACACCACTTCCTCACCGTCGCCGAAGCATCGCCCCGTCTCCGCCCCTCCATGGCCCGCCGCCTGACCCTCGCCGAGCAGTCCCTCACGACAGGCCTCCCCGCGTACGCCGACTTCGGCCGCCCGACCACGCCGTAGCCGGATCTGCAGGCCATCACAATCGCGCCGCTCCCGCCACGACAAGCGTGACGGGAGCGGCGGTCGGGTGATTGTGATGGCCTGGCGGTCGCTAGCCAGTGGTCGCCAGCACGGTCGGGCGGTACACGGTCAGGCCTTCCTCGTCGACGACGGCGACGCGGATGGACTCAGGCGTGGAGTCCCGGTGCGGTACGGCGAAGACGGCGGTCGCCCGGCGGCCGTCGTACCTGGCGGCGTAGCTCACGAACCGCCAGTCCTCGTCGTCCCAGTAGTCGTGGATATCGGAACGCAGCATCCCGTCGACCGCGCGGTACGCCGGGCTGAGCAGCACGCGCCGCTGGGTTGCGGCGAGTGGTGTGTTGTCGGACGCGGTACCGGCGTACGGGTGGCTGAGCCGGATCCGGAAGCGGCGCAGCGGCAGCAGCCAGTACCGGTCGAGCTCCGCGGACAGCATCGCGAACGCGGCCGCCTCGAAGACGAGTACGACGAGACCGGCGCCCGCGGACCACCAGCCGGTGCCCGCCGTGGTCGCGAGCCCGGCAGTTGCCAGCAGCAACAAGGCGCGGGCGATCGCCCGGTAGCCGACGGGTTTGGCTGACGCCTTCATGCACCCGCAGGAGGCCTCGGGTACGACGAGCTTCGAGTAGATGAGGAATGCGGTGAAGCCGACGGCCAGTGTGGCAGCGGCGAATGCCTCGATCGCCCAGGAAGGTGGTAGGAGGAGGGCGAGCGCAATGAGCAACTCGAGGGTGGCAAGGGTTTGGTAGGTCGGCTTCGCGCGGGAATCGCCTACCAGGCGCGGTAGGGCTGTGCGTTCGGCCTGCTTCGGGTCGGTGAATTTGCCGTACGCCGACCAGAGCAGGAGCAGTCCGATCAAGAGCGGCTGAGCAGCCGCCACGGTGCCCATGTCAGTTCGAGGTGTAGATCGTCGCGATGTCGATCTCGTTGGTCCCCGGTCGCCAGGCGCCGATCACCTGGGCGTGCCGGCCGACCTTGAGCATCGACAGGTCCGACACCGCCGGCGTGCCGTTGTACACGGCCGCGGTGGTCCCCGGCTGCAGGTGCCCGACGACCTTCTGGCCGTGGTGGTCGAGCTGTACGCCGCTGCGGCCGATCGACGTGATCGCGACGGTCAGGTTGACGATGTTGACCCAGATCGCCTCGGCGGCCAGGATCCCGTCCGGGAGCAGCACGCCCCGCGCGTACAGGCCGTCGCCGATCTTGGCTTGGTCGATCGTGGTCGGCCGGAGCTTCCAGACGCTGGTCACCCCGGTCAGCTGGATCCGGTGCAGCCGGCCGTCGGATCCCTGTACCTGCAGGAGATCCCGGTTGCGGCCGGTGATCAGTCCTTCGGCGAAGTTCGGGTCCGGCTGGCCGGCGTCGGGGAACTGCGCACCGGCCGCGAACGCGGTCTCGGGAGCGAGCGAACCCATCGCGGTCGCTGCGACCAGGCCGGTCGCACCGAGGGCGGCGCGGGTGAGGAGCGAGCGGCGGTCCATCGTTGCAGTCATCTCAGCTCACTCCTCAGCCGACGTCGATGTTCGCAGGGATGAGACCGGCGCTCAGGCTGGCGATCGCGGAGAACGCGGCCGGCGTGAGGTCGAGGAGGCGGTTCGCGGCACACGTCCCGCCGCAGCAGGCGCGTTCACCGCAGAACAGGTCGGTCTGCGGACCGCAGTCCGCGATCGAGGTGACGACCCGTTTTCCGTTGCACAGGTTGGTCGTTGCGTGCCGGAAGCCGCAGGTACGCCGGGACATTCCGGTGAACCCACAGCGGTCCGGACGGGTGATGGACAGGCACGCGTCCGAGGTGTTCGGCCACGCGTGCTGGAAACTCCCGGAATTGCACGTGCCGCAGGCACCGCGACCGGTGCTCGCACAGGGTCCCCATGCGTTTCCGCAGCAGAACCAGGATGCTTCGCCGTTGAATCCGGCCATGACAGATTCCTCCTAGGCCTAGGGGCGGACAGACCTACAGGATTTCTTTGTACTCCGATTCGGCGGAATCTCCCAGAGGTAATCGAAGAAACGGAAACTTTTTGCCTAGTGTTCGTCCCCGCCGGCTGTGCTGAGTTGCTGCCCGCGGAGCAGGAACCAGGCGGCGATCGCGGTGGCGAGCAGGACGGCGGCGCCGCCCCCGGCCGCGATCGAAACGCCGTCCGCGAAGGACTCCCGCGCCGCGTCGAGCAGCGCCGCGGCGGTCTCCGGTGGCAGCTGGGCGGCCACCTCGACCGCTCCGCCGAGCGATTCGTGGGCGGCATCCGGCGTACCGGCGGGCCCGGTGAAGTCGCGGTACACACCGGTCACGATCGACCCGAGCAGCGCGATCCCGAGCGCCGCGCCGAGCTCGTACGCCGTCTCGGACACGGCGCTCGCCGCGCCCGCCTCCTCCTTCGGTACGGCGGCCAGGATCACGTCGGCCGTCACGGTAAAGGAGAACCCGGCGCCCGCCCCGACGACGAGCAATGCCGCGCCCAGCAACGGATACCCGGTGTCCTGGCTGATCGTGGTGAGCGCTGCGAGCGCGAGCCCGATCGCTGCCAGACCGCCGGCGACCACCGCGCGCACCGAGAACCGCCGCGCCACCTGCCCGGCGAGCAGACCGGCGACGATCGCCCCGATCGCGGCCGGCAACTCCGCCAGACCGGCCTCGATCGGCCGCCGCTCCTGCACCAGCTGCAGGTACTGCGACAGGAAGAAGATCAATCCCGACAACCCGAGAATCGTGAGCAGATCGGCCAGTACGGCGCTACTGAAACCACGACTGCGGAACAGCCGCAGGTCCAGCAGCGGGATCGGCAGCCGACGCTGGCGCCGTACGAAACCGTAGAGCGCAAGAGCGCCGACGAGCGCCGCGACCACCGGCGGCCACGCGAAGCCGTGCGCCGCGAACTCCTTGATCGCGTAGACCACACCGATCATCCCGACCATCGACAGCACGACGCTCACCAGATCCCACGGACCCGGCTCGGGATTGCGTGACTCCGGCAGCAGCTTCGCGCCGACGACGACCAGTACGGCCATCACCGGCAGGTTGATCAGGAAGACCGAGCCCCACCAGAAGTTCTCCAGCAGAACGCCGCCGACGATCGGGCCGATCGCCATCCCGGCCGATGCCGCCGCGCCCCAGATCCCGATCGCGACGCTGCGCTCCCGCGGGTCGTGGAACAGGTTGCGGATCAGCGCCAGCGTGGCCGGCATCAGCGTCGCGCCCGCGACACCGAGCAGCGCCCGCGCGACGATCATCAGCTCGGCCGTGTGCGCGTACGCGTTCAGCACCGAGACCGCGCCGAACGCCGTCGCGCCGATCAGCAGGATGCGCTTGCGGCCGATCCGGTCGCCGAGGCTGCCCATCGACACCAGCAGCCCGGCGAGCACGAACGAGTACGCGTCGCCGATCCACAGCAGTTGCGTCCCCGACGGCTTCAGGTCCTCGGACAGGAACGGCGTGGCGAGGCCGAGCACCGTCGCGTCGACCGCGATGAGCAGCACGGCGAGCACCAGCACACCGAGCGCGAGCCAGCGTCCCGGACGCGTCACGACGTCCGCTTGTTGCTTCATTGCTCTCTCCGTACGGCGCCACCGAGCAGCAGATCGGTGACGTTCGAGGTGAAGTCCTTCGGCGCGACCCGCCCCTCGTAGGTGGCCCAGGCCGCGGAGACCAGCAGGCCGTACAGCGCCTCGGCCAGCCAGACCGGGCTGAGGTCGATCCGGAACTCGCCGGCCTCCTGACCCCGCCGGAACAGTGCGACCAGGCGGGCGTCGAGCCGATCCCAGCCCTCGTTCTGCTCGTCGCCCTCGAACAGCTGGTTCTCGGAGTACAGGAACGCGAGCTGCCCGGCGACCGGCTCCAGCTCGCGCACCAGGCGCCGTACGGCGTCGGCGACCGGCCCGTCGTCGACGGCGGCTCGCGCGACGGCGGCCTCGCACTCGGCGATCCCGAGCTCCTCGAGCGCCCGGATCAGTGCGTCCCGCCCCGCGAACTGCCGATTCAGCGTGGCGCGACTGATCCCGGCCGCCCGGGCGACCTCGTCCATGGTCGCCGACGACTTCCGCATCAACAGTCCCGCCGCGGCCCGCAGTACCTGATCCCGATCAACAGCCATGAGTCAATCATAGCTCAAATGAGACACCAATGTCTCACGGTCGGATCGCGCTCCGGGCTTCCGGAAACTAAGTGGCGGTATGTGCCGTTTTGTTTCCGGAAAGCGGGACCCGGGTGCGCAGGAAGAGGAGCGGGATCGGCGTCAGGATCAGGCCGGACGCGAGCAGGGCCGCCCGCAGGGACGAGCGGCCGACCGCGCCGAGGGGTGGGCCGCCGACGACCTGCCCGACCGCGTTCGCCTGCGACACCATCGAGATGACGGTCGCGCGCGAGCGGGAGTCGACGTGCCGGTTCAGCCAGGCGGACTCGATCGGGTACGAGAGCGTGCCCGCGATCGTGTTGAGCCACATCGCCGCGAGCGCCGGCCACAGGCTGCCGGACAACGCGAAGCCGACCACGCCGACGATCTGCAGGAGCGCGAACGTCGCGAGAATCCCGGTCGGGTGCGTCGCCGACAGCCGCTGTGGAGAGAGCCGGTCCAGCGCCACCGACGTACCGAGTGAGAGCAGCGTCCCGATCAGGGCCAGGACGGTGAACCAGAACGCCGGGTCCGACGTACCGAACAGCTCCGGGAACGTGAACGTCAGGATCTTCACCGACCACAACCGGTCGAACGCCTCGCTCGACAACCCGCCGATCAGGCTGATCAGCACCAGCGTCCGTACGACGGGACGCCGCCGCGCGACCTCGAGGCCGTGCCTGAACGTCTCCGCCATGTGCCGGAACGTCTCCCGCTCCTCGCGCGGTGTGCGGTGGAAGTTCTGCTCGCGCATGAACACCGCGAGCAGCAGGGCGAGCAGCATCATCCCGGCGCCGGAGATCACCATCGGCAGCGGCAGACTGATCAGGCCTAGACCACCCGCGGTCACGGTGCCGGCGATCTTCGCCGCCAGCTGGAACTGCTGCGTGCGGACGAACACCCGGCCGGCGCGTTCGGTGCCGATCTCGTCGGTGATCCAGGCCTGGTCGGCGCCGGACGTGAACGTGTAGCCGATACCCCACAGAACCTGCGCGGCGAGGATCGCCAGGAACACCGGCACCAGGCCCTGGAGCAGCAGCCCGGCGCCGATGAGCACGAAGCCGATCACGATCGAGCGCCGGCGGCTGTACAGGTCGGCGACGATGCCGGTGGGGATCTCGAAGAGGAAGCAGGTCAGCTCGAGGGTGGTCCCGACCAGGACCATCTGGAGCGGGTCGAGCCCGGCGTCGCGGACGTAGTAGACGAGGTTGAGCGTGAACGCCAGGGCGGACAGGAAGGACCAGGCGGCGTTGTAGACGTAGTACGTCCGGGTGGGGTCGGCAGACCGATAGGAAGACATCGTGCGTTGCTCCTGGCAGCGTGTTCCTGCAATGGGCGTGCGGGCAGGACGAAGCGGTGACCAGCACGGTCAAACGCTTGCGTGGCGCACGGACTGCGGCGGCGCCGCGGTGGTGCGCTGTCAGGAGCGAGTTCGCATGGCGAAAAGGGTAGGGGAGACGCGGCGCGTCCGCCTTCGAATTAGCCGACCCCGGTTGGTGATCAGGGGTACTATCAGTAATGCCTGGCCCGGCCGTTCCCCCGTGATGGTCGGGTCAGGTTTCTCATCGGCCGTCGATCGGCTTCCGGTAGCGCTCCTGACGCTCCACGATGCGGTAGCCGGCCCGCTCGTACAGTGCGACGCTCCCGGTCGGGTTCTCCAGTACGGTCCACAGTGACGCCGCCCGTACGCCGGACTTCCACAACGCAGCGTGATTGGCCTGGAGCAATGCCGTCGCCAGCCCGCGTCGTCGCCAATCGGCTCGTACGCCGACCCACGGGGTGTCGTCACGCCCGCTGACCACCCACCCGGCCAGTCGGTCCCCGTCCCACGCGAGCGACCAGAGCCCGTGGTCCGGGAAGTCGTCAGCCACATCCTGCTCGAACTCCTCGAACGAGTCCTGTACGTACCCGAGCGAACTCCCGCCGAACACCTCCGCGTTCCCCTCGAACACAGCCCGATGATCCGCCTCCGACGCAGGCCGCAGTACGACGCCTGCCGGCAGCGCAACCCTCCCGGAGCCGGTCAGCTCCATCGTCATCCGGACCCGCGTGAACGCCACCCGGTACCCCGCCGCCCGCACCAGCGCGACATCCCGCTCCGACACCGGATTCGTCCCGAACATCGCCGTACCCGGACTGCCTGCCGCCGCCTCACGAGCCCTCTCCTCCTGCCACGCGAGCACCCGCCGCCCGTACCCGCGCTCCTGGTACGCCAGGTGGACCTGACCCGTCAACAAGTACAGCCGAGTCCCGTCCGCCTCGTCCCAGCACCGCATCCCGGTCGTCCCGACCTCGATCCCGTCGACATAGGCCCTGCCGTCCGCAAACTCCATACGGCCAACTATCCCCACCTGGGGAGTTCGGATGGTGGTGGCCGCCGAGGCCGGGTCTTGACACGGGCCGCCGGATCCGGGTTGACTGCCATATAGTTAACGCAAGAAACAAATTGTGGATCGACCCGGGGCTGGTGGCTCAGAGCGGCCCCGGGTGTGATCGATGTGTGCCCGGATCCGGTGGCGAGCCATCGGATCATGTGTCGTTCACCCATCGGTAGTTGCTGGGGGCAACACCCGGAAAGCCCTTGTCTGCAAGGGATCTGAGCACTTCGGTCACCGTCCGGTATCGACCCGGTCGGCAACTCTTCCGCTGTCCAGGGATTCTGTGTCATCCTCCGGGATAGCGAAACCCGAGATCCTATCGGATATCGGTTCCACTCCAGCGCGTGAGGGAAAGGATGCGGAGTGAGCGCAACCTTCGAGGTGAAACCGGCGCCCGCGGCACCGGCGCCGCCGGCCGGGCCGACGGTCCGGAAACCACCGCGAACGAGTCGCCGGACCCAGGCCGGCCGCAGCCTGCGGCGGCACTGGCAGCTCTACCTGCTGGTCGTCGTACCGCTCGCGTACTTCGTGATCTTCAAGTACGTCCCGATCACGAACGCGGTGATCGCGTTCAAGAACTACAGCCCGATCAAGGGCCCGTGGGGCAGTGACTGGGTCGGCTTCCGCAACTTCGAGCTGTTCTTCCAGAACCCCGTGTTCTGGACCTTGGTGAAGAACACCCTCCTGTTGTCGGTCTACACGGTGCTCGCGAGTTTCCCGATCCCGATCATCCTGGCGATCGCGCTGAACGAGATCCGCAACGGGCGGTTCAAGAAGATCGTCCAGTTGGTCACGTACGCGCCGTACTTCATCTCCACAGTGGTCGTGGTCTCGATGACGATCCTGGTGCTGTCGCCGCGGCTCGGGTTCGTCAACGACGCGATCGGGCTGTTCGGCGTACCGGCGGTCGACTTCCTCGGCCGGCCGGACTACTTCCGGCACATCTACGTCTGGTCGGACGTCTGGCAGACCACGGGGTACTCCGCGGTGATCTATCTCGCTGCGCTGTCGGGGATCGACCCGGCGCTGCACGAGTCGGCGCGGATCGACGGCGCCAGCCGGCTGCAGCGCATCCGCCACGTCGACCTGCCGGGCATCATGCCGACCGCAGTGATCATCCTGGTGCTCGGCGTCGGCAACATCATGTCGATCGGGTTCGAGAAGGCGTTCCTGCTGCAGAACCCGCTGAACACCGCGCAGTCCGAGATCATCGCCACCTACGTCTACAAGACCGGTCTGCTGAACGCCGACTTCAGCATGGCGACCGCGATCGGGCTCTTCAACTCGGTGATCAACCTCTTCCTGCTGCTCGGCGTGAACTTCGCCGCCAAGCGCATCACCGGAAACGGACTGTGGTCATGAGCATCACCTTGCAGGGATTCCGGCGTACGGCGGACTCCGGGACGTCGCAGCGCACCGCGATCGAGGAGACCCGGACCGACAAGATCTTCCTGATCGGCGTGAAGATCATGCTCTGGATCGCACTGATCCTGGTCGCGCTGCCGCTGGTCTACATCGTCGCGAACTCGTTCAGCAGCCCGTCGGCGGTGAGCGCCGGCCAGGTGCTGCTGTGGCCGGTCGAGCCGAGCATCCGCGCCTACCAGGAAGCCTTCAGTGATCCGCTGATCATGAAGGGCTACCTGAACTCGTTCATCTACGCGATCGGCGGCACGCTGATCAGTGTCACGCTGACGATCGCGATCGCCTACCCGCTGTCGCGCCGGACGTTCTTCGGCCGGAACGTGATCATGAGCGTGCTGATCTTCACCATGCTGTTCTCCGGCGGGCTGATCCCGACGTACCTGGTGGTCCAGGACCTCGGGATGCTGAACACCCGGTGGGCGATGGTGATCCCGAGCGCGATCGGCGTCTGGCAGGTGATCATCGCGCGGACGTTCTTCCGCAGCACGATCCCCGAGGAGCTGTACGAGGCGGCCACCATCGACGGGGCGAGCGACCTGCGGTTCCTGTGGTCGATCGTGCTGCCGCTGTCCAAACCGGTGATCGCGGTGATCGCGCTGATGTACGCGATCTTCCAGTGGAACAGCTACTTCGACGCCCTGATCTACCTGAAGGACCCCAGCCTGTACCCGCTGCAGATCGTGCTGCGGAACGTGCTGATCCTGAATCAGTTCGGTGGAACAGGCTCGCAGAACCTGGCGCAGCAGCTCGAACAGCAACAGCTCGCCAATGTCTTGAAGTACGCGCTCATCGTCATCTCGAGTCTGCCCGTACTGATCATCTATCCGTTCGTCGCCCGCCACTTCACCAAGGGCGTGATGGTCGGCGCGGTCAAGGGCTGAGACGCCCACCTCCAGAAGGGAAACAGAAATGCGCTCATCCGTGAGCAAGGTCGTCGCGCTCGGCGCGGCCGGCGTGCTCGCCCTGGCGGCGTGCAGCTCCGACAAGTCGGACGACGGAGCCGCGAACGAGACCAGCGCCGACGGCAAGGTCGTCATCGACGCCTTCGCGCCGGCGGACCCGTCCAACGGAACCAACCTGGACACCAACGCGGTCACCAAGCTGGTCAGCGACAAGTTCAAAATCCAGTTCCGCTGGCAGACCACGACCTTCGACGGCGGTCCGGCCAAGGAGAAGCGGCAGATCGCGCTGGCCAGCGGCGACTACCCGGACCTGTTCCTGCTGATCCCGTGGGTTGACGGCTTCACCCAGGCCGAGGTGCTGAAGCTCGGTCAGCAAGGCGTCGCGCAGCCGCTCGAGGACCTGATCAAGGAGAACGCGCCGAACATCCAGAAGGCGCTGGACTCCAACAAGACCTTCAAGGAGATGTCGACGGCGCCGGACGGGCACATCTACGCCCTGCCGCAGTGGTCGGACTGCTTCCACTGCACCTATCCGGACAAGCTGTGGATCAACAGCGCCTGGCTGAAGAAGCTGGGCCTGCAGATGCCGAAGACCACCGACGACCTGCGCAAGGTGCTCGAGGCGTTCAAGACCAAGGACCCGAACGGCAACGGCAAGGCCGACGAGATCCCGATGACCACCGACGTCCAGGACAGCAGCCTGATCGCGTACCTGATGAACGCGTTCGCCTACGACCCGGTCGGCGCGAACAACGGCGTCCGGTCGCTGCTGACCCTGGACGGCGACAAGGTCGTCACGCCGGTGACGTCGGACCAGTGGAAGGAAGGCCTGAAGTACATCCGCGGTCTCTACAAGGACGGACTGATCGACCAGGCGGCGTTCACCCAGAACGCCCAGGCGCTGCAGGCCCAGGGCAACAACCCCAAGGCCGTCGTCCTCGGTTCGGTGCCGGTGCTGTGGCCCGGCATCTTCGTCCAGCTGGACTCGAAGGACGGGCGGGACAAGCAGTACGACGCGGTGCCGCCGCTGACCGGTCCTGAGGGCAAGAGCTTCACCGGGTACAACTACCCGAGCTCGACCGGTTACACGTTCATGCTGACCAACAAGGCCAGCAAGGAGGCCCGCGTTGCGGCGATCAAGATGCTCGACTGGATCTACAGCGACGAGGGTCGAGCGATCTCGCTGATGGGGCCCGAGAACGTCGGCTGGCGTAAGCCCAAAGCCGGTGAGATCGCGCTGGACGGCCAGCCGGCCTGGTACCGGTTCTCCGGTGACAAGCAGCCGAAGAACCTCTCCTGGGACGCGATGGCGCAGTACAACATCACGCTCGCCTTCCGGAACTCGCAGGTCGTGCCGAAGGACATCTACTCCGGCGACGGCCTGGAGCGGCGGCTGTTCGAGGCCACGAAGCAGTATGAGGGGCACGAGGACAAGGCGCAGTGGTTCCCGCAGACCTCGGTCTGGCCGGACCCGAGCCTGAGCGGTGAGCTCGCGACACTGCAGACCAACCTGAACACCTACGTGAACCAGAACCAGCTGGCCTTCATCACCGGTTCGAAGAACATCGACACCGAGTGGGACGCGTACGTGAAGGGGCTCGAGAGCACCGGCATGCCGCGGTACCTGGAGATCAACCAGCAGGCGTACGACAAGTACAAGTCCGGGAGCAAGTAGTTGTCCCACGAACTGTGGTTCCGCACCCCTGCGCCGGACTGGTTCGAGGCGTTGCCGTTGGGCAACGGGCATCTCGGAGCGAAGGTGTACGGCGCGGTTGTCGACGAGCGGATCGCGCTCAACCTCGACGACGTCTGGTCGGGCGACGGTCCGCGGTCGCTGACCGTCGCCGACGGGCCGGCTGTGCTGGCCGACGTACGCCGGTTGTTGCTGGAGGACGGTGATCAGTTGGCGGCCACCGAACGAACCCGTGCGTTGCAGGGGCCGTTGGTGGAGTCGTACCAGCCGCTGGCCGATCTGGTGATCTCGGCCGGTGGGGGTGCGGAGGCTGCGGAGCCTACGGAGTCTTCGGAATTCAGAAGGAGTTTGGATCTGCGTACCGGGATCGCCGCCGTCGACTACACGGTCGACGGCGTGCGGTTCCGCCGTGAGACGTACGTGTCCACGCCGGACCAGGTGCTGGTGTGGACTCTGATTGCCGACAATCCTGTTGTCGACCTGCTGGTCGGGTTGGAGAGTCAGCACCCGGTGCGCGTGGACGTGGCCGACGGCACCTATGGCGTGGTCGGTCATGCGCCGTCCGAGCTCACGATCGAGTACCGGGATTCGGCGGATCCGATTCGGTACGAGGACGGGCGCGGTATCGGGTTCGGTGTCGCGCTGAGGGTGTTCGCCGACGGCTCGGTGGCGACGTCGACTGAGGGTGTTGCCGTGCGCGGGGCCTCACGGGTGACGGTGGTGCTGGCGGCGGCGAGTACGTTCGCCGGGTGGTCGGTGTCGCCGGGGCGAGATCCTCTGGTTGCTCTCGGGGAAGCGGTCGCGGTGCTGGATTCGGTTGCCGTGGACAAGCTTCGCGGCCGGCACGTCGAGGATCATGTGAGGTTGTACGACCGGGCTTCCCTGGAGCTCGGTCCTGTTGTCGACAATCCTACTGACGACCGTCTGAAGGCGGTCGCTGCCGGAGGCAACGATCCGGACCTGGTCGCGTTGACGTTCAACCTCGGCCGGTACCTGTTGATGGCGTCCTCCCGTCCGGGGACGCAGGCGGCCAATCTGCAGGGCATCTGGAACCAGGACCGGCGGCCGATGTGGGCCAGTGACTGGACCAACAACATCAACACCCAGATGAACTACTGGCTCGCCGACCTCACCGGGCTGAGCGAGTGCTTCGACCCGCTCACCGACCTTCTCGAAGGTCTCGCCGAGTCGGGCGCTGCTACGGCGAGGATCCTGTACGACGCCCCGGGATGGGTCGCGCATCACAACGCGGACCTCTGGCGGGCGACCTGGCCGGTGGGTGAGGGCGGCGACGATCCCGTCTGGGCGATGTGCGCGACGTGCGGGGTGTGGCTGACGGCGCATCTGATGGAGCACTACAGGTTCACCGGTGACGTCGAGTTCCTGCGGGAGCGGGCCTATCCGGTGATCGCGGGCGCGGCGGAGTTCGTGCTGGCGATGCTGGTGGAGGATCGGGACGGCGTACTGCAGTTCGTTCCGTCGACGGCGCCGGAGCATCACTTCGTGCTGCCGTCCGGTGAGAAGGCATCGGTCGATCTCACGTCGACGTACGACATCTGGCTGATCCGCGAACTGTTCGCCAACCTGACCGAGGCGGAACGCGTCCTGGGCCTCTCGTCGCCGCTGGCTGCGCGGGCAACTGCTGCACGCTTGCCGGAGATCCGGGTGACGCCGGACGGGCGGCTGCACGAGTGGCCGACTGACTGGCAGCCGTCCGAGCCGCGGCATCGGCACCAGTCACATCTCTACGGGCTGTATCCGGGCGCCGAGATCGATCCCGTGCGTACGCCGGAATGGGCGGCGGCTGCCCGTGCCTCGTTGGAGCTGCGGACCGCGGGCGCCGTGAACGGCGGCTGGACCGCGGCCTGGCTGGTTGCACTGTGGGCCCGGCTGTTCGAGCCGTCCCGTGCCTCCGCCGTGATCCAGGACTACCTGAGCCGGCTCGTGTCGGACAACCTGCTGCACCGCGACGGTGACATCTTCCAGATCGACGCGAACTTCGGCATGACCGGCTGCATCCCCGAACTGCTGCTGCAGAGCCACACCGACGTGATCCGCATCCTGCCCGCACTGCCGGCAGAGTGGCCGGACGGCTCGTTCCGCGGTCTTCGGGCGCGCGGCGGCCTGACGTTCGACGTGACCTGGCGGGACGGGGCGCTGACGCAGGCTGTCGTCCACGCGAGCCGAGCCGGAACACACCGCATCGCCCTCACTCCCCACGACACCCGCACCATCACCCTCGCCGCCGGCCAGAGCACCACTTTGTGCACCACATCCGCGCCTTGACCGCCGCGTCGTACGGACACCATGCACAAAGTCTCCCGATCGGCCGGTCGGCCGGTCGCCGGTCGCCGGAGCGCTGGGTGGTGGGCTGGTTAGGGGGACCTAACTATGGTTGTTGTAGGGTCAGCGTCTGTGAAGAAACTGATTGGGATCGTCGTGTTGGCTGGCGTGTTGGTGCTGGCCGGCTGTGGTGGCGGGGAGACCAAGAGCGCGGACGCCGGTGTCGGTGACAAGGAAGTGGCGACCGGCGGGCGGCTGTTCGGGACCGCCGACGCGGAGACCGCGAAACTCGGGTCGGACGCGGCGCCCGGAGCATTCCCGCGGACCGTGAAGCACGCGCTCGGCGAGGCCAAACTCGAGCAGAAGCCGTCGCGGGTCGTCGTACTGGACAGCGGCGAACTGGACGACGTCCTCGCGCTGGGGATCACCCCGGTCGGCATGGCGACGACCGCGGGTCAGAACGGCGTCCCGTCGTACCTCGCGGACAAGGCCCAGGGCATCAAGACCGTCGGCGGGATCAGCGAGCTGAACCTCGAGGCGATCGCGGCGCTGAAGCCGGACCTGATCCTGGGCAGCAAGCTGCGGGCGAACGACCTGTACGAGAAGCTCAGTGCGATCGCGCCGACGGTGTTCAGCATCCGGCCCGGGTTCCCGTGGAAGGAGAACTTCCTGCTGGTCGCTGAGTCGGTCGGCGAGGAGGACAAGGCGACCGGGCTGCTGAACGACTACCAGAAGCGCGCCAACGAGGTGAAGTCGAAGGTCGAGGGTACGCCGACGATCTCGCTGGTCCGCTTCCGTCCCGGGGAGATCCGGCTGTACGGCAACAAGTCGTTCATCGGCGTGATCCTGAAGGACGTCGGCCTGCCGCGGCCGAAGATCCAGAACGTCGAGGACCTCGCGGTCGAGGTCTCCCAGGAGAACATCGGCCAGGCCGCCGGCGACTGGGTCTTCTACTCCAGCTACGGCAAGCCCGACACCACCGACGAGAACAAGGTTGTCAACGGCAACCTCTGGAAGACCCTCCCCGCGGTCAAGTCCGGCAACGTCGCCCGCGTGAACGACGAGGTCTGGTTCCTCGGCCTCGGCCCGATCGGCGCCATGAAGGTCCTCGACGACCTCGAGAACCTCCTCGGCCCGAAGGGCTAGTGCCGGCAAGGAACGTTGGGGTTGTTTGCGGTGTCACGCTCATGGCGCCGGCTAACTGAGAGATTGACCTGCTCTTGTGATGGATGTGCGGGTCGCGGGGTCCAGTGAGGTGCAGTTGGACAGGACGTGTCGGGTGCTTGGGTAGTGCACTCGAGCGTGTTCGTGTCGGTGCGTACGGTGTCTCGGCAGTGCTCTACCTGTCGAGCTGCCACAACCTCTACCCGCGGCACACTGCCCACCACCCCACCCGGCTAGCCGTCGGCACTCCTGCAGGTTCGCCCCGCGTGTGCGTCACAACAGGCGGTTGACCTGTCAGTTGGCCGGTTCACCTCTCGTATGTCGGGTTCGGTTCGCCTCCGGGCGGATGAGACCCCGAACGTTTCTGGCGAGGCACCAAGCGGCACGCGTGGGGCTGAAGACCTCAGTCCGCGACGCGGCCCCGGTCCGTGACCGGGACGTGTGGTGCGCGGGACGCGACAGCGGTGGCGAGGGCGGCGTACGGGAGGGGGCGGCTGAGGAGGTCGTGGGTGCCGGGCCAGGGGCAGGACGGGCCCCAGGCCTTTGTACTGCGGGGCAGCGCCTCCTCGTCGACGAGCATGACGACCAGCCGCGGCTCCCAGGTCTCCTCGGCTTCCTGGTGTTCGAGCCGGCAGACGCCGCGGATCTCGCGCCACGGGATGGTGCGCGGTTGCTCGCCGCCCAGGTAGATCCCGGCGTCGTCGACGGTCAGCAGTACGTCGTCGGCGTCGTCCTCGCGGCGTTCTTCCAGGGCCGTGATCACACCGACCAGGAGCAGGACCGGCAGCCCGACCGCGAGGATCAGCGGCGTACCGCCCCAGGCCAGCCAGACCGCTTCGAGCGGTTCCCGGATCGACGCGCCGCGGATCGCCTGCACCACGACGATCGTCAGCGTCAGCAGCACCATCAGGCCGAACACCACGGTGCCGAGCGCGAGTGCGGTCTTCGTCGTACCGAGGCCGTGACGTTTGACGACGAACGGCTCGGTGCTGTGCGCGGTCGGCATACCGGCATTGTGGGTGGTGTCACCCGAAGGCACCAGCCCTGTCACGGATTCCTCATCATTCCGGTCCGGCGCGATCGTCCGTACGGATGAAATCGGCGACACTGCCCCGGCAGGGACTTTGGTCCGGCCCGGCTGTCCGCAACAATCGCTGCATGCCGGACCGCCAGACCGCAGTCGCCACCCGTACGCGCCCGCCGACGCGCACCGCCGCGCGCCGGCGGAAGAAGAGCGGGATGTGGCGCAGGGGATGGCTGATCGCGGTGCTGGCGATCCTGGCGGCGATGGTGATGATGTTCCACCGCAGCGTGCCGAACTCGATCGGCAACATCGGCAGCCTGCTCGACACGTTCCTGCCCTGGGTCGGCGTGGCTGTGCCGGTGCTGGGCGTCGCCGCTCTGGTACGGCGTTCCGCGACGGCCGGTGTCGCGCTGCTGCTGCCCGCGGTGATCTGGGGCCTGATGTTCGGCGGGCTGCTGCTGCCGGGCAAGGCCGCCGGGGGAGCGGAGAACCTGCGCGTGCTGAGCCACAACGTCGACGCGGCCAACCCGGACCCGAAGCGCACCGCGCAGGACCTGCTGGGCGCCGACGCGGACGTGGTGGCGCTGGAGGAGCTCACGGCGTCGGATCTCAAGACCTACAAGGCGGCGTTCGCCAAGACGTACCCGTACGAGGTGTCGCGCGACACTGTCGCCCTGTGGTCGAAGTACCCGGTCGTCGAGACGAAGTCCGTCGATGTCGGTTTCAAGTGGACCCGTGCACTGCGCGCCGAGGTCAAGACGCCGAACGGCACCGTCGCGGTGTACGTCGCGCACCTCGCGTCGGTCCGGGTCGGCACCAGCGGATTCACCTCCGACCAGCGCAACGACACGATCAAGGCGCTCGGCGGGCAGATCGCGGCGGACAAGTCCGACGGTGTGATCGTGATGGGCGACTTCAACGGCACCGTCAACGACCGCAGTCTCGCCCCGCTCACCGTCGGCCTCCGCTCGGCGCAGGGCGCCGCCGGCACCGGCTTCGGGTTCACCTGGCCGTCGGCGTTCCCGATGGCGCGCATCGACCACATCCTGGTCCGCGGCGTCACCCCGACCAAGGCCTGGGTGATGAGCCCGACCGGCAGCGACCACCGCCCGGTCGTCGCCGAACTACGCCTCTGACACGAGGCCTTTGCGGTAGGCGTAGCGGACGGCCTCGGCGCGGTGCCGGGCGCCGATCTTCGCGAAGGTGTTGTTGATGTGCGTCTTCACGGTCGCCTCGCTGATGAACAGCCGGGCGGCGATCTCCGGGTTGCTGAGGCCGCCGGCGATCAGCCGCAGTACCTCGGTCTCCCGCGCGGTCAACCCGTCGGTGTCCTTCGCGGCCGGTTCCGGCGCCAGACCGGCGACCAGCCGTTTGGTCACCTCCGGGTCGAACGTCGACTGTCCGGCCGCGGTGGACCGGAGCGCGGCGCCGATCTCGGCGCGGCCGGCGTCCTTGGTGAGGTAGCCGCGGGCGCCGGCGCGGAGCGCGTTCGCGATCGACGCGTCGTCGGCGTACGTCGTCAGCACCAGCACGGCGACGCCGGGGTGGTCGGCGGTGATCCGCGCGGTGGCCTGGATCCCGTCGAGGACCGGCATCCGCAGATCCATCAGCACCACGTCGACGTTGCCGCGAGCAACGAGCTCGACGGCCTCGACGCCGTTCGCGGCCGCGCCCGCGACCTCGACGCCTTCGATCAGCCCGAGCAGGGCGACCAGACCTTCACGGACGACTTGCTGGTCGTCGGCCACGACGACCCGGATCGCGTCACCCAACTTCTGCCACCACCAACCAGTCGTCGCCGTCCGCACCTGCCGTCAGCGTCCCACCCACCAGGGCCAGCCGCTCCCGCATCCCCTCCAGCCCGAACCCCTCACCGCTGGTGACGCCCTTGTTCCGCACGCACACCCGTACGCCGTCCTGATAGGCGAGCTGTAGCTCCACTGTCTGGCCAGGTGCATGCTTGGCAGCGTTCGTCAGCGCTTCGCGGACCGCACCGAGCAGTGCGACCGTGAC
Organism: Kribbella shirazensis; assembly: GCF_011761605.1. Taxonomy (GTDB): domain Bacteria; phylum Actinomycetota; class Actinomycetes; order Propionibacteriales; family Kribbellaceae; genus Kribbella; species Kribbella shirazensis. Next base: position 7,047,303 of record NZ_JAASRO010000001.1, on the reverse strand, counting down.
ACCGGAGTCCAGCGGCCTGCTGTCCTCACCGACGACACTTAACCGCACAGTCGTGCCGTGGTCCTTCTCATGCTGCTCAGCCAGTGCAGCCAGTGCGGCGGGGAGCTCAGGAACCTCATCTGCTCGCAGCGCAGCTACAGCACTCCGTGCCTCAGTCAGCCCTTGTACGGCGAGTCTGCGCGAACGGCGTACCCGCTCGAGCGCACCGGCCGTGTCGCCACGCTCCTCCAGCAGTGCCTCGGCCACCTCGAGCTGGACGCTCAGTGCGCCGAGTGAGTGCGCCAGAACGTCGTGGAGGTCGCGGGCGATCCGGCCGCGTTCCTCCAGCGCGGCCGCGCGGGTGTGCTCGCTCTGCGCCAGCCGGGTCTGCTCCAGCAGCAGTTCGGTCTGCCGTGCCTGCACCTCGTACTGCCTCCGGTTCAGCCCGAAGGCGATCAGTACGGCGGTCCAGAGCAGCTGTGTGAAGTACCAGCTGTCTGATCTGTCGAACAGCCAGGCGGAGACGGCGTACGACGCCGAGACACAGGTGCTCGCGGCAATGATCGGCAGGTTGCTGTTCCGCCGGAACTGCAGGACCGCGATGTCGGTCATCGACACCAGCACCAGGACCAGTGAGTTGGAGCCGTCCACCCCGCAGATCAGGGCGCCGGCGATCGCGACCGCGGCCAGCAGTCCGAAAGCGACGTACGGACGTGACGTCATGAGGACCGAGCCGACAACGAAGACGACGAACCCGGCGATCAGGGCGGCCCAGACCCAGGCCTGCGCCGGCTGGGCTGTGGCGAGGACCGCGACGGCGACACCGCTGGTGAGGATCCGGCCGACCCAGCCGCTCTCGCCGTACGGACGGGACGGCAGCACTGCCCTCAGCTTCACTGGTCGGTGCACTCCTCGGCCATCCGGCTCGCCTGGCTCGGAAAGATCATGTCACGGACGGTAGGGGTGTCCGGTCCTTCCTGACGACACACCAAGGGTGGAGATGCGGGTGGAGACCGTGTCCCGTCCGCCGTTGTGGTTGAAAGTAGGAGTAACGTTCCTCACCGGTAACAACACGATGCGTCAGCGAGACGATTCGGAGGGCCGATGCTTGCGCAACAATCCATCCTGAGACTGGATGCCACGGCGATCGACTACATCATCATCGCCTTGTACTTCGTCTTCGTGCTGGGCATCGGGTACCTGGCCAGACGCGCGGTGTCGAACAGCCTGGACTTCTTCCTCTCCGGCCGGTCGCTGCCCGCGTGGGTGACCGGTCTGGCGTTCATCTCGGCCAACCTCGGCGCGATCGAGATCATGGGCATGTCGGCGAACGGCGCGCAGTACGGCATCCCGACCGTGCACTACTTCTGGATCGGCGCGATCCCGGCGATGCTGTTCCTCGGCGTCGTGATGATGCCGTTCTACTACGGCTCGAAGGTTCGCAGCGTGCCGGAGTTCATGCTGCGCCGGTTCGGGAAGCCGGCGCACCTGGTGAACGCGATCAGCTTCGCCCTGGCCCAGGTGCTGATCGCGGGCGTGAACCTGTTCCTGCTGGCCACCATCGTGAACGTGCTGCTCGGCTGGCCGATCTGGGTGTCGGTGCTGGTCGCCGCGCTGATCGTGCTCAGCTACATCACGCTCGGCGGCCTGTCCGCGGCGATCTACAACGAGGTGCTGCAGTTCTTCGTGATCGTCGCCGCGCTGCTGCCGCTGACGCTGGTCGGCCTGCACAACGTCGGCGGCTGGGACGGCCTGGTCGACAAGGTGACCGCGTCGCCGGGTGGCGGCGAGCAGCTGTCGGCCTGGCCGGGCAACGCGCTGAGCGGGTTCAGTAACAGCTTCCTGTCGGTGATCGGCATCGTGTTCGGTCTCGGTTTCGTGCTCTCGTTCGGCTACTGGACGACGAACTTCGTCGAGGTGCAGCGCGCGATGGCGTCGAAGAACATGTCGGCGGCCCGCCGGACGCCGATCATCGGGTCGTTCCCGAAGATGTTCGTGCCGTTCATCGTGATCATCCCCGGCATCATCGCCGCGGTGGTCGTGCCGGAGCTGGCGCAGTACAAGGCGACCGGCAGCGGTGAGGTCGACTACAACGACGCGTTGCTGTTGCTGATGCGCGACCTGCTGCCGAACGGCATGCTCGGCCTGGCGATCACCGGTCTGCTCGCCTCGTTCATGGCCGGTATGGCGGCCAACCTGAGCTCGTTCAACACGGTCATGTCCTACGACATCATCGAGCGCTACGTCATCAAGGACCGGCCCGACGACTTCTACCTGCGGACCGGTCGCTGGGTGACCGTGGCGGGCACGCTGATCGCGATCGGCACGGCCGCGATCGCCTCCGGCTACAGCAACCTGATGGACTACCTGCAGCAGCTGTTCTCGTTCTTCAACGCACCGCTGTTCGCGACGTTCATCCTCGGTATGTTCTGGAAGCGGATGACCGCCACGGCCGGCTGGGTCGGGCTGGTCAGCGGTACGGGGACCGCGGTCCTGGTGTTCATCCTGTCCGAGAACGGCGTCATCAACCTGCCGGGTCAGGGCGCCAGTTTCGTCGGCGCGGGCGCGGCGTTCGTCGTCGACATCCTGATCAGTGTGCTCGTCAGCCTGGCGACCATCCCGAAGCGCGACACCGAGCTGATCGGGCTGGTGTACTCGTTGACACCGAAGGAACAGCGCACCGAGGTGGCGGTCGCCGGCGACGGCGGCTGGTACCGCAAGCCGGTCCTGCTGGCCGGCATCTCACTCGCCTTGACCGTCGTCCTCAACATCGTCTTCGGCTGACAGAGCTGACACAGGAGCACTGAGATGGCAGAGAAGAAGAAGGCCGGGGCCTTCGACATCCGGATCGTGATCGCGGCCCTGATCGGCATCTACGGCGTGGTGCTGACGATCCTCGGACTGGTGCAGAGCCAGCCGGAGGTGGACAAGGCCGCCGGGATCAACATCAACCTGTGGGGCGGCATCGGCATGCTGGTGTTCACCGCGCTGTTCGTGCTGTGGGCGCGGCTGCGGCCGATCGCCGTACCGGTCGAGGAAGAGTCGTCCGAGCAGTAGCCATGTCCGTTTGACGAACATCGGCGTCCGGCGCGGTCCTGCCGTCCGGGCGCCGGCGTTCGTAGGCTCGAAGTACCCGATCAGGAGGTACTCCGACATGACGATCACATCCGAGCGACCCGAGCTCTCGTCGCTCGCTCAGCAGTACGCCGACGAGGGCTTCGTACTGGTGAAAGGCCTGCTCAGCAAGGAGGAAGCGGCGTACTACCGGCAGCGCAGCCACGACCTGCTGGCGCAGCTGAACCGCAACGACGACCCCACCTGGAAGTCCGCGATGGGGCTGTCCGACGGGGCGACCCGGTTGCAGCACCTGCACGACGCGCAGTTCTACGACGCTGAGTTCGCGAAGCTGCTGGTGGACCCCAGGTTCACCGACGTGGCCGCCGCGGTGATGGGTGTGGACAACGTGCAGCTGCACCACACCAAGCTGTTCGTGAAGCCGCCGGAGAACGGTTCGCCGTTCCCGCTGCACCAGGACCACCCGTTCTTCCCGCACAAGTACCACCGGGTCGGTGCGGCGATCTTCCACTTCGACGACGCGCCGGAGGAGAAGGGCTGCGTGCGGGTGATCCCCGGCAGCCACAAGGACGGGCCGCGCGAGCACAGCCCAGAGGGGTCGTTCCACCTGCTCGAGCCGTCCTTCGACGCCGCGACGCCGCAGCCGGCCGAGGCGGGCGACGTACTGTTCTTCACCTACCTGACCGTGCACGGGTCCGGGGTGAACACCAGCAACGAGCCGCGCACCACCTGGCTGATCCAGTACCGCGACCCGGCGGACCCGCCGACGGTGAAGACGCACGACCACTCGCTCGGTCAGGGCATGATGCTGCGAGGAGTCGACCCGACCGGCAGGAGCGCTGTTTGAGCCTGGAGTCCGTTGCCGCAGCGGATCGTTTCGTCGACCTCGCGGGACTGCTGGAGTCCTGCGAGGTCGACGGGTTCCACGCGGACTTCCTCAGCTGGGGGCACTACCGGCCGGAGTACTGGCGCAACTACTGGCACAGCCACTCCTTCCACGAGGTCTGCCTCGCGTACTCCGGCGAGGGACGCTTCAACAACGGCTCCGTTCAGTACGACGTGGCGCCGGGGGCCGTGTTCCTCGCGCGTCCGGGAGATGTCCACGAGATCGAATCGTCGCGGGCCGAGCCGCTGGGGATCGCGTTCTGGGGTTTCACTTTTCGTCCTGGCTCCGACGAGCGCGGTTGGTGGTCCGGGCTGACACGCACTGACGGCCCTGTCATGTCCTCCAGGACAGGCGCGTTGCCGGCCCTGGTCACGGCTTTGGCGCAGGAGGCTGCCAGCCCGGTATCCGGCTATAGAACTGCTCTGGCAGCTCTCGGCTCTACGCTCGTGATGGAGACGGCGAGGGCCTTCGCACTGGACGAGGACCTGGCTGTTGAACCGGTGCGGCGAGACAGGGGACCGCTGGTAGTAGAAGCGATGCAACGGCACCTCCGCGACAACCTGTCCCGGCCGATCACGGTTCGGGACGTCGCGGCCGCCGTGCACCTGTCCGAGCGCCACGCCGAACGCCTGTTCACCCACCACACAGGTGCCTCCATCATGTCGACGCTGCGCCGCCTCCGCCTCGAGCTGGCCGGGCAGCTCCTGCTGGACCACACCCTGTCGATCACTGAGGTAGCCCGAGCCTGCGGCTACTCCGACGTACGCCCGTTCTCCACGGCCTTCAAACGCAAATACGGCCGCACCCCAGGCGACCACCGCCGAGCCGGCGGCACCGAGTTCATCTAGCACCGCCCGAGGCCGCCGGACCATCAGACGTCCGCCCTCCGTGCGCCGAAGACCAAGGCGGGCGTGACACGTCCCCGACCTGGTGAGTGGAGCACCTGGTCGGGGACGTGTCAGCGAGCCTGTTCCCCATGCGGCGAGAACTACACGTATCCCCGGTGTCCAGCGTCGGCAGTGACAAGGAGTAGTCAAACGACCTCTGGACAGCGCGCTGCGTCACTGCTCAAATGCCCTCAGGCACTCCTGCCGCACCCATGGAGGCGAAATATGAGGAGTCGACTGAGCCGCATCATCGGCATCTGCGCGCTGGCTCTCGGACTGTCCGTCGCGCCGTCGCTGTCCGCGAGCGCGATCACCGGCGGCGAGCCCGACGGCAATGGGCATCCCAACGTCGGTCTGATCCTGTTCTACCAACCGGACGGGCGTTTCCGGTGTACGGCGTCGCTGGTGTCGCCGACCGTGCTGGTCACCGCGGCCCACTGCACCCTCGGCACACTCGGCAAGACCCTGGTGACGTTCGACTCGGTCATCGCCGAGCAGCCGCCGTCGCCGTTCCCGGTCGCCGCCGACCCGGCGAAGGGCTACACCCAGGCCGAGCTCGAGAAGGCCGGCTACAAGTCCGGTACGGCGTACGCGCATCCGCAGTACTCCGACTTCACCGACCTGGCGAACTGGAACGACGTCGGCGTGATCGTGCTCGACCGGCCGATCACGAACATCGCCCCGGTCAAGATCGCCCCGGCGAACTACCTCAACGCGTACCAGCAGCCGAAGCTGAACAGCACGATCTTCAAGTCCGTCGGCTACGGCACCGAGGTCCGCAAGGCCGACTCCGGCCCGCAGAAGCCCACTCCGATGTCGTACCCGTTGCTGCGGCGCTGGGCGGAGGAGCCGGGGCAGAAGCTCACACCGCAGATCCTGCAGGTGAACGGCAACGAGCACGACACCCGCGGTACCGGCGGCACCTGCTTCGGTGACTCCGGCGGACCGACGTTCCACGGTGGCTACCAGGTGACCGTGACCAGTTACGGCTACACCGCGAACTGCCGCTACCTGGACGGTCTGCAGCGCATCGACATCAAGGTCGTGCAGGACTGGCTGAAGACGTTCGGCGTACCGATCGGCTGACCGCCTCCTGTCACGCTCGTGTCACCCGGTGCCGCGACCTCCTCAGAAGGTCGCGGCACCGGTGCTATCCTGGGCCTATGCGAGTGAGCCTGCTCCTTAGTTAGCCGTGCTGGCATCCAGGCGCAATCTGAGCGCCGGTCAGTGCGGCACCCCCTCCTGTGTGAGGGGATTTTTCATTTCTGGCAGATTTAGGCTCAACACAGACACGAGCAGGAGTAGGACCGTGAGCGAGCAGGTAGAGGACGCCTCGATCGACCGGGGCGGCTACGACTTCAACGCCATGCAGGCCAAGTGGCGTCCGGTGTGGGAGAAGCTGGACCCGTTCAAGGCGAAGGACGACGGCTCGGCGGAGCGTCGCTACGCGCTCACGATGTTCTCCTACCCGTCCGGCGACCTGCACATGGGCCACGCCGAGGTGTTCGCGCTGCACGACGTACTGGCCCGCTACTGGTTCCAGCAGGGCTACGACGTGCTGAACCCGATCGGCTGGGACTCGTTCGGTCTGCCCGCCGAGAACGCGGCGATCAAGCGCAACGAGCACCCGGCGACGTTCACCTACGCCAACATCGAGACCCAGGCCGAGTCGATCCGCCGGTACGCGATCAGCTTCGACTGGTCCCGCCGGCTGCACACCTCCGACCCGGAGTACTACCGCTGGACGCAGTGGCTGTTCCTGCGGCTGTACGAGCGCGGTCTGGCGTACCGGAAGGCGTCGTACGTCAACTGGTGCCCGAACGACCAGACAGTGCTGGCCAACGAGCAGGTCGTCCAGGGCAAGTGCGAGCGCTGCGGCTGGGATGTCACCAAGCGGGAGCTGACCCAGTGGTACTTCAAGACCACTGACTACGCCCAGCGGCTGCTGGACGACATGGAGCTGCTGCAGTGGCCGGAAGAGATCCTGCTGATGCAGCGCAACTGGATCGGCCGCTCCGAGGGTGCGTTCGCGGACTTCCAGGTCGAGGGCCGTTCCGAGCCGATCCGTGTCTTCACCACACGTCCGGACACGCTGTTCGGTGCGACCTTCATGGTCGTGGCGCCGGACGCGAAGCTGGCCGCCGAGCTGGTGACGCCGGAGCAGCAGGCCGCCTTCGACGAGTACCTGACCAAGGTCAAGGCCACCACCGAGATCGAGCGGCAGAGCACCGAGCGGGAGAAGACCGGTGTCTTCCTGGGCTCGTACGCGATCAACCCGGTGACCGGGAAGCGGATCCCGATCTGGGCCGCCGACTACGTGCTGGCCGACTACGGCACCGGCGCGATCATGGCGGTCCCGGCGCAGGACTCCCGCGACTACGAGTTCGCGGAGAAGTTCGACCTGCCGATCGTCCGGACCGTGCAGCCGCCGGCCGACTTCGACGGCAAGGCGTACACCGGCGAGGGCCCGGCGATCAACAGCGCCAACGACGAGATCAGCCTGGACGGCCTGGAGGTCGCCGAGGCCAAGGCGCGGATCATCGACTGGCTGGACAGCAAGGGTCTGGGCGAGCGGACGATCAACTACCGCCTGCGCGACTGGCTGCTGAGCCGCCAGCGGTACTGGGGCTGCCCGATCCCGATCATCCACTGCGAGTCCTGTGGTGAGGTGCCGGTCCCGGACGACCAGCTGCCGATGGAGCTGCCGGACCTGCGCGGCGCCGACCTGGCGCCGAAGGGTGTCTCGCCGCTGGCGGCCGCCCGCGAGTGGGTCGAGGTCGACTGCCCGAAGTGCGGCGGCAAGGCCGAGCGGGACACCGACACGATGGACACCTTCGTCGACTCGTCCTGGTACTTCCTGCGCTACCTGTCGCCGGAGTACACCGACGGCCCGTTCGACCAGGCCACGGCGGACCGGTGGATGTCGGTCTACCAGTACGTCGGCGGCAAGGAGCACGCCGTACTGCATCTGCTGTACGCGCGGTTCTTCGTCAAGGCGCTGCACGACATGGGCCTGCTGAAGGCCGTGGAGCCGTTCACCCGGCTGCTGAACCAGGGCCAGGTCATCAACCAGGGCAAGGCGATGAGCAAATCCCTGGGCAACGGCGTGAACCTGGGCGACCAGATCGACGAGTACGGCGTGGACGCCGTCCGGCTGACCATGGTGTTCGCGGGTCCGCCGGCGGACGACATCGACTGGGCCGACATGTCGCCGGGAGGTTCGCTGAAGTTCCTGCAGCGGGCCTGGCGGCTGGCCGGAGCGGTCGAGGCGCCGCTGGGCTCGGATCCTTCGACCGGTGATGTCGAGCTGCGCAAGATCACCCACCGCACGGTCGCCGACGCGGCCGAGCTGATCGAGTCGCACCGGTTCAACGTCATGGTCGCCCGGATCATGGAGCTGGTGAACGCGACCCGCAAGGCGATCGACGCCGGTCCCGGTGCGGCCGACCCGGCGGTGCGTGAGGCCGCCGAGACGGTGGCGATCCTGCTGAGCCTGGTCGCGCCGTACACGGCCGAGGAGATGTGGGAGGAGCTGGGCCACGAGCCGACCGTCGCCAAGACCGGCTGGCCGAAGGTCGACCCGGCGCTGCTGGTCGAGGACACGGTCACCTGCGTGGTCCAGGTCGCCGGCAAGGTGAAGGACCGGCTGGAGGTCGCGCCGGACATCTCCGATGCCGACCTGGAGCAGCTGGCACTGGCGTCCGAGGCGATCCAAAAGGCACTGGACGGTCGCGGTACCCGCAAAGTGATCGTGCGGGCGCCGAAACTGGTCAACATCGTTCCCGCCTGACAGCGACGCCGCATGCCCTAGGCTGCTCAGATGCGCTCTGAGCTGATCGACGTCGAGACCGGCGGGACCGAGGTCGTCTTCGACCTGACCAGCAGATGTGAGCAGTTCGTCGCCGCGCAGGCCCATCAGGCCCACGGCGACGGGCTGCTGCATGTCTTCGTCCCGCACGCGACGGCCGGTATCGCGATCCTCGAGACCGGGGCCGGCAGCGACACCGATCTGCTCGCGGTGCTCGAGGAACTGCTACCGCGCGACTTCGGCTGGCGGCACCGGCACGGTACGCCGGGCCACGGCCGCGACCACGTGCTGCCCGCGATCATCCCGCCGTCCGTGACGCTCCCGGTGCTCGACGGGCGGCTGATGCTCGGCACCTGGCAATCGGTCTGCCTGGTCGACACCAATGTGGACAATCCGCACCGCCAGGTCCGGCTTTCCTGGCTGGCCGGTTAACGGACCACCGGGTAACAACCTTTCGCGGGATTTTGGTGACTTATCGTGATGTTGCCGGACGCGTTACGTTTGCGAAACACGACTCCGCTTGAATTGCCGCATGGCTGCCCTCGACACGCTGCGCGACGTCACCGCTGAGCTCCTGGTTCGCGCCACCCGGGGTATTTCCGACGGCAGCCTGCTGAATGCCGACTCCGGCCGCGCCGACACCAGCGCCCGGATCGAGGACTGGGCCGGCGTGCTTTCCCTGTACGCCGCCGAAAATGAATCCCACTCGGTTCGCGCAACTGCTTGAAACGTGCATTTCTGATCGCACAGCCATTTCACAACAGTTGCCATCTTCAACGATTTGTGTGATCCAGGCCGCATTCCGCGCGCCGGGCCGTCCCCGCACGAACACGCCCGTCACGCTATGTTGTGACAGAAACGTGGGGCCTTTAGAGGGGTGACGGGCTGTGTCGGACGCGGAAGGCCGGGCTGACGGTCGGCGAGGTTTCGCCGAGCTGTTGCTCGACTTGAGGGTCCAGGCCGGCCTTTCCCAGGAGGAACTGGCCGATCGCGCCGGGCTGAGCGTGCGCTCGATCCGCGAGATGGAGGCCGGGCGGGTCGCGCGGCCGCGGAAGGACTCGGTCCGGCTGCTCGCGTCCGCGCTCGGGCTGCACAAGGACGACACCGATCACTTCCTCGCCGCCGCGGGCCACGGCTCGGCGCGCCCCGTCGTACGGCCGGCGGTGGAGGCCGCACCCGTGGTCTCGGTCGCGGACGCCGCTCCGACCGGCCTGCGCTGGCGCGGCACGCGTCCGATCCCGGACGGGCTCGTCGGTCGTGAGCAGGAGCTGCACGAGCTCGAGGGGCTGCTCCGGCAGAACCGGCTCGTCACACTCGTCGGTCCCGGTGGCGTCGGCAAGACCGAGCTCGCGCTCGCCGCGGCGGACCGGTTCTCCAGCGCGGACACGACCGTGGTGGTCGTCGACCTGACGACCGTCCAGCGCGACGCCGCCGTACCGTCGGCGATCCTCGACGCCTTCGGCACGGCCCCGGGTACGTCGGACCTCGACGACGTCCTGTCCGGACGCCGGCCCGGCGACCTGGTGATCGTCGAGGACAACGCCGAGCACGTGCTCGACGGTGTCGCCACGGTCGCGAACCGGATGGTCCGCAGCTTCCCGGGCATCGGCGTTCTGGTCACCTCCCGGATCCCGCTCGGCCTGCCGGACGAGGTGGTACGCCGCGTGCAGGTGCTCGGCGTACCGGCGAACGACGAGGACTACGACGACATCGTCGCGTCACCGGCCGTCGAGATGTTCTGCCGGCGCGTAGCGCGGGTGCGGCCGGACTTCACGCTGACCCCGCAGAACGCGGCGATGGTGGCGCGCCTGTGCCGGCGGCTGGACGGTCTGCCCCTGGCGCTGGAGCTGGCGGCCGCGCGGGCCGGGTCGTTGTCGGTGGAGACGATCCTGGCCGCACTCGACGACCGGTTCCGGTTGCTGTCCGGGCCGCGGCGGTTCGGCGCGCCGCATCAGCGAACGCTGGCGGACACGATCGCGTGGAGCGTGGACGCGCTGTCGGATCCGGCGCGGCAGCTGTTGTACCGGGCGTCCGTACTGGGCTCGCCGTTCACGCTCGAAGCGGTGGCGGGCGTCTGCACGGGGGCTCCGATCGACGAGATCGACGTACCGATGCTGCTGGCCGAGCTGGTGGACAAGTCGCTGCTGCAGCCGGTGCACGAGTTCGAGCAGTTGTACGGCGCGCGGTACAAGATGCTGGAGACGATCCGGGAGCACGCGTACGCCGGGCTGACGTCGCAGGGGGACCTGACCGAGTTCCGCGACCGGGCGGTCGAGTGGTGTGCGACGTACGTCTCCGGGCTGGAAGGTGCGTGGTCGTCGCCGGATCGCGACCGGCGGTACCGGGCGGCACATGCGAACTCGGCGCTCTTCGAGGTGGCGCTGGGCCGGGCTGACGAGCTGGGGGAGTGGGACATCGCGGCGCGGATCGTGCTCGGGTTCCGGATCGCCTGGCAGTACCAGGCGAGTGTGGCCGAGAGCGGGATCCGGTGGGCGACGCTGTGCGCCGGGAACGTGGCCGACAAGGAGACGAGCGGCCGGCTGCTCGCGATCGCGGGGCGGCTGTCCAGCCTCACCGGTGACATCCACGGCGCGCGCCGGCACTACGAGGAAGCACGCACGCTGATCCCGGGCGAGACGGAGATGGGCCTGGTCGCTCGAGGCGGCTGGGTGTCGTCCGGTTCGCACCTGCTCGATACACAGAGCCTGGCCGAGATACCGGCGCTGGTGGAGGACGCGCGCAAGCATGGCGACCTGCAGCGGTCTGCGACCGTGCAGGCGACCTGTGGTCTCGCGCTACTGCGCTGGGGTCGTTTGGTGGAGGCGAAGGAGCTCCTGCTCGCGTGGGAGGCCGCGCTGGTGAATCCGGGCGTCTACCCGGACGAGATCGCGTACATGGCGCTCAGCCGGGTGGATCTGGAGCTGGGAAACCTGTCCGGTGCCCGCCAGTGGGCTCTGCTCGCCCGCGACAGCCAGGCGTCGGACGACCCCGAGCGGACCAAGGTGGCCGGCTGCCTCGCGATGGTCGAGTACCACGACGGCCGGTACGACGAGGCGCGGGCGCTGCTCGACCAGGCAGACGCCGACATCCGCGGGCATCGCGGGTACTTCGACTACCTGGTGATGCTCTACCGGTCCCGGCTGGCCCGTGCGGCCGGTGAGGTCGAGCAGGCGCGGGGGGCGATCCTCGACGCGCTGAACCGGTTGCTGCTCGAAGGGCGGGTCGTGTACCTGCTCGAAGTACTGCCGGAAGCTGTCGCGGTCCTGCACGCGCTGGGGCGCTCGGAGGCAGGGGACGCGGTGTGCGGCGAGTTGCTCGCCTGGCAGCAGACCATGGACCCGCCGATGCTGCCGACCGCCTGGGCTGTTCTGCAGGAGTCCTGCGAGAGCGCGACCGTGGCGGAGGGCTGGCCCGAGCCGGACCCGGCGGCTGCGGTACAGCGGCTGGCGCACGACGTACTCGCCGCGCTTTCCTGACGCGGATCTGCCGAAGCTGCCGGGTAACTGCCGGTTGTTCTGCCTCGTCCTGACATGGCTGCCGGACAAAGAATGACAGCCGTAGGGCAGGTTCCACGAAGCAGAGACCGACACCGGACACGGCAGCGAAAGGCGGTGGACCATGAAGAGGCCATGGCACATCGCTGAACTGCCGCACCCGGCGAAGGCGACGCGGAGGGCCTCCGGTGGCTGGTTGGTGGGGGCGCCGACCGGCGGCCGAGAGCTCCGGAGTGCTGCGAAGTGCGGATCTGTCCTGCCTGTACCGGGCGCGGTGCACCGTCAGGGCACTGCTTCCGGGGCGGGGTCCCAGCACAGGGTCAGGCACACGACACAGGGGACGAGTGCCACGACCTGGTTGGCGCGGGTAAACCGGCGGGCTTGGTCACCCGCCGGCGGGCCGGCCGCTGGGACCTCCCGGGACCTCGGCGAGCTCGCGGTCAGGCCGGTTCTCAGAGAACCGGAAACGGGGAGTAGCTCGTCGAGGCCCCATCAACTTCCGCTGACAACCAGGGGGAGTCAGCAGGACGGGCCGGGCTGTTGACGCACAGGGGACGTCAGTAGCCCGGCGCAGTTCCCGAGCGAGGTGAAGGCTCCAGGAGGGGTGGTCTTCACCTCGCTGGCGTTTCCAGCAGCTTGCGTTCGTCGCCGTACCCCATCATCCAGGTCGGCTCGAGCCGGCAGTAGACGATGTCCGGGCCCCAGTTCGAGGGGGAGTCGCCGTAGTGGCCGACCAGGTACTCCTCGATCTCCGCGAAGTCCGGATGCGCGGGCGTGAGGAACTCGACGGTCCCGTGCGTGAACACGCCGATCCGCTCGCCGTCGACGTACGAAACACTCGCCGCCGGTCTCGCCCGGAGGTGCCGTGCCTTCGCGGCGGAACCGGCGGTGGTGAACACCCATCTCGCATGCAGGAGATGACCGTCGACCGCACTGATCCGCGGCTCGCCCGAGGCCGTGACGGTGGCCACGGACAGCACGCGCATACCGGTCAGCACCCGCACCAGCGCCTCGGCGCTGAGCTGGTTCTGCCCGGTAATGATGCTGCGCAGGTGCTCGGTGGAACGCGGATACACCGCGTCCATCAGTGCCTGTAACTCGGCGACTTCCGCTGGGGTCTCCTTCATCTTTAGAGTCTGGCACTGCGCGGGGACATGGAGGGCGTGTCTCCCGGTCCCACGCCTACTGCGCGGCACTCAGCACGGCACCTCGCCGCACGTGAGCGAAGGCCGCGATGCTTCGCATCGAGTCCTTCGCTCCCGCACGCCGATGCACCGCGCCGAGCACCTGCTCGCGACGGCGTGGGACCGGGAGACACGCCCTAAACTGTCCGGTAACCTCGCTGCATGGCAGCCCGCGTGCAGGTCGTCACCGACTCCACGGCAGGTCTGTCCACGCACGAGGTGCTCCGCCACCCGCTGACCGTCGTACCGCTGCAGGTCGTGATCGGCGGGACGTCGTACGACGACGGCGCTACCTCGGCGGACGCGGTCGCCGAGGCGCTGAAGACGTTCACGCCTGTCTCGACCAGCCGGCCCGCGCCGCAGACGTTCGCCGACACGTACGCCGCCTGCGCCGCGGGCGGAGCCGAGGCGGTGGTGTCGATCCACCTGTCCGGGGACATGTCGGGCACGTTCGAGGCCGCGATGATCGGCGCCAAGGAGTCGCCGATCCCCGTGCACGTGGTCGACTCGCGGTCGCTGGGGATGGGGCTGGGCTTCCCGGTCCTCGCCGCCGCTGCCGCAGCCGCCGCCGGGGAGGACGCGGCCACCGTCGAGGCAGCCGCCCGGGCACGGATGAAGTCGATCGCGACGTACTTCTATGTCGACACTCTCGAGTACCTCCGCCGCGGCGGGCGCATCGGCGCCGCCCAGGCCCTGCTCGGCACCGCACTCGCGGTCAAACCCCTCTTGACGATCAACGCCGGCCGCATCGTCCCGCTGGAGAAGGTCCGCACGTCCAGCCGAGCCATCGCCCGCCTGGCCGACATCGCCGTCCAACGAGCCGGCGACGCCCCCGTGCAACTGGCCGTCCACCACCTCGCCAACCTGGAGAAGGCCCAAACCCTCGCCGACAACCTCGGCACCCGCCTCCCCAAAGCCGACGAGATAGTCCTCCGAGAAGTAGGCGCGGTCATCGGAGCCCACGTCGGCCCCGGCCTCCTCGCGGTAGTCGTAAGCCCCCTCTGACCGAAGCCCAGATCATGACCGCTCAGGCGGCTGAACCACCCCGGGTTTGATGCACACCTCCTTCGTTGGGAAGGTGGCATCCATGCCGAGGAAGTACGACGAGCAGACCAGGGCCAAGGCGGTCCGGTTGGTGACCGAGCACCGGGGTGATTACGCCAGTGAGTGGGAGGCGATCACCACGGTCGCGGGCCGGCTAGGAATGACACCGGAAACGCTGCGCCGGTGGGTTCGCCAGGCAGCGGTCGACGCCGGTGAGGTTGATGGGGTGTCGACGGCGCAGGCGCGGGAGATCCGGGAGCTGAAGCGGAAGAACGCCGAGCTGGAGCAGACGATCGAGATCCTGAAGGCGGCGACGAGTTTCTTCGTGCGGGAGAGCGACCCGCGACAGCGGTGATCTGCCGGTTCATCGCCGAGCACAGGGCTCGGTTCGGGGTCGCTCCGATCTGCGCTGCGTTGAGTGCGCACGGCTGCCAGATCGCTCCGAGAACCTACTACGCCTGGGCCCGGCGGGCGCCGTCGAAACGTGCTCTGTGGGAGCTGACGGTGACCGAGGTGCTGGCCGGGTATTACGAGCCTGACGAGCACGATCGGAGGGTGCCGGAGTCGCTGTACGGGTCGTTGAAGATGTGGGCCCACCTGAACCGCGAGGGCGTCGAGGTGGCGCGCTGCACGGTCGAGCGGCTCATGAAGGCGAACGGCTGGCAGGGTGCGACCCGCGCGAAGAAGCCACGCACGACGGTCCCGGATCCGGCCGCGGACCGGGCACCAGACCTGGTCAACCGCCAGTTCCGGGTGCCGGCACCGAACCGGCTGCTGGTCGCGGACTTCACCTACGTGCGGCTGGCCGGCGGCGCGTTCGCCTACACCGCGTTCGTGATCGACGCCTTCGCTGGCTTCATCGCCGGCTGGGAGTGCTCGATGTCCAAGCACACCACGTTCGTCGAACGCGCCATCAGACAGGCTGCCGAACTGCGCCTCAGAGAAGGGAAACCTCTGCAAAACAAGACGATTCACCACTCGGACGCAGGATCCCAATATACCTCGCTGCACTTCACCGAGACCCTGCAACTGCACGGTCTCAGCCCCTCGATCGGGACCGTGGGCGACGCCTACGACAACGCCCTGGCCGAGACCACGATCGGTCTCTACAAGACCGAATGCATCCGCGACGACTCCCCCTTTCGCCGCGGACCACTGACCGGCCTCAGCAACCTCGAGGCCATCACCGCCGACTGGGTCCACTGGTACAACACCAGCCGGCTCATGCACCGCCTCGACCGACGCCCACCCGCCGAAGCCGAGGCCAACTACTATGCACAAACCCGAGACGACCGACCGGTCGCACTCACATAACCGAGGGTGCATCAAACCCGGGGTGGTTCAGGCAGATCACGGCTGCCGCGTTGTCTGACGGCTGACTGTGATTGTGTGACGGCCGGCGAGTGGTTTGTGCGACAACTGGCGGGTTGTGTGAGGCTGTCGGGTTGCAGCAGGTCAGCGGCGAAACAAGCCGCCATCCGACGGCTACCCGACGGGTTCTCCACAGGCTTCAGATCGTGGGTTCGGGAGCGGCTCGGACTCGTACCTTCTCTGGGCGTGAAGGTCTTCCGTCGAACCCCACCCCCCGACCCGGACGCCCGAGCCCGAGCCCTCGCTCGCCTCACCGCCCGGCCCGCCCCGCACGCCCACCCGACCGACAAGTACCTTCACACCCCGCACGCCGGACCAACCGCCGACAGAAGCCACCTGGACGAAGTCCGGCCTGATCGCGCCGTACCCGCGGGTGACGGCGGTACTCGCACCGTACGCGCGGGCGAGGGCGGCACTCGCGCCGTACCCGCGGGCGCCGGCGGTACTCGCTCCGTACCCGCGGGCCGCGCGCGGGCTGATCGTCCCGTACCCGCGAGCGATGTGCGGACTGATCGCGCCGTACCCGGTGGCGGCGTGCGGCCCCGAGTTGAAGACCTGGAGGAGCGTGATGAGATGCGAGGCGGATGGATCCCCGAACAACCCAGGCCCGAACAACCCAGGCCCGAACAACCAAGCACGAAACAACCAGGCCCCGAACAACCCACCCCCACGCGACTACGCGACGCCCGCTGGACCCTCACCCCACGCCACATCGCAGTCCTGGCCGTAGTCCTTGCGATCGGCCTGACCTGGATCGCCTGGACGTTCCTCCGAGCCCGTCCCGAGCCCGTCCCCGAAACCCACCCGACCACCGCAACAACAGGCACGCCCGTAGCCCAACCCACCTCCACCCAACCCCAGGCCGCCTCCGCCCAAACCCAGCCCGGTACGAATCAAACTCCAGGCATCACCCAGCCGCCAGGCGCCGGGTCAGCGTCCGCCCAACCGCGCGTGGTGGTTCACGTCGCCGGAAAGGTCCGCCGCCCCGGCCTGGTCCGCGCGCCGGCCGGCTCCCGCGTCGCCGACGTACTCACCCTGGCCGGTGGCCCACTCCGCGGCGTAGACCTCACCTCCCTCAACCTCGCCCGCCAAGTAACCGACGGCGAACAAATCATCGTCGGCCACCCCGCCACGTCCCCGCCCACCAACCAAGCACCATCGACCACCGCACCCAGCCCGACGACAACCCCGGGCACCCCCGGCGCCCCCGTCAACCTCAACACCGCCACCCTCGCCCAACTCGACGCCCTCCCCGGCGTAGGCCCCGTCCTGGCCCAACGCATCCTCGACTACCGCACCCAGAACGGCCCTTTCACCACCATCGACCAACTCCAGGAGGTCCCCGGCGTAGGCCCCAAAAAGTTCGACTCCCTAAAACCCCATGTCCGCACCTGACTCCACTCCCAACCCCACCACCGTGCCCAACCTCAGACCCACCGCCACACCCAACCCCGCGCCTGACCCCAGACCAGGCCTCGCGCCCAACTCCGCGTCCAACCACACGCCCAACCCCGCACCTCGCACTGACTCCGGGGATGCGTCTGAGGCTGAGCGGCTTGATGCGCGGCTGCTCATCCCGGCGGTCGTGGGGTGGCTGACTGCGGCGGTGCTGATTGGGTGCTCGCCACTGGTCGGCGGGCTTGTGTCCGCACTCGCGCTGGTGGTGGCCGCGACGCTTGGACTGCTACTCCGCCACCCGCCCGGCAGGCCGGACCGCGCCCGACTCGCCCACCGCTGGGCGACTGGAAGCTCGGTTGGCCGGACGACTCGCCGCTCGGTTGCCCGGGCGACTGGCGGCTGGGTTGGCCGGGCGAGTGAGGGCGCGACCGGCTGGGTGACTGGTGGCTCGGGTGGCTGGGTGGTTGTTGGGTCGCTGGTTGTTCTCGGTGGGCTCGGGATTGCGGCCGCGCTCCAGAGCGCCACCCTCCGCGCCGGTCCAGTCGACGAACTTGCCGACGGTTCCTCGCCGGTGACCGTCCGGCTGAGGATCGACGGCGATCCCTTGCTTCGGCAGAGCACGACCAGCAGGCGGCCGCCGTACGTGGTGGTCAGGGCAACGATCGAGGAGGTGCGCAGTCATACCGGCGCCGGACACCTGAGGACTGTTCGGGTTCGTACGCCGGTGCTCGTCGTGGGGACTGCGAAGTGGGCAACCGTCAGATACGGCCAGCACGTCAACGCGAACGGCAGGCTCGAGCGGGCCGACAACGGGTCCGAGATCGCCGCGATGCTCTCGACCCGATCTCCGCCGCGGCCGGTCGACGAGCCGCCGTGGTGGTTGCGTGCGGCCGAGCAGGTCCGCGCCGGGCTGCGGGAATCGGTGGCGAACGAGCCGGAGGATGTGCGCGGCCTCGTACCGGCGTTGGTGATGGGCGACGTCTCCGGAGTCTCGACCGAGTTGAACGCGGACTTCCAGACCACGGGCCTGACCCATCTGGCGGCCGTCTCGGGGACGAACCTCACGCTCCTGCTCGCTTTCGTGCTCCCACTGGCGCGGATGGCTGGAGTCCGGGCGCGCGGTCTGACGGTGGTCGGTGTGATGACGGTCGTCGTGTTCATCGTTCTCGCCCGCCCGCAGCCGAGCGTCCTCCGTGCAGCCGCGATGGGTCTGGTCGCCATGCTGGCGATGACCAGTGGCGGAACGCGCCGCCGCGCCGTACGCAGTCTGTCGGTCGCGGTGATCGTGCTCCTGCTGCTCGACACGTCGCTGGCGCGGTCGGCCGGGTTCGCGCTGTCGGTGCTGGCGACCGCGGGCATCGTTCTGCTCGGCCCCGGTTGGCGAGACGCGCTGGCGCGATGGCTTCCCGGCTGGCTGGCTGACGCGATCTCGTGTCCGCTCGCTGCTCAGCTGGCCTGTACGCCGGTGGTGGCGTGGCTCTCGGGCGAGGTGTCGCTAGTGGCCGTCGCCGCGAATCTGTTGGCCGGGCCAACAGTCGGTCCGACGACCATCCTCGGGTTCATCGCGGCGGGGGTCGCGTTGGTGAGCACCGAGGCGGCGCAGCGTGTCGGTTGGGCCGCCGGTTGGCCCGCGCGCTGGATCATCCTTGTCGCTCGTGAAGGCGCTGACCTCCCTGGCGCCGCGGACGCCTGGCCGGCCACGGTGGTCGGCGTGGCAGTGCTGACGTTGCTCTGCCTGGCGCTCGTACTCGGTCTCCATCGCATCCTGGCCCGTCCGATCGCCATGATCGTCGCGGTGGTCGTGCTGGCGGTCGTCGTACTGCGGCCCGTCGGGTCGTTCGGGTGGCCGCCCGACGATTGGCTGTTCGTCGCATGCGATGTGGGGCAGGGAGACGGGCTGGTCCTGCGGGCCGGAGAGGGTACGGCGGTGGTCGTCGACACCGGGCCTGATCCGGCCGCGATGGATCGATGCCTGAAGGATCTCGGGATCGAGCACATCCCGGTTGTCGTGCTGAGCCATTTCCACGCCGATCATGTCGGCGGGCTGGCCGGCGTACTGAACGGTCGGCGGGTGGACGAGATCGAGGTGACGCCGTACTTCTCGCCGCGGGCCGAGTACGACCGCGTGCTCGAGTTCGCGGATCGGCACGGGGCCGGCGTGCGTACGGTCGCCTTCCACGAGGAGCGTGTGGTGGGGCGGGTGAGTTGGACGACATTGTGGCCGGCGAAGGTCCCGGCCCTGCCTGCGGCGGGTACGTCGTCGGCGACGTCCTCCGACGAAGGATCGCCGGAGAACAACGCCAGCATCACCATGATGGTCGAGCTCGACGGTCTCCGGATCCTGCTCACCGGCGACCTGGAACCCGAGGCCCAGCGGGCTGTCCTCGCGTCAGGCGCTGATCTGCGTGCCGACGTGCTGAAGGTCCCGCATCACGGCTCGGCGCAGCAGGATCCCGGGTTCATCGCTGCCGTCAACGCTCGCCTGGCGCTCATCTCCGCCGGACGGGACAACGATTACGGCCACCCGGCTCCGAGAACGCTGGACCTCCTGTCCCACAACGCGATCCGAACCGCCACCACCAACGTGAGCGGACCCCTCGTAGTCACCAACACCGACAACCACCTGGCCCTGACCGTCCACCCACGCCCGGACGAGGGGACTAGAAGATGACGGATGACGTCGGGGAGGTGATGTCGGGCTGGTCGCCGAGGGCCCAGGCGGCTACTCGGGAGACGACGTGGGCCGGGATCTTGTCGGCGACACCCGGGACCGCGGGTACGTCGTACGTGCCATGGGCGTCGAACGGGAGGACGACGCGGTACCCGCGGGCAAGGGCAGTCTTGGCGGTCGCCTGCACGCACATCTCCGACATGACGCCACAGATGGCAAGGGACCGTACGCCGGCCGACACCAGCACCTCCCCGAGCGGTGTCGCGTCGAAGCCGTCGTCGCGTGGCTTCCGGATCACGTGTTCGCGCGGACCGGGCTTCACCTGCAGGTACAGCTCCCAGCCGGGCGTCCCGGGGTCGTCGTCCGCGCCGGGCGGGCCGTCGTTCTGCAGATGTACGACGACTGCGCCGGCGGCGCGTGCCCGGTCCAGCAGTTCGCCGACCCGGTCCAGGAGTTGCGCCGCACCCGGCACCGCGTCGGTTCCAGAGGCCCCAGACGACCCGGAGGATCCGGAGTGTTCGCCCGGGCGATGGACGAAGGCGGTCTGCATGTCCACCACGATCAGGGCGTCGCAGGCCGGCGTACCGGTGGGTGAGGTCATGGACCCCATCCTGGAGGGTTCGGTGCGGGTACGCACCCGGATTGTCGGGGCGGCGTGGGATGCTGACGTGGTGGCTGCTCGTAAAGGTTCTGCGCCGAAGCTCGGTGATGTCCTGCTGGTGACCGGTGCCGAGTCGTTCCTGGCCGACCGGGCGGTGCGGTCCGCGATCGCGGCGGTGTCCAAGAACGGTGCCGACATCGAGGTGACCGATCTCGACGCGTCGGCGCTGGACGTCGGCGTGTTCGCGGAGCTGACCGGGCCGTCGTTGTTCGCGACCGAGCGGGTCCTGGTGATGCGCTCCCTCGAGAATCTGCCGGGCGAGATGGCGCCGCACCTGATCGAGTACGCCGGCGCACCGTCGGACGACGTACTGGTCGTGCTGGTGCACTCCGGTGGGCAGAAGGGGAAGGGCGTCCTCGACAAGTTGCGAAAGGCATCGGTCAACGAGGTCGTCGCGACGGCGCCGAAGGCGTGGGAGCTGCCGCAGTTCGTGGCGGGGGAGATCCGGCTGCTCGGCGGGACGATCGACGAGGGGGCGGCGTCGGCGCTGGTCGATGCGGTCGGCCACGATCTGCGGGCGCTGGCCGGGGCGTGTTCGCAGCTGGTGTCGGATTCGGGTGGCCAGGCAGTGACGTCGCAGCTGATCGGGCAGTACTTCGGGGGGCGTGCGGAGGTCACGAGCTTCGCGGTCGCGGACGCGGCGATCGCCGGGCGGACGGAGCCGGCCCTGGAACAGCTCCGGTGGGCGCTGGACTGCGGGGTCGCGCCGGTGCTGGTGACGAGCGCGATGGCGGGCGGACTGCGCGGGCTGGCGAAGTTCACGAGCGCGCCGAGTGGGATGCGGGACGCGGATCTGGCGCGGGAGGTCGGTGTGCCGCCGTGGAAGCTCAAGCAGCTCAAGCAGCAGTCACGCGGGTGGACGCCTGGCGGGCTGGCGACCGCGATCAAGGCCGTCGCCCAGGCCGACGCGGACGTGAAGGGCGCCTCGGGCGACGCCGGCTACGCCCTCGAACGCATGGTGCTCACCATCACCCGAGCCCACGGCCGCCGCTGACCGCACAACCGCCCACGCGGTGACCCGAGCCCACGGTCGCCGGTGAGCGCGCAGCCGGCGGTTCGGTGTTCAGTCGCAGCTTCTGCTCGGCCAGCTTGACCGAGCCCGCCGACGCGATCAGCGTGCGCGAGGGCGGCTGCTGCACTCGCGGCTGAGCCAGCGGCATCCCGACGGCGGTCGCCTGCGGGAGCGTCGTTGTCGTTCCGGCGTACTCCGCATCGCCCTCGTGCTGAGGCGCCGTACCGAATGCCCCACGCGGTGGCCCGAGCTCACGGCCGCCGGTGAGCGCGCAATCGCCCACGCGGGCGGGCCTGAAGGTGGGCCGGGTGAATCCCGGGCATGGGAAAGCTGGATCTGGGCATGCGAAAACGATCGGCCGGTCCTGGGGGACAGGCCGATCGTTCGGTGGGCTGCGTCAGGGACGCAGACCGGGTGTCAGAGGGAGGCGGCCTTCTTGAAGATCGCCGACTTGCGGTTCGCCGCCTGGTTGGCGTGAATGACGCCCTTGCTGACGGCCTTGTCGAGCAGGCGACCGGCCTTGCGGGCGGTCTCGTTGGCCTTCTCGGCCTCGCCGGCCTCGACGGCCTCGTGGAAGCGGCGAACAGCCGTCTTGAGGGTCGACTTCACCGACTTGTTGCGAAGTCGCGCAGCCTCGTTCTGGCGGTTGCGCTTGATCTGGGACTTGATGTTCGCCACGGAGCAGAGCCTCGATCAGGAGTATGCGGTCATTACAGGAACGTGTTGCGTGCACGGGTGAGTACCAACGCACACGCGCGAACAGACAGATTACCAAGAACTGCCTCCCACCACCAATCCACCACCCGGCCGCGCCCGCCGCCTGACGCTCATCACCAACACTGCCGAACATCCCTTTGCCTCGCCCGGCCCGCCGGCCGACGGTTGCCCCAGCGTCGCCGCCCACCCACCAGTCCTCCGGCTGCGGAGTCAGGTGGGTGCTTTCGCGGATGGTCACGTGGGGTGGCCTTGGAAGGCGCCGAGCAGGCGGTCGACGGCGAGGTCGGCGATCTGGGTCTTGTCGGGGTGACGGTGACGAGGGCGGGGTGCTGAGCGTCGCCTCGGCCCTGGCGTGCATCGCTCCGGACATCGCCGCGTAGCCGTTGACGGCGTTCGAGACCGTCCGGATCGGCACCTCGGGGCGTTCGGCGACATCCCGCAAGGTGGCCCTGGTCAAGCGGTCCCTCCTGGTTGGGCGTCGCGGCGAAAATTACCGCGCAGTCGCCATTGCATCGTTGAAATGGCCGCGCCAAGATGCCTTGCAACGATGCAAGCGGTCGGTCAACCCCAACTGCACCGGCCGCGCCTCCCCGCCCAGAGAGGAACCAGATCCATGCTGAAACAGCTGCGACGCGTGTCGAGGACTGCTTTCCGTACGACGCTCGCCGCCGTCGTCGTCGCGACCGTCTGCCTGGCGGGTGGTACGCCGCAGGCGGCCGGCGCACCCGGCGCGACCACCACACCGAGTGAGGCGACTGTTCCAGCCGAGCAGGCTGCAGTCGAGCGGGGCGAGGTCCAGTCCGCTGAGCAGCACGCGGCAGCTGCGGACGGGGCCGGCGGCACGCTGCTGCGGGACGGGGCCGGGCTGTACCCCCGCCTGATCCGCCTGCAGCACAACGGCCCGGCCAACGGCCGGGTGCTGGCCAGCGTCGTCACGTTCGTCGGCAACGGTGACGGGCTCGGCGCGATCTACGAGAGCACCGACGACGGCGCCAGCTTCCGCCAGGTCGGTTCGGTCGCCGACCCCGAGTCGGCCGACGGCCAAGGGCTGTGCTGCGCCACGCTGTATGAGCTGCCGCAACCGGTCGGCCAGCTTCCGGCCGGGACGCTCCTGTGGGCCGCGTCGGTCGGCGCCTCCGACCGCCCGATGTCGCTGCGGATCTGGCGCAGCAACGACCTCGGCCGCAGCTGGTCCTACCTGTCCAGTTGCGCGGACGCGGTGAATCTGCGTGGTCTGTGGGAGCCGGAGTTCTCCATCGCGGCCGACGGGCAGCTCGTCTGTCACTACGCCGACGAGACCGACCCGGCGCAGAACCAGAAGCTGATGGAGGTCCGCTCGGTCGACGGCATCCGCTGGACCGATCGACGGGCGACGGTGACCAGCGACGACGCCCGGCACCGCCCGGGGATGCCGGTGGTCCGCAAGCTGCCGAACGGCACCTACTTCCTGACGTACGAGATCTGCGCGCTGGGCGGCCAGTACGACTGCGCCGTGTTCTATCGCACCTCCCGCGACGGGTGGAACTGGGGCGACCCGAAGGACCGCGGCATCTTCCCGCGGACCGCCGACGGCAAGTACTTCACCCACACCCCGACTGTCGCCTGGAGCGCCAACGAGGGCGACCGGGACGGCAAGCTGTTGCTGATCGGGCAGATCCTTCACAACACCGACGGTACTGTTGCTGATGGCAACGGACGGACGATCTTCGTGAACACCGAGAACGGCGTCGGTCCCTGGTACGAGATCGCCGCGCCGGTCGAGGTGCCGAACCCGTACAACAACTTCTGCCCGAACTACAGTTCGCCGCTGCTCGCGTCCGAGGACGGCCGGCGGGTGATCGAGATCGCGAGCGCCTGGGCCGCCGACGGCGAGTGCAAGGCGTACTTCGACAGCGGGTCAAGCATCGGCACCGGCGACGACACCGGAGTCCGCGACGGCGCCACGTCGCACCTGACCAGCGTCGCCACCGCTGCCTGCTTGGGTGCCGACACCACCGGTCGAGCGATTCAGGTGAGCTGCGACCAAGCGTCGGCACAGCGCTGGCAGTTGGACGAGGTCAGCGACCGCTCGTACGTCGTCCGCGGTAGCGACAACACCTGCCTCAAGAACAGCGGGCGGATGGAACGCTGCGACACAGGCGCAGGTCGGACCTGGCAGCTGAGCAACGCCGGTCTCGGTTACTACCAGCTCAAGGCGGATGGACGATGCGTCACCGCTCACGGCTCGGCGGCCCACCCGGGGCCCGTGACGGTCGAGGCCTGCGACAACCGCCAGCATCAGATCTGGAAGGCGACGTTGGCCTGACCTCTGGTCAGTCCCCCTCCTCTTGGAGCACGCTGTACGCCGTACTGCCCCGCCGGCCCGCTGTGTGTCGCCGCCCTGAAGGCTGACTTCAGGGCGAGCGGACGATCGGCTGACAAGGCCGGCCCGGGCGGAGTGCTCAGGGGGAGAGGGGACAGAGCATGAGGTTCTCGTGGGGGTCACGGGCGCTGGTGATCGGACTGGGCAGTCTGCTGGTAATGAGTACGGCCGCCGCCGACACACCGGCCGACCGGATCGAGGCTTGCGTCCAGGAGGCGACAGGAGCCGTCCGCGTCGTACCGGCCGGGCAGGAGTGCCGCGCCAGCGAGACGCGCCTGACGTGGAACCGCACCGGTCCGGCGGGGCCCCAGGGGCCCGCCGGACCGGCAGGCGCACAAGGAGAGGTCGGGCCACAAGGCCCGGCAGGACCGCAAGGACCCAAGGGCGACCCTGGTCCCGGTGCCGTCGACGACCTCGACAAGGGTTCGTTCGCCCTGTTCGTCGACGGCAGCTTCATCGGCAGCTCCAGCCGGTTGGAGGGATGCACGATCCAGCGAGACCTGATCGAGTATGCCGCGGGCGACGGGGAGCGCCGGCTCCTTCCCGGAAGAAGCCGGGTTCTTCCCTGCACGGTGGAACTTCCGCTCCCGTCGCCGTCGTCCGGCTTCTGGGCCTGGCTGACCTCCCCGGCGCAGCACGACTTCCTGGTTGAGCACCACGACGTCTCCACCGGTACGACCGGCAGCGCCACGATCGTCTCCGGTGCGGTGGTCGCCTCGCTCCGCGTCCCGGCGAAGGGGCGTCTCCAGTTGACCGTTCGTGGCAGCGCCATCCGAACGGCCGCTGCGCTGCCGCCGCCCGCAGACAGCGCCCCGGACATCGAGGGCGCCCAGGTGCAGCTCGGCGGTGTACTGGTGTCCGACGCTCCCGGCGATCTCGTCCTCGAGCGGAACATCGTGGAGCATCGCGAGACGGGTCCGGGTGGAGAGGAGATCGTCCGGCTGGTCCCTGGCGCGTACACGATGAAGTCGGCAACTGTCCGGACCACCGCGAACACCCCGTCGGCGCAAACCGTCGAGGCCTGGATGGGCCGCACCGACGCACGGCCGATCGCGGTCGTCGCCGCGGGCGCCGGTCGCGCAGTACGGATCGCGCTCTCCGGCTGCCTCTGGGACCGCGAGATCGATCCCCAGCCGAGAAGCGACGGCCGCCGTGGCTGGAGTTACCGCTGCCCGACCAGTGACCTGACCTTCACACCGTCCTGACTCGCGTTGACCACAGGACCTATGTGACAGCGGGGCCCCGGGCAACGGCATACTCGGGCCCCGTGACGGCGATCACCACCGCGGCGATCGCATTACTCGTCCTCGCCGGTCTGATCACCCGTCTCGTCGTGCGGAGGTGGTAAGCCGGTTTTCCCTTGCACCTGGTTCGATACGCGTGACACTGTCGGCGCCGGGCGGCATACTCGGGCTCCGTGACGCCCGGGCGCCGGGACGTCCGCGAGCCAAGGCTCCATCGCTCCGTCCGCCTGGAGGAACTTCGTGACCCGCAAACGCCCGGCGATCGTCGTCGCCACCGCACTGATCGCCGCCTGCGCCGGCGTGCCCGTGCTGGTGAACGCCGCGAACGCCAGTCAGCCGACCCCGACGACCGCCGTTCCGGAGGTGAAGCGCTCCGCCACCGGCTCGTACATCGTCCAACTCGACGACTCCCCGGTCACGGAGTACGACGGCGGCATCGCCGGCCTCGCCGCCACCAAGGTCGTCCCGGGCGGCAAGCTGCTGAAGACCGCGGCGCCCGTCGTCGACTACGTCCGGCACCTCGCCGGCGAGCGCGACCGGGTCCTCGCCAAGGTCCCCGGCGTCACGAAGCTCTACGACTACAGCTACACGTACGCCGGCTTCTCCGCCGAGATGTCGTACGACGACGCGGTCAAGCTGGCCAAGTCGTCGGGCGTGAAGAGCGTCGAGCCGAGCGAGCTGCAGCACGCGGACACCGTCGACACCCCGCGCTTCCTCGGCCTGTCCGGCAGGGGCGGCGCGTGGCAGCAGGCGGGTGGCATCGACAGGGCCGGCGACGGTGTGATCGTCGGCGTCATCGACTCCGGCTACGTCCCGGAGCGGCCGAGTTTCGCGCCGATCCAGACCACCAAGCAGTCCGACGCGATCGTCGCCAAGAAGTGGAAGGGCACCTGCCAGACCGGCGAGGAGGCGCCCGTCGCCTGCAACAACAAGGTGATCGGCGCCCGGTACTTCGACAAGGGCATCGGCAACCGCCCGATCCCGGAGGAGTTCAAGTCGCCCCGTGACTACGGCGGCCACGGCACTCACACCGCCAGCACCGCGGCCGGCAACCACGGCGTCGAGATGAGCGTCCTGGGCCGCGACTACGGCAAGGGCTCCGGTATGGCGCCGCACGCCCGCCTGGCGATCTACAAGGCGCTGTGGGCGGTCGACGCGAGCGGTGGCGGCAGCGGTACCGACGCCGACCTCGTGGCCGCGATCGATGCCGCGGTGTCCGACGGCGTGGACGTCATCAACTACTCGATCTCCGGCAGCGGATCGACGTACGTGAACGCCACCGGCCTCGCGTTCCTGCGGGCGGCCAAGGCGGGCGTGTTCGTCGCGACCAGCGCCGGCAACACCGGTCCGGGCGACGCGACCGTCGGCAAGACATACCCCTGGGTCACGTCGGTTGCCAACGGCACCCATGACCGCGACATCCAGACCACGGTGACGCTCGGGAACGGCAAGGCGTACACCGGCGCGGGCATCGGGAACGGCACGCCGGCGACGCCGGTGGTCCTGGCGAAGGACGCCGGCCTCGCCGGCGCCGACCCGGCCGCCCTCACCCTGTGCCAGCCGGGCATGCTCGACCCGGCGAAGGTCACGGGCAAGATCGTCGCCTGCGACCGCGGCGGGAACGCCCGCGTCGACAAGAGCCTGCAGGTGAAGAACGCCGGCGGTGTCGGCATGATCCTGCTCAACATCACCCCGGGCACGCTCGACGCCGACCTGCACTCGGTCCCGACCGTCCACCTCGACGACAAGGTCGCGCCGGAGGTCAAGGCGTACGTCAGCGGCACCGCGAGCCCGACCGCGGCCATCGGCGCCGGTACGCCGGTGAAGGTCAACGCGCCGAAGGTCGCCGGCTCCTCCAGCCGCGGACCGTCCCCGGCCGGTAACGGCGACCTGCTCAAGCCCGACATCATGGCGCCGGGCACGAACGTCCTGGCCGCGACGACCGCGTTCAGCGCGGGCGGCGGCGAGTACGCCTTCATGAGCGGTACGTCGATGTCCACGCCGCACATCGCCGGCATCGCGGCCGTCCTGAAGAGCAAGCACCCGACCTGGTCCCCGATGGCGATCAAGTCCGCGATGATGACGACCGCGACCGACAAGGACGCCAGCGGCAAGGCGATCCAGAACGACTCCGGTTCGCAGGCCACCCCGTTCGGGTACGGCGCCGGCCAGGTGCGGCCGAAGTACGGCATGGACCCCGGCCTCGTCTACGACTCGACGTACACGGACTGGACGAAGTTCGTCTGCGGCTCCGGTCAGGTACCGAGCAACCACGCGCTGTGCGCGAACGGCAAGATCGACCTGAGCGACCTCAACTACCCGACGATCGCGATCGGCGACCTGGCCGGCCGGCAGACCGTCACCCGGACCGTGACGAACGTCGGCACGCTGCCCGAGGTCTACTTCCCGAAGGTCGAGGGCCTCAAGGGGCTCAAGGTGACCGTCTCGCCGCGGATCCTGGTCACGCTCCCCGGCCAGAGCACGACGTACAAGGTCACGATCGAGAACGACGGCGCTCCGCTGGAGCAGTACTCGTTCGGCAAGCTGATCTGGACGTCGGCGAAGCACTCGGTCGCCAGCACCCTCGCGATCAAGCCGCTGACCGTGAAGGCGCCCGTCCAGGTCAACGGCACCGGGACCAGCGGCTCCGTGCAGGTGCCGGTCACGGCCGGGTACGCCGGGACGCTCAACACCACCGCGGTCGGTCTGGACGCGGCGAAGGTCGGCGAGGCCGCGCTGAAGAACCCGGGGGGCGTGTCGTTCCCGACGACTGCCCCGAAGGTCAACGACCACGTCGCGAAGTTCACCGTGGACGTCCCGGCAGGTACGACGTACGCGCGCTTCTCCACGTTCGACGCCGACTACCCGGCCGGTACCGACCTGGACGTGTTCGTCTACAAGGCGGGTACGAACACGCTGCTCGGTAGCAGCACCGGTGGCTCGGCCGAGGAAGTGGTGAACCTGCCGCGGCCGGCAGGTGGTCAGGTGGATGTGTACGTCGACCTGTACGCCGGAGCGAACGAGCAGCAGGTGAAGCTCAACCACTGGGAGCTGCAGAAGGCTGCCGGCAACCTGACCGTCACACCGGCCAGCCAGCCGGTGACGGTGGCCGGGCAGGTCAATGTCACTGCCACCTGGACCGGCCTGACCGCCGGCACCCGGTACCTCGGCCAGCTGCACTTCTCTGATGGCGCGGACGGCTCCGGCTCGACAGTGGTCCGAGTAGACAGCTGAAACAACGAAGAGGGCGTCCCGGCACACACCGGGTCGCCCTCGTCGTCTGTTTACGGCTCCTGCAGCGTGATGCCGGTTGCGGTCTGCAGCAAGGCACACTCGCCGGACCTCACATCGCACCGGTAGAGCTGCTGTGTGAGTGTCTTGACCTGGTTGCCCGGCGGATTGGTGATCAGGATCAGCTGGTTCGCGTCCTCGAACACCGGCTCGGGGAACGTCGTTACCTCGGCCTCCGCGGGCAGCTGGAGTCGGGTGACCTTCCCCGTCTCGATGTCCACGACGACCCTCACCTGACTGTTGACCATCGTCCGGCCGTCGGGCGACACCACCGGGTAGATCGACTCCGGCCCCACGTCGCAGTACTCGCGGATCTGCCGGAAGCCGTCCTCGCTCGAGAGGCCGGCCTTCAGGCACCGGTTGTTACCGCGCCTGGTCGTCCACGCGACGATGCCACCGGTCGGCGCGGCTCTGAGGCCTCCGTCGAACTCGGCCAGCCGGACCGGCCTCGGATTGCCGCCTGATCCCGGCCGCCAGACGGCCAGACTCGCCAGGACCGGCCCATCGGTGCGCAGCCAGATCCCGGCCCGGTTCCAGACCAGCAGCCCGCTCGGTCTGACCGTCATCACCGCAGTGCGCGCCACCGTCCTCCCGGAAGCGATGTCGATGACGACCACCGAGGAGCCCTTCGGTCGGGTCAGGCTGTGCAGCATGGCGACCTGTTTGCGATCGGGGGACAACGTCGGGCTGTCCGAACCTTGCGGTCCGAGTTCGCGGAAACTTCCGTCCGGGCGGAGGATCCCCACCTGCGACTGTCCTCCTCCGGGCAGCTGCATGCCCAGCCAGCCGCCGTCGACGCGGCCGTGGAAGAAGCCGTCGACTCCGCGCGGGAGCAGCACCTTCCGGTCGCCGTCGTGCAGGGCGTTCTCGCTGTACACCGTGTACGGAATCTTCGGTGCGGCGTCCGAGACCGGACTGGCCGGGACGGGTTTGTCCGGGGCGACCCGGGTCAGGAACGTGACGGTGAGGACCAGGATCGCGGCGATCGCGGCCGCCGTCGCGAGGACGGGCCAGTGCTGCCGGCCACGCGGCTCGTCGAGACCCGGGCCCTGGGCGGTGTCGGGGACAGTCGCGGCCTGCGACTGTAGGTAGTCGCGGAGGCGGGTCTCGGTGTCGTTCATCGCAGTTCCTTGAGGCGTTCGGTCAGGACGGCGAGGCCGCGCGACGACGTGGCGCGGGCGGAGGACTCGCTGATCCCGAGAATCTGGGCGATCTCGGCGAAGGCCAGATCGAGGTAGTACCGGAGCACGAGGACCTCGCGCGCACGCCGGGGCAGTGCCTGGAGCGCCCGCTGTACCTGCCACCGCTCCTCACCCAGCACCGCCGAGCTCTCGGCGGAGGCGTGTGGCGCCTGGTGCGGTGGGATGTACAGCCGGGCCACCTTGCGTCGTCGCAGTACGGACCGGCTGCGGTTCATGACCGCCGTCCGCAGGTACGCCAGGGCCGCATCGGAGCCCCGCAACGGCCAGCGCCGGTACAGCTCGGCAAAAGCCTCCTGCACGACGTCCTCCGCGGCCTGCCGGTCGTCCACCATCAGCACAGCCAGGCGGACCAGCCCAGCCCAGTGCTGCCGGTAGAGCTCCGACACGGCTTCCTGTGCGTCCACAGGTGCCGGGCGTCTGATGCTCACCATCGGATCCGTCACACCGCTACAGACGCGCGGCGCTCAGAAACGCTGCATCCGGTCGCGCGCCCAGTCGAGGTGAACCAGTGCGCTCTCGCGCTGCCAGGACCTCATCGTCGGGATTCCGGGTGGCGCCGGTTGTGCCGAGCCCCACCACTGGCCACCCGCGATGGCGGTGATGAACCCGGTGATCGCCTCGTCGTCCGGCAGCTCCGGCAGCGACAGCGAGCCGCGCATGTCCGCGTGCAGGATGACCGTGTCCGCCCAGCGCGGTGCCAGCGCCGGATGCGCCCAGTCGATGAACACCACGCGCTCGTCGGTCAGGATGATGTTGTCGGCCCGCAGGTCCCAGTGGGCCAGGGCCTTGCCCTGGGCAAGCGCCCGGATCCCGGTCCGGGCCAGCTCCGCGAACTCCTCCACCCGGCCGTCCATCCAGGAAGGTACGGCGAGATTGTCCTCCAGCACCTTGTCCCAGCGGCTCAGGAAGTCCTGGCTCCGTACGGCGGCCACTGGTGCGTCCGGCCACGGTGACGGGTCCAGGGCGTCGGTCAGCTCCGCCAGCGCGTCCAGCACCCGGTCCGCGTCGTCCTGCTCCCACGGGTGTGCAGGCAGTCGCCCCTCGATGTCCTCGAACAGCATCCCGACCCAGTCGCCGTCGTCGTACACGGCGTACAGCTCCGGTGCCATTTGGAGCCGTCCGATCGCCTGCACCGCGGTGATCTCCAGCCGGAACAGCTCGGGGGTCTTCGGGTTCAGCGCCGTACCGACTGCCTTGACGAAGGCCCGGCGGCCGGAGGCGGTGACCAGGCGGGCGGCGGTGCCGGGGGAGAACCCGCCCTGCTGTGTCGCGGCCGAGACCACGACCGAACCGAGCGTGCGTTCCACCCAGGCCCGCACGGCGGCGGGCAACTCCTCGTAGGGCAACCGGACCCCAGCAGCGTGCGCCATGCGTCCTCACGGTAGGTGCAGCGCGGCCCACTCGCTCGGGATTTTCGAATCCGCTGGACCCGCATGGGATGATTGACCGGATATACCACCCGAGACCAGAACTGGAATCCCCCGTGCCCGTAGGCCCCACGAATGTGCCGCAGCCGGGTCGCACCGACCCGTCGCTGATCCGGAACTTCTGCATCATCGCCCACATCGACCACGGCAAGTCGACGCTGGCCGACCGGATGCTGCAGATCACCGGAGTGGTCGACGACCGCTCGATGCGGGCGCAGTACCTCGACCGGATGGACATCGAGCGCGAGCGCGGTATCACGATCAAGTCGCAGGCGGTCCGGCTGCCGTTCGCGCCGGGCCCGGACTCCCCGGGCGGCCTGCTGGCGCCGGACGGTACGACGTACATCCTGAACATGATCGACACGCCGGGCCACGTGGACTTCACGTACGAGGTGTCCCGGTCGCTCGAGGCGTGTGAGGGCGCGGTGCTGCTGGTCGACGCCGCGCAGGGGATCGAGGCGCAGACGCTGGCGAACCTGTACCTCGCGCTGAACGCCGATCTGCACATCATCCCGGTGCTGAACAAGATCGACCTGCCGAGCGCGCAGCCCGAGAAGTACGCCGAGGAGCTCGCGCACATCATCGGCTGCAGCCCGTCGGACGTCCTGAAGGTGTCGGCGAAGACCGGTGAGGGCGTCGAGGAGCTGCTCAGCGAGATCGTCGCCCAGGTCGATCCGCCGAAGGGCGTCAAGGACGCGCCGCCGCGGGCGCTGATCTTCGACTCGGTCTACGACACCTACCGCGGCGTGGTCACCTACGTCCGGGTCGTCGACGGCGAGCTCACCCACCGGGACCGGATCAAGATGATGTCGACCGGCGCGGTGCACGAGATGC